>NC_022567.1:0-318058 GCF_000478885.1 Adlercreutzia equolifaciens DSM 19450
ATGGATAGCGAGACGCTCAACGAACAATGGGCGCGCATTTGCGCCCAGGTCAAAAGCTACCAGGATATCGACCCCTCCCAGGTTTCCGCCTTTTTCTCGCGGCTCGTTCCCCAAGCCATGAGCGATTCCTTTCTCATGCTCACCGCCGACAACGACTTTATAAAGACATGGGTCGAGCAGCATTACACCGAGGTGATCGTGCGCGCGCTGCGCGATCTCACCGGCGTCGTATTCGCGGTGGCCATTGCCGTCGATCCTACTCAAGAGCAGCGCAAAAGCGCTGCCGTGGCACAACCCTCCCCAGCGGCTCCCCTTTCGGCACCCTCACAACCGATGCCGGCACCAGCACCTGCGCAGCCAGCGGCAACGACGATGGAGCCTCTCCCCTCTCAGCCCATCGCGGCATCTGCTCCCCCACCGCCGGCCTATGGTGCTCCCCTGTCTCAGGCGGCCCCCTTCGAACCATCCGGCATGGTCGCTCATCCCTTGGTAGAGGACGTCGTGGTCGATCACTACGCGCCTCCCGCGCCCGCACCGCTCTCCCAGGAGCCGGTCGCCGAGCGGTCTTCGAATCCCTCGTCTTCCCTCACGTTCGAGAACTTCGTTATCGGGGAATCGAACCGCATGGCCTATTCCATGGCCGTCGAAGTTGCAGAGTCCCCCGGACGGCTTCCCCTTAACCCCCTGTTCATTTACGGGAAGAGCGGCTTGGGCAAAACACACCTCATGAGGGCCATTCAGAACTACATCGAGGAAACGCGTCCCTCGATGCGAACGGTCTATGTGGATGCTCAGGACTTTGTCTCGAAGTACTCAGAGGCCGGCGCCATCAAGGATCAGGAGAAGGTCAGCTTCCGCAACTTCCGCGCCTATTACGAGCAGGCGGACATCCTCCTCCTCGATGATGTCCAGCACCTTCAAGGCAAGAAGGAATCCATGAACATGCTTTTCCAGCTGTTCAACACGCTGACCAGCCAGGGCAAGCAGGTGGTGCTTTCCGCCGACCGCGCTCCCAAGAACATCCAATTCGACGAGCGTCTGAAATCTCGCTTCTACAGCGGCGGCACCATCGATATCCAGCCGCCGGAAGTGGAAACCAAACTCGGCATCGTCAAATCCTTCACCGACGAATTCAGCCGAAGCGAGGGCCTGGGGAACTTCACCCTCTCCGACGACATTCAAATGTACATCGCCGAGAACTCCGGATCCAACATCCGCGAGCTCAAGGGCGCCGTGAATACCGTCATCTATCGCATGATCTACTGCGATCGCAGCGATATCTCCATCGATGAAGTGCGCGAGCTTCTAGCCAACCATTTCACCGGCGGCATGTCACGAAGCTTGACCGTGGAGGACATCCAGCGGGAAGTGGAGAACTTCTTCAAGGTGAGCCATAGCGACATGGTAGGCCCCAAGCGATCCCAATCCATTGTGAGACCGCGACAGATCGCCATCTACCTGTGCCGACAACTGCTCGACCTCCCCTACGGCGATATCGGCAAGAAATTCAATCGCGACCATTCGACCGCCATCCACTCGGCAACCAGCATCGAAGAGCGTTTGAAGACCGATCGCGATACCCAGGAAGAGATTGAGGTGCTGCAGAAGATCATCTGCGAGCTGGACTAGTTTGTTCACAAACTCTTGATAAGAAGGGAAAACCTGCGCATAACAGGACGACTTTTCAACGACAACGGGAGACAGCAGAGGATGGCCGCTAGCGCATGGTTCACAAGCGCGCTCGATAACTCACCAAGCAGTAAGTACGCTAGCAAGCTCCTCACCTGCGGCTATGCCAGTTGTCGACTAATCCACTCGCCTTATTGAGACTACTATTTGGATTCTATTTTTAGAATGCCTCCTCAATGGGGACTACTTTTTAGTTCTGCACAGCCGTTACCGGTACTTCATGGTTTCGCCTCCCTACCGCAACCCCCTTCGCAGCCATCTTCCTTATTCTTCTGTTCGCCCCGTTGACAGTACTTTTTTGCGTTGTATAATTCAAAAGCTACTCTTTAAACCATGAAAGGGAAAGAAACAATGAAACGCACCTATCAACCGAACAAACGCAAGCGCGCCAAGTGCCATGGCTTCCGTGCCCGTATGGCTACCAAGGGTGGTCGCGCTGTTCTCGCTTCCCGTCGTGCTAAGGGGCGCAAGCGTCTCACCGTCTAGGAGATCTTTAGGTGCAGACTATTAAATCCAGCACTGAAATCTCCCAGCTCTTCTCTACGGGGCATCGTCTTCATACGCCATACTTTACCGTTATTGTAGGCGCGCAGGACGACAAGCAGAGCAATCATGAGCGACACGGCCATTCCGGTCGTGTCGCTTTTATTGCGGGGAAGAAGTTGGGGAATGCCGTTTGGAGGAACCGCGCCAAACGCCGCTTGCGAGCACTCTGCATGGAGATGGGTGGGCCGTGGGCCGGCTTTGACGTGATATTTCTGGCAAAATCGGGCCTCACTCGGGCTTCTTATAGTAAAGTGCTGAAAGCATGCGGAAATGTCGCTGAGCGCCTTGCCCAAGGCGAAGGGAAGAACACCGTTGAAGAAGCTGCTCGTACGCATTAAGAGGGTTCCGACTCTGGTTGCTATCGGTCTTATTGTGTTTTACCGAATGGCTCTTTCACCACTCCTTCCCCCCTCTTGTCGCTTCATTCCCACATGTTCTGAGTACGGACTCATCGCGTTCAAGCGGTATGGGTTTTGCAAAGGGTTCGTGCTCACTGCAAAGAGGATACTGCGATGCCGCCCTGGCGGTCCGTGTGGGTACGATCCCGTTCCCTGAGTCGCCGGTGCATTTGGAAAGGTAAGTTATGTGGGATATCTTTAAAGACTGGATCTTCGACATTATCCAGTTCTTCTATAACTTCTGCCATGACTGGGGCCTGGCGATCATCATTGTCACGATTATCTTCCGTATCATCGTCGCGCCCCTCATGCATAAGCAAGCGAAGTCCAATTATGCTATGCAGAAGGTGCAGCCGAAGATTCAGGCCCTGAAAGACCGTTTCCCCGATGATCCCACGCGCCAATCCCAGGAGATGCAGAAGATCTACGCGGAGATGAAGTTCAACCCGCTCGCTGGTTGTCTTCCGATGCTGCTTCAGATGCCGATCTTTATTGCTCTGTTCCAGGTGCTTCGCGAGATGGGCGATCGCATTGGTGAGGGCACGTACTCCTTCTACAACTTGGTGCCGAATCTCGTCACGACGCCCTCCCAGGCCTTCGGCGAGGGATTCGGAACATTTGTTCCCTATCTCATTCTCATGATTATCTTTGCTGGCGCCACCTTCCTTCCGATGGTTCTTCAGCAGTTGAAAACCGAAAACACCCAGCAGAAAAATCAGACGCTCATGATGGGCGCGATCATGTCTCTTATGATGCTTTGGATTTCCTGGGGTTCGCCGGCGGGCGTGTTGCTGTTCTGGGGCGCATCCTCCCTTATCGGTATCGGTCAGAATCAGTTGACGCTTGCGCGATGCCGTGCTGCTGATCGGCGTAAAGAGGAGGAAGAAGCTCTCGTTGTCAAGCCGATAGAGGTTAACGTCACGCGCAAAGAGAAGAAGAAGCGTCCCAAGAAAAAGCGCTAGACCTTACTGATTTTAGGGAGTGTTTCACATGAAACACTCCCTTTGTACGTTCCGCGGCATCATTTCAACCGCGGTGTTTAAGGTTAGGAGCCTGTAATGACTGAAGAGTTCGAGGACATGATTGAAGAGGTAGAAGACGAGGTGGTGGAGGATTCTCAGTCTTCTGCAGACCCCATTAATACCGAAGAGGTTGTTGAAGAGGACGAGCTTATCGTGACGGACGAGATGCTCGATACTATTGCTGACACTGCTATCGCGGCGCTCCAAGATATTCTCCAGTACTTCAATGTCGGCGAAGTGACTATTGATGAATACGAGGGCGACGAGGGCGAACTGATTCTTGATATCAGCGGCAAAGATATGGCTGTCCTTATTGGTCGCCATGGGAAAACTCTTGACGCGCTGCAATTCATTGTGTCGATGATAACGGTACGTACCATTGGCTTCCGTTATCCGGTTATTGTCGATGTTGAGGGCTACAAGAACCGCCAGCGCCAGAAACTCGAGTCGATTGCTCACAGCTCTGCTAATCGTGCTGCTTCTCAGCACCGTAAAGTTGGATTGCGCCCGATGACTCCCTATGAGCGCCGGATTATCCACATTGCCTTGAGAGACGATGATCGCGTCGAGACTGTTTCTGAAGGAGAGGGCCCTTCCCGTCATGTAGTCGTGGTTCCTCTGTAAAAACTGTTCGGATACTTTTAACGTGCTGATGGGACGCGCAAAGCACGTCCCATTTCCTTTATTATGGACACGTTCGCCTATGGGAAGGAGTTGAGATGGCAGAAGATCAGACGATGAGCTTGATGCAACGCTATCTTGATTCAATCCTTGAAGCAAATAAGGTCACGAATCTTACTCGCATTACTGATGGGGAGCAAGCGTGCCTCCTTCATATAGAGGATTCGCTGGTAGGTTTGCCAGAGGTCAATGAAGCTCCTGCTGGTCTCTATGGAGACCTTGGCTCGGGAGGTGGCTTCCCTGGAGTTCCTCTTGCGCTTGCAACAGGAAGAAAGACACTTCTCGTTGACTCGGTGAAGAAGAAAATGGCTATTGTTCAATCTGCCCTCGATGATCTTTCGTTGAGTGAGCAGATTTCTACATCAAGCGAGCGCATCGAGGATCTTCCTCTGGAGTACAAGGAGAAATTTGCTGTCCTCACAGCACGAGCTCTGTCTAAGCTCGTTTCTCTTATAGAGCTTGCTTCGCCCCTTTTGAAAAAAGGCGGTCGCTTAGTGTGCTATAAGGCCCAGCTGTCATCAGAGGAGCTTGAGGAAGCGCTTGCTGTGCAAGACCTTGTTGGTATGAAAATGATCTCTCAGCGTGAGATTTGCTTGAGCGATGGAGAGACTACAAGAACGATTGTGGTGTTTGAGAAAATCGGCAAGCCACGCATCAAGCTCCCTCGAAGAATTGGCTTGGCTCAGAAACAGCCACTTCGCCCTCGAAGCTGAATATAGTATGTGATCGTGTTTCACGTGAAACACGATCAATTTGAATCCTTCTGTCGAACATCGCCTGAACCGGCTTGAGGCGATGATATACTGTGCTCCAATCAAGGAAGGAGGTTCCTGTGGGATTCTTTGATGGTCTTAAACGAGACACAAAACAAGCCCGGACTGTCGAAGAGGTTGATCGACCTCAGACTCAGGAACAAGAAGTGGTAGTCGCTGAAGAGAAACTCGTTGACGATCCTGAAAATATTGAAGTGGTTGTCAGAGAGGTTGAGGATTACGCAGCTCCTGTGATTTCTCAAGAACCTTTGAAGAGCTATAAAGACAAGGAGCCGGTGCGTCATGTTGTCGGACAGACGAAGATCATCGCCATCATTAACCAAAAAGGTGGCGTAGGGAAGTCGACAACGGCAATCAACCTTGGAGCTGCACTGGGAGAGATGGGCAAACAGGTGCTTCTTGTCGATCTTGACCCTCAGGGAAATTGCTCCAGTGGCCTTGGCGTTGAGAAGAGTCTCATACAGCAGTGCATCTACGACGTTCTCCTTAATGATGTTCCTCTTGAAGAGGTAATTATTCCTGATATCGCCGAGGGGTTAGACATTGCTCCTGCTACGATTAATCTTGCGGGAGCGGAAGTTGAGCTGGTCTCGGAAATGGCGCGAGAGAATCGCCTCAAGGATGCTGTGGGCGGTATGCGGGGCAAATATGACTTCATTCTCATCGACTGCCCGCCTTCTTTGGGTCTTTTAACAGTCAATGCTCTCGTAGCGGCCGATAAATTGCTTATTCCTATCCAATGCGAGTTCTATGCTTTGGAAGGTGTGACAAAACTTCTCGAATCAATGAAGCGTGTCAAATCCCGCCTTAATCCTACTCTGGATATCTACGGCATTCTTCTTACTATGTACGATAGCCGTACAACGCTCTCGAAGCAGGTTGTCGATGAAGTGCGTGAGTATTTTGGGCGCTTGGTGTTTGCCACGCCTATTCCTCGCACGGTTAAATTGTCGGAAGCTCCGAGTTTTGGGCAGCCGATTACCCAATATGATCCCAAGGGAAGAGGCGCTCTTTCCTATATTGAATTAGCGAAGGAAGTGATTGCTCGTGGCTAAGCCCGAACGTCGTGGAGGACTCGGTCGAGGTCTGGGTTCCCTCCTCCCCGGTTCCTATGAATCACCTGCCCCTGTTTCCCCTGCGCCTGAGCGCCAGAGAGTGACAATTGAGGTAGATGAAGAGGCAGTGCGAGAGGCCCCTATTTCCACACGGCCCGTACGAACGATGGTTGAGCTGGAGGAAGAACCAGTAAAGGTCTCTGAACCCTTTGTGCGAGAAGCCATTATTGAGGAATCAAGGATTGAGGAGGTTCCTGTACGGGAAACTGATGAGGTGGAGATTGATAGAATCGCTCCTAATCCCGATCAGCCGAGAACCCAATTTAAAAAAGAGGAAATAGAAGAACTCGCTGCTTCTATTGAAAAAGATGGTCTGCTTCAACCTATTCTTGTAAGACAAATAGCCGATGGCACTTATCAGATCATCGCCGGTGAGCGCCGTTGGCAAGCCTCTAAGGCTGCTGGCCTTAAGAAGGTTCCCGTTCGTATAAAAGAGGTTGATGACGACCAGGCTCTCGAGCTTGCGTTGATCGAGAACATCCAGCGCTCTGATTTGAACCCGATAGAGGAGGCCTACGGATACCGTCGGTTGATGGAGCGGCGCTCGATGACTCAGGCAGAAGTGGCGCAGGCAGTTTCCAAGGGTCGTTCGACTGTCGCCAATGCACTTCGACTTCTTGATCTTCCTGAAGAGGCTCAGCAGCTTCTGTTTGAGGAAAAGATCACGGCGGGCCATGCTCGTGCCATTCTTTCAGTGCCCACAGCTGAAGGTCGTCTTTCCTTGACTCAGAAGATTATCGATAATGGTTTGAACGTGCGCGAAGCGGAGAATCTTGCTCGCCTTATGTCAGGCAAAAAGGACAGCTCTGCTTCAGCTCCCCGTGAACCGATGCCTGCGGTTTACAAGTCTGTGGCGAAGACCTTACGCGAGACACTGAAGACTAACGTGCGTGTGAAATCGTCCAAAGGAAAGAATAAAATCGAGATTGAATTCAAGGATGAGGAAGATTTGCGACGACTCTTCAGTGAGCTTGTTGGTGAGTAACTTCCAATAGCATTTAATAACTAAGAAAAGAGTCTGTTTCACGTGAAACAGACTCTTTTCTTTTGTTGAAAGAAGTCGTTATAGACCCTAGTATGAGGTAAGGGAAAGCACTTTACATAACATGCCATTAGTTATCTTTGTTTCACGTGAAACATGAGAAGAGAAAGACGAGTTAACGAAAGGTTTCTTGCGCCAACTTGTTTTTTAACTGACCACATGCTCCGTCGATATCAGCTCCGCGGGATTTTCTGAAACTTGTTTCCACACCATGGTGGCTCAGCGTCTCGACCCAATGCTTTGCAGTTGCTGGTGAGGCGGCTTGTAGAGGAGATCCTTCTACGGTGTTCACCGGGAGAAGGTTGACATGGCAGAGTAGCCCATCGCAGAAGTCGAGAAGTGCTTGAAGATCTTCTTCTGAATCGTTGACATCCTTGATGAGGAGATACTCGAAGGAGATACGACGGTTGGTCGACTGGGTGTATCTCTCCATAGCCTTTTTAAGATCCGAAAGAGGTTGCTTTGTCACTTTCGGCATAAGCTGATCACGCTTCTCCTGTAGAGCCGAATGAAGAGACACGGCGAGCGTGAATTGTTCTGGCTCTTGGGAGAGACGATCGATCCCATCTATGATGCCGCAAGTAGAGAGCGTGATATGTCTCGCTCCGATATTAAAATCGTCCCTGCTGTTTAGAATGTGCAAAGCAGCAAGAACTTCATCGTAGTTAAGGAAGGGTTCCCCCTGACCCATAACAACGACATTGCTTACCCGTTCTTGGAAATCCTCTTGGACGAGAGCCACTTGGGAGATGATTTCTGCAGCCGTGAGATTCCGTGTAAGGCCTTCGCGGCCAGTTGCACAGAACTGACAGGCCATAGGACATCCTACTTGAGAGGAAACGCATACTGATAGCCGATCAAGAGAGCCGTCTCGATGGTAGACGGGCATGCCCACCGTCTCAACTAATGAGCCGTCGGCCAGGGTCACAACATATTTGCGTGTCCCATCTAAGGAAACTTGTCGGTCAAAAATTTTTACCATCTCCAGCGGAAAAAACTCAGAAAGTTTCGCCCTGAGGTCTTTCGGAAGGTTGGACATGGCATCGAAAGAAGCCGCATGATGGCGGTGAACCCACTCGTGGATCTGTTTTGCGCGAAAGCGCGGGTATCCCCACGAGGTAACAAGATCCTCGAGTTCGGCTTCTGTAAGCTTTATCAGTTCGTTATTCATAGGTTCATTATAGACGGTGGCGTTGCTCTGATATACTGCCTCCAGAGATTTACCGTCTGGAAGGAATGCTCCATGGCAGCAGTAGTTGAACCCGCAAAATGCCGCGTCGCCCTCTTAGCTGGAGGAACCAGTGGGGAACGCGAAATTTCCCTTGCATCGGGCAAAGGTGCCGGGGAGGCGCTTCGTGAAGCGGGGTTTATTGTTCAGGAGTTGGATCCGGCGAAGAAGGATCATTTGAAAAAGCTCATTGAGGAGCCCTTCGACGTTGCCTTTCTCTGTCTTCACGGAAAAGGCGGCGAGGATGGCGTGCTCCAGGGATTTCTGGAAACGATCGGTCTTCCCTACACGGGACCAGGTGTGTGGTCAAGCGCGACGGCGATGAACAAGGCCCAATCCAAGCTCTTTTACCAGCGCGAAGGCATTGCTACCGCTCCCTATCAATATATCAAGAAAGGAGAGGAATATTCCGTTCATGAGCTTGCATTGGCTATGGGCGGAACCTGTGTCGTGAAACCGGCTACCGAAGGCAGCGCTTTGGGCATTTACATCGTGGAAGGCGAAGAAGCTATTGCTGATGCCATCGAGCGTGTGTTCGAAATTGACGAGCTTGTTGTCGTTGAGAAGTATATTCAAGGTACCGAGCTCACGGTTGCCGTGTTGGGAAGCAGGGATCCTTTCGCTTTACCTGTCATCGAGATTGTTCCTAAAGCTGACTTCTATGATTTTGAATCGAAATATGCGCCCGGCGGTTCGCAGCATATCTGCCCGGCACCTCTCGATGAGGAGAAAACCAAGCAAGTAATGGACGCCGCTGTCGGCGCCCATAAGGCATTGCAGTGCAGTGGCGTGTCGCGTTCCGATTTCATTCTCGACGAGGATGGCATCCCGTGGATTCTGGAGACCAATACCATCCCTGGCATGACGGCGACTTCGCTTCTTCCCGATGCGGCCCGGGCGGCAGGCATCAGCTTCCCTGAGTTATGCACGAAGCTCATTGAATATGCTTTCGAGGAGGGAGAGTAAGCGCTTGCGGCCGAGGGGCGACCAAGGTCGCCCCCTACGGTTACCGATTAGATAACTAAAACAAGTGTTCTCGTTTTAGAACACTCCGCAAGATTTCAGGCCGATGATGATGGCGGCAACGAGGGCAAGGAGAAAGGCCCAGCTGAGAATATAGCAACCTTTATTGCCCGTGCGTCCAGCCTCCACGAGGCCGTCGATGAACCCTCGGCGCGTTTTGAGCAGCGCCATGCCTCGTTGTTTCTCGGGGAGAGGCTCGCGCTCGCTCGGAAGCCATGTGCCGTTCGAATTGATGATCTCGTCGACAGCTGGCCCCTTCAACGCCAGCTTCGGGCGAATGCCCTTACCGATAAGCCCGCAGACGCCGTCGATGAACTGGTTGAATTCTTCTGCGTAATGGGGGCTGTACCCGACAACTGCGGCTTGTCCCCAATATTCACCTGGCTCAGGTGTTTCCGTGAAGGCGACAAAGGAGAGGATTCCCACGAGTTCCAGACCTTCCGCTGCAAACAGGCTCAGTTCGCGTGAGAAACTGTCGTCGAAGTAACCGATAGTTTCGTTGAACTTGTTGATAAGCCAAGCGCGATGGACACCCTCGTCCATAGTGAGATTGATGCGGTATCGGTCTCCCACGAGGGTGTTGGAACCCATAAGCACCGCCGCATCTTTCTTTGAGACCGTTCGAAATGTTTGATATGTACCGAAATACCGTTCCATGAATATTCTCTCCGCCCTGGCTGATACAATACCGTGAGTTGTCGAGAACACCATAACCGAGCCCGATGAATCAGGGAACACTCGCTAGGCCGAGGTTCCTTTTTTTCACCACCAAGGGCGCCGCGAAAGATAGGCTGCGCTATGTCACGTGACACCACCCCCCTCGAAAGACAGCTGAAGAACTTTATCAGCGACGGAACGCCGTCGGAGATTATCGCGCGCTACGAGTCGCTGCCCGAACGGGCCCAAAAGAGCGATTTTGGCCGGTTCGATAATAATGTCGTTGTTTTGGATACGGAAACCACGGGATTCTCTCTCGCCCATGATGAGTTGACGCAGATTGCAGCGGCACGGGTGGAAAACGGCGAGATTGTCGACTGGTTCGTTACCTTCGTGAACCCGGGAAAGCCCATTCCTGAGGATGTTGCCCATCTCACCGATATTCACGATGAGGATGTGGCTGACGCTCCCTCGGCGTCCGAGGCCCTAGCCGATCTGGCCGCTTTCGTAGGAGACGCCGTCGTCGTGGCCCATAATGCCGAGTTCGACCGCAATTTCACGACGAAGCATCCGACGGGCTATCCGCTGCTCGAGAACACTTGGGTCGATTCCCTCGATTTGTCCCGCATCGCGCTGCCCCGCATGAAATCCCATCGACTCATCGATCTCGTGAAGGCCTTCGGTGCTCCTCGGTCAACGCATCGGGCTGATGAAGATGTGGCGGCGACCTGTGCCCTCCTGCGTATTCTGCTTGCTGCTGTGGAAGCCATGCCGACTATGTTGCTGCGGGAAATCGCCTCTATGGCGGAACCGAACGATTGGCCAACGGTTGTGGTGTTCAAGTATTTTGCCGAGCGCGCGGTTGAGACGAGCGAGGAGAAACCGCTTCCTTTCTCGCTGCGCACCCTGCGTCGCGAACGTGTAGGAAAAACCGATCTAAGACCGCTCGTGGATGCCGATGAAATCGCCGCCGATCCAGGACGATCTCTCTTGCTCCCCACGGCCGATGCTGTGGCCCAAGCGTTCACCGCTGAGGGCGTAGTAGGTTCCCTGTACGAAGAGTACGAGCAGCGCGGCGAGCAAGTGGCTATGGCCGAGGCAGTGCGCAATGCGTTTGCCCGATCGCGCAATCTTATGGTGGAGGCAGGAACAGGCGTGGGCAAATCCATGGCCTATCTTTTGCCGGCAGCCATCATTGCCCGAGATAACGGTATTAATGTCGGCGTAGCTACTAAGACGAACGCTCTCCTCGACCAACTGGTCTATCATGAGCTTCCCGCTCTTTCGGAGGAGCTCGGTGCCGACCTCACCTATGCTGCTCTCAAGGGGTTCTCCCATTATCCCTGTCTGCACAAGGTGGAGCGCCTCGTTGTGGAAGGCCCCGGCATGCGCACCGTGGGGAAGGAGCAAAAACCTCAGGCTCCGGCCCTTGCCGCCTTGCTTTCCTTCATTGAGCAGACGGCTTACGACGACATCGACGGCCTGAAGATCGACTACCGCACGCTGCCGCGCTGGATGATCACCACCACGAGCCACGATTGCCTGCGTCGCAAATGCCCGTTCTTCGGCACGTCCTGCTTCGTCCACGGTTCGCGCCGCAAGGCCGAGGCCGCCAATATCGTCGTTACCAACCATAGCCTCCTGTTCTGCGATCTTGCCGCCGACGGAGGCTTGCTCCCGCCCATCCGCTATTGGGTGGTGGATGAGGCACACAGCGCCGAAAGCGAGGCACGGCGCGCATTTTCCCTTGAGTTGGCAGAGGAAGACATTCTCTCCCTCGCGCGCCGCGTAGCTTCCGAGGAATCTCGGCGCAACGTCTTCGTGCGGGCGGAGCGCACCGTTGTCATGCCGGGCAATGAATCCTCGACGACGCTGTTCTATGGGCTCACGGGGAAGGCGCGCCGTGCGGGCGCTGAATTCGGCGAAGCGGCCCAGGCGTTCTGCAAGGCGCTGCCCGACCTGTTCTTCTATGACACCAATAAGCGCTCGAAGGGCTACGAGACGGTGGATCTTTGGTTGAATGACGAGATTCGCCACGGCTCTCTCTTCCAAAACATTGCCCGTCTTGGTCGCGCCATGGCCGAGCGCGCCGAGAAGATGGTGACGGTTTGCCAGGAACTCGTGGGTTATTTGGAGGACGTTGAAGGCGCCGCCGTCATTCAGCGCGAAATTGCCTCCATTGCGATGGAGATGAAGGAGATCATTCAGAACGTCGAGGTCATCTGCACGCAATGTCCCGAGCGCTATGTGTATGCGGCGAGCTTAAGTCGCAAGACCGATCGTCCGCAGAACAAGCTGGAGGCCTTGCTCGTATCGGTGGGGGAGACGCTGAACGAGACCTTGTATGCGCGGACCCATTCGGTGGTTTATGCGTCGGCCACGCTGACCGTTGACGGCAGCTTCAACAGCTTCTCCCAGGCCATGGGGCTGAACGAGAGCGAGTTTTCCGTTGCCGACGAGCTGCTGCTTGCCTCAAGCTACGACTTCGACAATCAGATGGTTGTCTATGTTGTCAACGATATGCCCGAACCCAATGATCCGAGTTATCTCGGTGCTCTGCAGCGCCTGCTCATCGACGCTCACCGTGCCCAGAACGGGTCGATGCTCACCCTGTTCACGAATCGCCGCGAAATGGAGAAGTGCTTCGAAGAGGTGCAGCCGGCTCTGAAGGGAGACGATTTGCGCGTCGTGTGCCAGAAGTGGGGCGTGTCGGTGAAGGGCCTGCGCGATGACTTCCTCGCCGACGAGCATTTGTCCCTTTTCGCCCTAAAGAGCTTCTGGGAAGGATTCGATGCGCCGGGCGCCACGCTGAAGGGTGTCGTGATACCGAAATTGCCCTTCTCGAAGCCGACGGATCCCCTTTCTTGCGAACGGGCCGCTCGTGACGATGCCGCCTGGCGGCGCTATGTCCTGCCAGCGGCAGTGTTGGAAACGAAGCAGGCAGCAGGCCGTCTTATTCGCAAAGCTGATGACCGGGGCATTCTGATCCTTGCGGACAAGCGTCTTATTACGAAGGGCTACGGCAAGACGTTCCTGAGATCACTTCCCAGCCAGAATATCCGATTCCTATCGGCGGCTCAGATCGTCGACGAGATAGCAGCGCGCCGCTAGGGGAGCATTCTGGTTATGGCAGCGAAGAGGGCGCATCATCCGATGCACATAAAGCGGCGCACGCGGGGGTCTTCCAACGAGATTTCCTTCAGCGTGCTCGATGCCGCCCGTGAGGCTCGCGATGCCGAGGAGCGCGATCGGCGCGAGGGAGGCTCGGGCGGCCCTTCTCTTTTCACATTGGGGAAAGGGAAGAAGCCTCGGCCAACACCGGTCAAAGGGCAGTCCATCGTCTTGTCTGGCGAAGCTCCCGCATCTCCATCAGCCTCTTCTTCCGCTGTTGATAGAAAAATGAGGGGCATCGTGCCCGTGTTCGTGGTGGTGTGCGCCCTTTTGGTCATCACGCTGGTGGGCGGCCAAGCTCTTATGTCGATGAGGGAGCAGCAGAAGTCTCTGCTTGATACCCTGAATGATCAGGTCGACATCATCAAGAGCTGCGATGAATCCCTTCTTCCCTTTGACGAACTGGTTATTGAACAGTGCGATGCCAAGCGCCTTTCCCCCTCGGCGACGGGAGACGCCGCGCCTTCCGCAGAAGCGCTGAACGAGGGGTATCGTGCCGTTGTCGCGGAGATCGCCCCGATGAGAGCCCAGTTAGAGGACTCTATCGCATCCATGGAGACGCTGCAGTCGTCGCTGAGCGACAATGACGATAAGGAGGCGGCCTCTCAGGTGGTGACGGCCGCTCGCTCGCGCCTTAATATGCTGGATGCGGGGGTCAGTATCATCGAGGAGTCGATGATGGCGACAGAGGCGTTCCTCAAAGCCCGATCGGGGTGGAATGCCGTGATAAACGCCGATGCGGCTATTCGTGAAGCCACGGCGTTGGCTGAAGAGATGAGCAAGGAGAACATTCTTGCCTCGCAGGCTAAGGGCAACGAGGCTCTGGCGTTTTTGGCAGAGGCTCAACAGGATTTCTCTCAAGCCGAAGCGGCCTATCCCGGCCTCGATTTGTCGGCCTTTAAAGCCTACGTGGCTAAAAGAATAGAATCGCAGCAGGCAGCCCTTGCTGCCGACGAGGCCTATCTTTCCCGCAACAAGGAAGAGCTCGAGGCTCAGAACAGCCGCTATAACGCGTTGGAGGAGGAAGCGGCCGCCTTGGCCCAAAAACTCGGGGAAGATGACCCGGAGCAAATCGTTGCTCTTCGATTCTACGAGGAGATCGAGGCCGACCAGGGCGCCTATGAAGCCGAGCGCCTAAAAGCGGGAAATGCTGACGCCTTTCTTCGTGAATATCTCGGAACGGCCTCGTAATGGCGTATACTTACGATAATTATGTCCATAGAACCCTCTTCACCGAGGAAAGGCAACGTACATGGCCGAATTGAACGAACATGTCGCATATCTGTCTCAGGAGATCGGCCCCCGGCCGGCGGGTACTGAGGAAGAACAGCGTGCGGCTCTTTACATAAGTGAGCAATTTTCCGCCGAGGCCGGTCTGACGACTGCTATGGAAGACTTCCAGTGCAACCCCGACAGCTCGCTTCCTCGAACGCTGTGCAGTGGTGTGGCAGTATTGGTGACGCTGGTGGCAACGATTGTTGGGGCGCTGGCTGTTCCCGCCATCGTGGTGTCCCTCATCTGCGCTGCGTTGGCAGCTGCTGAGGTGTTCGATAAGCCGGTGCTTTCGCGGCTTTTGAACCGTGGTGTGAGTCAGAACGTCGTCGCGCGCTACCTGCCTGCGAAATCGCCGACGCGAGCGAGTCGGAGACGCAAGGTGATCGTGGTGGCGAACTACGATAGCGGTAAGGTGCGACGCGATTTGAACGGCGCGATGCCGGCGGTGCTCCCCATCCTTTATTGGGTTGAGCTGGCGATGCTGGTGGTCATGCCGCTGCTTTTGGCGATTCGAATGGTGCTCGCTCCCGACGGCACCGTGCTTGTGGTGTTCAACGTCCTTCTGGCTGTTGCCATGGTGATAGCGGTTTTGCCGGTTGCGTCGTTTCTGCTTGAGAAGTTCGCGAACTACAACGAGGGCGCAAACTGCAACGCCGCAGGAGTGGCAGTGCTTTTGGAAGTCGCCTCTCGCGTCGCTGCCGCTCGGGATCTTCCCGATGCGCCCGAGCCAACGGTTCATGGCGAGGCGGCCGCCGTGTCGGCGGGACTTGTTCCCGAGGGTGCGGAGATTGTCTACCATACGGGGAATACTTCCGAGGATTTGGGAACCTCCATGGAGTCGGCTGCCGAGCGCCTGGCGGCCGCCAAAGCTGCCGTAGCGGCGTTGTCGGGGAAACCGGTGTCTGCAACGCCTGCTGAGGTGGCAACAGAGGATGAATCTCCGGCGAAGGGAGAGGAAAACGGTACCGTGGAGGTTTCTCCGGAAGAGAGCTTAGCTCCATCCTCTGCCGTGGCCGTCGTCCCTGTTGCTGCTCCTGCCTACGTGGCGCCTGCTGAGCATCAAGTGCCTGAATGGTTCAAAAAGGGTCAGGAGCAAGCCAAGAAGCCTGCTAAGGAAAAGCCCGTGCAGCGGTCGCGGTATGCCACGGCTTTGGAGCGGGCCGAGGAAGAGATTAACGCGCGCGAAGAACACGAGCGTCGCAACCTCGACGAGCTTTCCGAGCGTATGCGTGTTATGCGCGCTTCAGTGCAGGCGGCTTCGGCAGCGGCTGGCGCAACACCCACCGAGATTATGGACAGTGTGGTTGCGGACGAGAGCTCCGATGAGATTTCTGCTTCGCCTTCTGCGTCGGCTGTTAATGAAGAGGCATTGCCCTCGTCGGCCCCGGTATTGCCAGCCATTGAGGTGCCGGCGGTTGAGGCCGATCAATTGCCGTCTCCTTCGAACAACACGGTCTCCGCGATGTTGGCCGACATTCCCGCCATCGCATCCGAGCCGGCCTCTTCGGAAACCGGGACGTCTGCCTCGAAGCCTGTCGTGCCTGCTGTACCGGCTGTACCTGTTGTGCCCCAGCCGACCGATGACCCCGATGTGACGGTGCGAGATGGCCAGCGTCCGTTGACGGGCGCCACTGTGGCGGTTCCTCCCATTGATCTTTCGACGCCTGATGCTTCTGCTGCGCCTGCGGGCGGGCAGCGCGTGGTGGTGCCCTCGGTGGGAGAAGTGGCCGAGAATCCGGCTCCAGCTCCGGCCGCTGCCCCCCGCCGGCGCCGTGCTATTACGCTGCCCAATATCGGCATCTCCCAAGAGCTTCCGCGCATCTCCATGGATGATTGCCAGCAAGCCGCTCCTCTTTCAGAGGATCGCCCCGAGCATGATGGTCGCGTGCATGACTTGAGCGCCGTCATCCCCTCGGTGACGACGCCCGAGCCGTCGCCGGCCGTTTCAGGCACGCGGGAAGCGGCGCTGCTCGACGCGCTGCCGTCTTTGGGAAGGACGACAACGACGACTGATCCAGCGCTTTCCGGCAGCATCAGTCTTGCGGGCACGTTTTCTTCTATGGGGGCGACGGGAGCGGCCGCGCCTATCGGCGATGAGCTTTTGGAGAATGCCTCCGAGAACGATATGTATGTCGAAGATGTTGATGACTCTGCTTATGTGGAGCAGATCACCGAGACGGGAGCCATGGCTGGTCCTGGTTATGTGGAGATGCCCAAGAGCCGCTTCGGCGGTATCTTCGGCAAATTCCGCCGCAAGAAGCGTGAGGAAGCATCCAGTCCGCAGGAATGGCTCGATGTCGAGGAGAGCTTCGATGCCCGCGAAGTTGGAGCAGCGCGCGGCGGCTGGGAGAGTTTCCGCGAAGAAGGCGATATCCAGGCTTACGACGAAGAGTATTTGGACGCCGACGCAACGACAGCGTTTTCTCCCGAATTTGACGACGATTTTGCCGAGGACGGCTTCGATGCACCTCGCTCTTCGCATCGCCGCGGCCGCCATTTCGAGGGTGGGGCGTTCTCCCGTGATCAATTTGACGATGAGTCCGAAGGCGAAGAAAACCAGACAAGTGCCGCCGATCCGTCCAGTGTGTTCGGTGAAGGCCTGCCCGCCGATTTCGTCTTTGAGCCGACGCCGGAAATCGAGCAGATCGAGCAGTTCCACAGCGACCGCATCGATATGGAAGTGTGGTTCGTGGCGCTCGGATCCGAACTTGCCGGCAATGGCGGCATGAAAGCGTTTATGGCTGCTCATGAGGCTGAGCTCAAGGGCGCGCTTATCGTGGAGCTGGAGGCGTTGGGTGCCGGCGAGCTGACGCTGATCGACAAAGAGGGCACCTATGTTCCCAAGAAGGCCTCGAGCCGCATGAAGCGCTTGGTTCGCAAGGCCGGTCAGGCCACCGGGCTGAAAGTGCCCGAGGCTACGATGGAGTGGCGCAACAGCGCATCGGCCTACGCCTTGAAGCACGGCCAGCAGGCCCTGCATTTGGCGGGCATGGATGGCAGAAAGCCGGCATTCTTCGCCGAAGAGGACGATGTCATTGAAAACATCGACAACGACATGTTAGCCTTGAACAGCGATTTTGTCATGGAAGTGCTCAAACATATCTAGCGACGAAATCCAGATATCCGCCCCCGTAGCTCAGCGGATAGAGCGTCGGTTTCCTAAACCGTGCGTCGGAGGTTCGAGTCCTCTCGGGGGCGCCATGATGTGAACGGCGGAGCTTCGGCTCCGCCTTTTTTGCGACGCCCATACGGTCGGCGCGAGGAACGAAACGGGACATTCCCGCGTCATTTTTACGGTTCGCTTGGTTTACCATGGCCCCAGCGACCGAGGCAATGTGTGCTTACCGTGATGGAGAAATGCAGGTTCAACCGCAGCGGGGAAAGCTCTGCTAAGATAGCAAGGCTATTCCTGCTCCGGTGTGTGCCTTCACCAGCCCGGAGCCGTAAAGTCCAAAGGAGGTGAGCTGATGAAGGCGTATGAACTGCTGTTTATTGTTGCTCCGACGATTGACGACGAGACGCGCGCTGGCGTTATGAAGCGCATCGAGACGACGATCACTGACGCCCAGGGCGTGGTGGACAACGTCGACAATTGGGGCAAGCGTAAACTCGCTTATGAGATCAACGGTCTGTCTGATGGCGACTACACTCTCATCGATTTCCATACTGACCCGCAGAGCATTGCCGAGCTCGATCGCGTGCTGCGCATCAACGATGCCGTTGTGCGTCATATGATCGTCGCCCGCACCGATCGCGACTAGTTGGAAACTGAGCGTTCTTAAGCGCTCACCATGAGAAGAGGTAGAAATGAGCATTAATCGAGTGATCATCAGCGGCAATCTGACCCGCGACCCCGAGCTGCGCAGCACCCAGTCCGGCATGGACGTCATGAGCTTCGGCGTGGCCGTGAACGACCGTCGTCGTAACCCCCAGACCAACGAGTGGGAGGATTATCCGAACTTCGTTGACTGCACCATGTTCGGCAATCGGGCTCGCAGCTTGCACCAGTACTTGTCCAAGGGCACCAAGGTGGCCATCGAGGGCAAGCTTCGCTGGAGCCAATGGGAGCGCGATGGTCAGAAGCGCAGCAAGCTCGAAGTCATCGTTGACGAGCTCGAATTCATGTCGAGCCGCAACGGTGGCGGCGCTCAGTCCTACGGCGGCGATTTCGGCGGCAACCAGGGCTATGCTCCGGCGGCTCCGGCCTATAGTGCTCCGGCTCCCATGCCCGCACCGGCTCCGGCGCCCGCGCCCATGCCCGCTGCACCGGTTATCGACGCTTCCTCTTCCGTGTACGATGATGACATTCCGTTTTAAGCGAAACGAAAGAGGTTAATATGGCCGATTACGCTAAGCAGCCTCGTCGTAAGTATTGCCAGTTCTGCAAGGACGACGTGGAGTATATCGATTACAAAGATACTCAAATGCTGCGCAAGTACGTTACCGATCGTGGCAAGATCAAGCCCCGTCGCGTGACCGGTGCCTGCACCCAGCACCAGCGCGACATCGCGGAAGCTGTTAAGCGCGCCCGCGTCATGGCTCTCATGCCCTATGCCGTTCCCGCTGTCAGCGGCCGTGGCGATCGCCGCAACCGCTAGGCGAAGGGAGGAGAACCATGAAAGTTATTCTTCTGAAGGAACTCCAGGGCAAAGGCGGCGAGGGCGACGTCATCGACGTCAACCGCGGCTTTGCCAACAACTTCCTGCTGACCCAGGGCTACGCCGTGAAGGCTACTCCGGGCAACCTGAAGCAGCTTGAGGAGCGCAAGAAGAACATCGCCAAGCGCGAGGATACTCGCATTGCCGATGCCAACGCTCTGGCCGAGAAGCTGAACGACGCTACGGTGCGCGTTATCGCCCAGGTGGGCGAGGAGGGCGTGCTCTTCGGTTCCGTCACTGCTCCTCTGGTGGCCGACGCCATCGCCGAGCAGCTCGACATCGAGATCGATCGTCGTCGTGTGGAACTGGGCAAGCCCATCAAGATGACCGGTACCTACCAGGTGCCCGTGTCGCTGTACCGCGACATCAAGGGCACGGTGACCGTGATCGTTGCTGGCGAGTCCGAGGCCGAAGAGGCCATCGACGCTATCGAAGAGGCTATCGATATCGCCGAGACTCCGGCCGACGAGATGGTTGAAGTTGACGGCGAAGTTGCCGCCGACGGCACCGTCGAGGTTGAGGTGACCGAGACCGAGGAGTAGTCCTCGTCTTGCGAGACCCTTTGATGGCCCCTCTTCGGAGGGGCCATTTTCTATAATGAGCCTGTTTCCCGTGAAACAGTGGCGGTAAGCCGAGTTCCGGCGTTCGCGGGAAGAAACGCGATACAATAGGCGCACCGACGACGCGAAGGATGTTTCATGCCCTACCAGCCTCAGCCTCCCATGGATGCCAACAATACGCCCGGACTTGCGCCCCGCGCGCAGTTGCCTCAGAACATCGAGGCCGAGCAATCGGTGCTCGCCGCCTGCCTGCTCAACGGGGAGGTGACCGAAGAGGCGGTCATGCGGCTGCGTCCGGAAAACTTCTTCCGTCCGGCCCATCGCATCATCTTCGAGGCTATCATCAGCCTCACGAACCGCCATATCCCCGTTGATCCCATCGCTCTCGCCGACACCTTGAAGTCCACGGGACAGCTGGAGGCCGTGGGCGGCCGCGCCTATCTGGCCGAGCTGGCCGACAACACCTTCTCGCTCACCAGCTGGGAGCGCCATGTCGACATCGTCAAGCGCCAATCCATTTTGCGCGAGCTCGTGTTCGCCGCCACGCAAATTAACGCTCTGGCCTACGACGCGCCCGATGATTTGGATCAGGTGGTGGAAGAGGCGGAGAAGACGCTCTTCAACGTAACCGAGAAACGCGTCAGCTCGTCGTTCCGCAAGATGGATGAGTTGGTAAGCGACGCCTACGAGGAGATTTCCCGTCTCGCCAATCAGAAGGACAAGATGGCCGGCGTTCCCACGGGCTTCAAGGACGTCGATGAGCTGTTTCATGGATTTCGCGGCGGCGACCTGGTTATTCTGGCGGCGCGTCCCGGTGTTGGCAAAACCTCCTTCGCTTTGAACCTGGCCACCAATGCGGCGAAAGCCGGCGCCGCTGTGGCGTTCTTCTCCTTGGAGATGGGCGCCGAGCAGCTGGTTCAGCGTATCCTGTGCTCCGAGGCCCGCGTGAATCTCTCGAAGCTGCGCAGCGGATTTATTGCCGAGGGCGACTGGGGCGCTTTGGCCGAAGCCTCGGGCAAGCTCTCCCAGCTGGACATGTTCATCGACGACACCCCGGGCCTTTCGGTGCTGGAGGCCCGCGCCAAGGGGCGCCGCGAGCTGCATGGCCTGAAAGAGGGCCAAAAAGGTCTTATCATTGTGGACTACCTGCAGCTCATGCAGCCGGGCCCCATGACGGCCAACAAATCCACCAACGACCAGGTGAGCGAAATTTCCCGCGGACTCAAGATCCTCGCCAAGGAAATGAACATGCCGGTGCTTGCCCTGTCGCAGCTGTCCCGCGCCATCGAACAACGCGGCAAGGACAAGCGCCCCATGCTTTCCGACCTGCGCGACTCCGGCGCCATCGAGCAGGACGCCGATATCGTCATGTTTATCGACCGCTCTATGAACGAAATCGAGGCGGAAAGCGAATCGCGCCCCGACTTGGGCATGGCGAAGCTCATCGTCGCGAAGCACCGCAACGGTGCCACCCGCGACATCGACTTGGCCTTCAATCCCGAGTTCACAAAGTTCATGGACTTCATTGACGACTCCCGCGTGGGCAGCTTCTAGGGTCTGTTCGTGCCGGAGACGCTGACATTCATTCACGCTGCCGACCTGCACATCGGCGCGCCGTTTCGCGGCCTGCGGGCGCTGTCCGACGAATGGGCGCGCCGTTTGGTCGACGCCATTCCCGGCGCGTGGGATCGCGTGGTGGAAGCAGCCGTGTCGCGCAAGGTTGATTTCATGGTCGTTTCCGGCGACATCTTCGATTCGGTTCGCGCGTCCTATCGCGACTACCTGCGTTTCTTCGACGGGCTGAACCGCTTAGACGCGGAGGGCATTCCTTCCTACCTGTGCACCGGCAACCACGATCCGCTGAGTCTTTGGCAGCAGGATTTCTTCGCGTTGCCCCCGTCCGCCACGATGCTCGCCGCAGATCGTCCCGATTTCGCCCTGTACGAGCGCGACGGGCATCCCCTTGCGGTCATCGGAGGCCGCGGCTACCCGAACAAGGTGTGGTCGCCCAACGAGAACATCGCCGAGGGTATCACCCGCGCCGCCGCCATTCGGGCGCTGGGGCCGCGTGCCGCCGAGGCGCCTTTTGCGGTGGGCGTGCTGCACACCGGGCTTACGTTCGATCCTGTGAAGGCTCCCACCGACCCCGTGGCATTGCTGCGCGCCGGGTTCGACTACTGGGCGCTCGGGCATATTCACAAGCGGTGGGTCAACGACGAGCGCGCGCCGCGCATTGCGTTTTCCGGCTGCATTCAAGGGCGCGATGTGCGCGAAACGGGTCCGCGCGGTGTCAACCTCGTCACGCTGGCGGTTGACGCGCCGCCGAAGGTGAGCTTCATCCCCACGGCCTCGGTGGTGTGGGAAAAGGTTCGCATCGACGTCTCCGATTGCACGAACATCCCGGCTCTGGTGTCCAAAACCATGCGGGAGCTGTTCGCGGTCAACGGCGACGCCTCCTGCGAGATGATGGTGTCGCGCATCATTCTCACCGGAGCGACCTCCCTTCACGAGGTGCTCGGCCGCCCCGGGGTGCTGGAAGAGGTGCGCGCCTCTTTGAACGATGCGTACTCGGAATTCTACTGCGATAGTCTCATCGACGAGACAACGGCTCCCATCGATGAAGAGGCGTTGCGCGCCGAAGGGCTGTTCCCAGCGGTGTTTCTTCGCACCGTTGATCGGCTCTCCGAGGATGTCGAAGGGCAGATCGACTATTTGCAGGAAGAATACCTCGCGCGCAACGTTCCCCTTACGGCGGCGCTTTCCGAGAAGAAGGCGCGCCAGCTCACGGACGAGGCCGCCCGGCTTGTGCTCGACTTGCTGCTGCAAGGGGGCGACGACCGATGACCGAGCCGCGCATCTACCTCCGCTCTATTCACTTGGAGCGCTTCGGCCGCTTTCACGATACCGTGGTCGGGCCCTTCGGCGATCGCATGAACATTGTCCTGGGCGCCAACGAGGCGGGCAAGACGACGGTGGCCTCCTTTGTGGGCGGCGTGCTGTTCGGTTGGGAGGAGGCTCGAGGAAACCGGAACACCTACAAGCCCGAGGGGGCCGAGCGAGCGGGCTCGCTGCTTTTCGCGCGGTCGGCGGGGGCGGACGCGAGCGCGGGTGCGAGGGAAGACGAGGAGACGTTCGTGCTTTCCCGCGCCCGCAATGCCGACGGCCTGCAGGGAGACACCTTCCTGGTGGAAGACATCGACAAGGACACCTATCGCACGATGTTTTCCCTGAACAGCGATGAATTGCGCTCGCTGCGCAACACGACGGACACGACGGCGAAGTTGCTGACGGCCGGTTCGGGCACAGGCTCGTCGCCGGCCCACGCCCTCGCTCATGTGAACGAGCGCTTGGCGGCATTCACCTCCCGCGCCGCCTCGGCCGAGCAGTCGATCCCCCAGCTTCTGGCCCGGCGCAACGCCCTGCGCGCCGAGCAGCAAAGCGCGGCTGACGTCGCCGATGCCTATCGCGCCCAAGATCGCGAGCTGCACGAGCTGGAGCCCGAGCGCGCCGCCATGGGAGAGCGGGTGGAAGAGGCCAACCGCATGATTGAGGCGCTCACCATGGCCAAAAGTTCTCTGGCGGCCCTGGATGCCGAACGCGACAAGCTTAAAGGGGATGTCGCCCGGCTGGCCAAGAGCGAGGAGGAGGCAGCCAGCAACTACGAACTTCACGAGCGCTCCTGCGGGCGGCGCCTCGCGCGCCTGACGGCCTCCGACGAGCGGGCCTTGCGTGGTCGCTTGGAAAACCTCGCGACCCGTCAATCGCGGCAGGCCCATGCCGTGGAGGTGGCTCGCGCGAACTACACGTCTTCCGTGGCGGTGTACGAGGCGCTGCAGGAAACGGCCGACGATGAGGCCGATCGCCGCAGCGAGCGATCGAAGAGACGCATTCAGGTGGCATTCTGCGTGGTCATTCCCGCCGTGCTGTTTCTTCTGGGTGTCCCTCTTTTCATCGAGGGTCGTGCCCGCGGTGCCCTCAGCTATATGGCCATCGGATTTCTCCTCTCCGTCTTCGCGGCGCTTATGGCCACCGGCGGCTTCGCCCTGTTGTTCCGACCGAACAAGGAGGAAGGCGCCCGCAAGGCCCGTTTCGACGACGCCCATTGGGTGATGATCCAGGATAAGAAAAAGCTGGAAGCGTGCCAGGCTGAGGAGGAATCGGTGGCTGCGCAGGTACGCGAGGCGCTGGATGAGGAAGGGCTGGGCGAGGCCCAAGGGTCGGTGCGCCAGGCCCGGGCGCTTCTTGACGAGGCCCGCGAGGCGCGTCAGGCCATGGCGCTGTGTCGCCAGCGCCAGCAAGCGGCGGCGGCGCGGCGAGCGGATGCCGAGCATCGCCTTCAGGAAATCGCCTCTGAACGAGCGGCGGCGCTTCAGCGCGCCGGATTGTCGCCTGAAAGCGGGGTAGGCGATGTCGAGGAGGAGCTCGAGCGGCGCGTTCGCCAGCGCACGGGGCTCATTGAGGCGTTGGAGTCCATGAACCAGCGAGCAGGGGAATTGGCCGCCGTCCTCGCCCAAGCCGAAACGGAGCGCGACTTCGATCGCATCAAAATTGAGGTGCAGGAAGTGACCACGCGCTTGGAAGAGGCGCGCACCGATTTCGCGCGATTGCTTCTAGCCAAGCACATGCTGGAGGCGGCTATTGCCACCTGGGAATCGAAGCGCCAGCCAGAGGTGTATCTGCGGGCGAGCCGGTTGCTGTCCCTCATGACCGAAGGGCGGTGGACTCGCGTGAGCCTTACGCGCGAGGGCACTCTGGAGGTAGCCGACGCCCTTGGGCGCACGCGCCAGCCGGTGCATTTGTCCCTCGGCACGTGCCAGCAACTGTATCTGGCCCTGCGCATTGCGCTGCTCACCTGCGCCGATAACGTGGGGCGGGCCATTCCCATCCTCGCCGACGACATTCTCGTGAATTTCGACGAGCAGCGCCGGCTGGGGGCGGCCCGCGCTTTGGTGGAACTGTCGGAGCAGCGCCAGGTCATTCTCTTCACCTGTCACGAAGGGGTCGCGAGGGCCTTGAAGAAGGCTGCGAAGCAATCAGGACGCCCGGCGACGGTGATCAACCTATAGATTAAACGGGTGTGGCTGCATGAACTCAGTCACCAGAAAGACCACGAAGGACAGCACGAGCAGAATCCCCACAACGATGCTGAAGATGCGCCGGTTGCGCTGCAGGCGTCGCAGTGCCGTGCGCCTTACGAAGGCCCGATCGCCCTCGGGCGTGCCCAGGGGAGGATCTGCCGCAGGGGGCGTGCGGCGCGGTGGCTGGTTGTCGGTCATGTAGGGTCCTTCGCAAGCGGAAGCGTCTTAACTCCGTAAATCTTAGCACGAAGCCCTCCATTCCGAAGCATTAGCCTGTGCGGCTGGTATACTGAGCCCTTGCGGAATGTCGTTTTCAGGGCATTCCCCGCCCAACGTCGAAAGGACTTGAAGATGCCCAGCACAGTGCTCGTCGGCGCCCAGTGGGGCGACGAAGGCAAGGGTAAGATCACCGACCTCATCGCCAGCGACTACGATTACGTGGTGCGCTTCCAGGGAGGCAATAACGCCGGCCACACCGTCATCCACGGCGACAAGAAGCTGGCGCTGCACCTGATGCCCTCCGGGGTCATGTACGAGAACGCCGTGCCGGTCATCGGCAACGGCGTCGTGGTAGACCCGGGCGTGCTCGTGAAGGAAATGGCCATGCTCGAGGCCGAGGGCATCTCCTGCAAGAACCTGAAGATTTCCAACGACGCGCACCTCATCATGCCGTACCACAAGGATCTCGATGGCGCCGACGAGAAGAGCCTCGGCGACAAGAAGATCGGCACTACCAAGCGTGGCATCGGCCCCTGCTACCAGGACAAGATGGGCCGCAAGGGCATCCGCATGCAGGACTTGCTGGACGAGAAGATCTTCCGCCTGAAGCTTGAGGCGGTGCTGGCACAGAAGAACCCCATCTTGGAGAAGATTTACGGTCTGCACACCTACACGGTGGAGGAGATCTGCGACGAGTACCTGCCCTATGCGCGCATTCTGGCTCCCTATGTGTGCGAGTCGGCCCATATGCTGAACGAGGCGCTGGGCGATGGGAAGTCCATTCTTTTCGAAGGCGCCCAGGGCACGCTGCTCGACATCGACCACGGCACCTATCCGTTCGTGACGTCTTCCAGCTGCTGTGCGGGCGGCGCTTCCACGGGCACCGGCGTCGGCCCCAAGGCCATCGACCGCGTGCTCGGCATCCAGAAGGCCTATGTCACTCGCGTGGGCGAGGGCCCCTTCCCCACAGAGCTGAAGTTCCCCGAGAACGGCGGCACCGGTCAGGATGCGGAGGACGGCGAGCTTCTGTGCGCCGCCGGTCATGAGTTCGGTGTCACCACGGGTCGCAAGCGCCGCTGCGGCTGGTTCGATGCCGTCATCGGGCGTTACGCTGCCGAGGTGAACGGGCTCACCGATGTGGCCCTCACGAAGCTGGATGTGCTTTCGGCCTTCGATACCATCAAGGTGTGCGTGGCCTACGAGTGCGACGGCGTGCGTTACGACTACTTCCCCATGCAGCAATCGGTGTTGCATCACGCGAAGCCCATTTACGTGGAGCTGCCCGGCTGGAAAGACGAGGACATCACCGGCTGCCGCACCTACGAGGAGCTGCCGGAGAACACGCGCAAGTACATCGAGTATTTGGAAGAGGTGTGCGGCGTGCCCATGAGCATCATCTCGGTCGGGCCTGATCGCGACCAGACGATTATCCGCATGTCCTGGCTGCGAGACGAGTAGCTTCTCTGCTCGTTCGGGGCTGTTGGCGGCGGAGGGGCGCCGTGCTCAGACAGTCCTCGCTCGGTGGAACAGTCCACTGGACTGTTCCATTCGCTGCGGAACTCCGCGCGGACCCCTCCGCCGCCAACAGCCCCTGCTTTTCCGAGAAAAGTAGCACTGACGTTACGAACGACCTGTGATTTCTTAGAAGAAATTACTGAAAGGAACGAATGTGAACATTCTGCTGATCGGTTCGGGTGGGCGCGAACATGCCATCGCGTGGGCGCTGCAGAAGTCTCCGAACACCGACGTGCTGTACGTGGCGCCGGGCAACGGCGGCACGGCGGAAATCGCCGAGAACGTCGACCTGGATATCGCCGACGGCGAGGCGCTGCTGAGCTTCGTGCATGAGCGCAACATCGGGCTTGTGGTCATCGGCCCCGAGGCACCGCTGGTCGATGGCGTGGCCGATCTGCTGCGCGCCGACGGTGTCCCGGTATTCGGGCCCAACGCCGACGGTGCTCAGCTGGAAGGCTCCAAGGCCTATTCGAAGGCGTTCATGGAAGCCAACGACATCCCCACGGCCGCTTACGGGCGCTTCGACGACGAGGCCGCCGCGCTTGCCTACGTGCGCGAGCAGGGCGCTCCCATCGTCATCAAGGCCGACGGTCTGGCGGCGGGCAAGGGCGTTGTGGTGGCCGAAACTGTGGAAGATGCCGAGGCTGCCGTGCGCGCCTGCTTCGACGGCGCCTTCGGCGATGCCGGCTCCACGGTGGTTATCGAGGAGTGCATGACGGGCCCCGAGTGCTCGCTTCTGTGCTTCGTCACGGCCGGGCAGTCGTTCCCCATGGCTCCGGCGCAAGACCACAAGCGCGCCTACGATGGCGACTTGGGCCCCAATACCGGCGGCATGGGCGTGTACTCGCCGGTGCCCATCGTCACCGACGAGGAAATGGCCGCCATGGTGGCCATCATGGAGAAAGCGGCCGCCGCTACGGCCGTCGCTCCCTTTACCAGCGACTACCGCGGCACGCTGTACGGCGGCTTCATGCTGACTCCCGAAGGCCCGAAGATCGTGGAGTTCAACGTGCGCTTCGGCGACCCCGAGACGCAGGTTGTGCTGCCCCGCTTGGAAAGCGACCTGGTTGAGGTCATGCTCGCCGTGGCCGAGGGTCGTCCCGAGGACGTGCAGCTGGAGTGGTCCGACGATTGGGCTGTTTCCGTGGTGCTTGCCAGTGAGGGGTACCCGGGCGCTTACGAGAAGGGCAAGGTCATTCTGGGTATTGAGGAGGCCGAGGAGCTGCCCGGCGTGACGGTCTTCCATGCGGGTACTCGCCGCAACTACGACGGCGAGCTGCTCACCAACGGCGGCCGCGTGCTGAACGTGGTGGCTAAGGGCGACAGCTTCGAAGAGGCTCGCGAGCGCGCCTACGAGGCCTGCGATCTCATCAACTTCGAAGGCAAGATGTTCCGTCACGATATCGGCAAGAAAGCTTTGCAGGGCCGCAGCGCCTGGGATCAGTAGCCGCTGCCTAGAGGTTCAGCGCATGGGATAGATTCCGTAGGGGCGGACCTTGGTCCGCCCTTCTCAACCGAGGTAACCAGCCAAGAAAGAAGGAATGCACGATATGCTTTCAGAACGAATGCTTTCCAAGGTGGTGGAGGCGTGCACGGCCAACTACCTGCAGCTTAAGCCCTGCGACGAGGCGTTCATGCCCTCGCCCAACCCGGGGCAGCCTTATATGCTGTACATGCATGTGCCGTTCTGCGAGCGTCTGTGCCCCTACTGCTCCTTCAACCGCTTCCCCTTCCGCGAGGATCGCGCGAAGCCCTATTTCGAGAACATGCGCCGCGAGATGCGCATGCTGAAGGATCTCGGCTACGACTTCGATTCCGTCTACATCGGCGGCGGCACGCCCACCATCATGATCGACGAGCTGTGCGAGACCATCGATATGGCTCGCGATCTGTTCTCGATCAAGGAAGTTTCTAGCGAGACGAATCCGAATCATCTCACCCACGAGTATTTGGAGAAGCTGAAAGGACGCGTGCAGCGCCTTTCTGTGGGGGTGCAGTCCTTCGACGACGATCTGCTGCGCCAGATGGATCGCTACGAGAAGTACGGCAGCGGCCAGGAGATCCTCGAGCGCATTCAGGAAGCGAGCCCGTATTTTATCTCGATGAACGCGGACATGATCTTCAACTTCCCGGCGCAAACCGAGGACACGCTCATTCGCGACATCGAGATGGTAGTGGCCTCCGGTGCGAGCCAGACGACGTTCTATCCGCTGATGGCCTCGCCGTCGGTGCAGCGCTCGCTCGCTGCCACGGTGGGCAAGGTTGACTACAACCGCGAGCGTCGCTTCTACGAGATCATCTGCGATCTGCTGCTGGGAGATTTGCCTGGCGGGCAGCCGGGCCTGTTCGAGCTGGGCAGCGCCTGGACGTTCAATCGCCGCGGCACCGGTGCGGCCGGCGAGGACGCCATGATCGACGAGTACGTGGTCGATTACGAGGAGTACCCGGCTATCGGCAGTGGCGGCATCACCTATCTGGGCGAGAATTTGTACGTGAACACGTTCTCGGTGCGCGAGTACAACACGGCCATCGAGGCGGGGCATATGTCCATGATGGGCAAGACCACGTTCTCGCTGCGCGACCGCATGCGCTACCGCTTCATGATGCAGCTGTTCGGTCTGCGTCTCGATAAGCGCCAGTTCGAGCGCGATTTTGGTATGTCGGTGGAACGCGGTCTGCCTGTGGAAATGGGCTTCATGCGCGCGTGCGGGGCTTTTGCCACCGACAACGCCGACGAGCTGACGCTGACGCCGAAGGGCCGTTATCTGGTGGTAGTCATGATGCGCCAGTTCTTCATCGGCGTGAACAACCTGCGCGATCAGGCTCGCGCGGCGCTCACTGGCGAGGAGCGCGAGCTTATCTTCGGCGACGGGAAAGATTGCGGAAAAGTGGTGGCCAAGCCGGCATCGGCCGACGCTGTCGCGGCGGAGATTGCTCGGGAAGAGGCAGCCTCGGCGATTCTCGATGGCACTCAAGCCGTGGCTTCGGAGGAATAAACGGCGCCGATGACTTATGTTTCCGTCATAACGCTGGTCACATACGCCCTCGTGCTGGGTCTGCTAGCCGTCGTATCCGTTATCGATGTGCGGTCGCGGCGCGTGCCCAATGTGCTGGCCGGCGCGCTGGGGCTTCTGTGGCTGGCTTGGCGCGTGGTGCTTGGGTTTGCGGGAGCGCACATGGGCTTGGGTTTCCGGGCTGAGTTTCTCGGGCCCGCGCCCGATGTGCTAGTACCCCCCGGCTTGGAAATTGGCGGCATCTCGTTTGCAAGCGGCATCCTAGGTGCCGTGGTGTTCGGTGGAGGCTTGCTTGTTCTGACGACGGTATACGAGCTTGTCCGGCGCAAGGAGGCTTTTGGTGGCGGCGACATTAAGCTTATGGCCGTGCTCGGGCTGTTTCTCGGGCTGGAGCGAGGAATCGTTTGCCTGTTGACGGCATGCGTACTCAGTGTCGCCTACGTGCTCGGCCGTGAGCTCGGTCGCCGAGTGATGGGGCGAGGGCGCCGCGATTGCAACACGGGCGCTGCAACGACTTCCGCCGGCGAGCCTTTCCTAAGTGGGGCGATCCGGGAGGTTTCCGCCGAGCAGGATCGCGATTCTCTCCTCGCCGGCACCATGCCCTTCGCGCCTTTCATCGCCCTCGGCACCCTCGTCGCCTTCGTAGCGTAAACTGAGTCAAAAGGCCGGCTAAGACAAAAAAGTTCTTGCATCTGGGCGGCATACCCGCTAGAATATATGCTCGCGTCGAAACGGAAACCGTTTCCGCGTATCCGGTCGGGTAGCTCAGTTGGTAGAGCAGCGGACTGAAAATCCGCGTGCCGAGGGTTCGAGTCCCCCTCCGACCACCATCGAGATGAAAGGCCAGAAGCCATCAGGTTTCTGGCTTTTTTCATTACGGGACTCATATTTTGATTCCTTCCTGAAGAGAGATCTGGTATAATACAAATGTTCTAAATTTCTAGTTGAGTAGGGATGTATCGATTTGAATAGATCTTTCAAATACCGTATTTACCCTACTGCTCAGCAAGCGCTTCTCATCGCGAAGACGTTTGGGTGCTGCCGAAAGATCTGGAACTTGATGCTCGATGACAAGCTTCAAGAATATCGGGCTGGACGAAAGATGAGTCGTCAGACGCCGGCGCAGTATAAAAAGGACTATCCCTACTTGAAAGAAGTTGACTCAATGGCTCTCATAAATGTTCAGCTGCATTTAGAAGAAGCCTTCCGGTCGTATTTTCAGCAACCAAGAAAAGGGCTGCCGAGGCATAAAACCCGGAAGCGTAGCTCGCGAAGGTACACGACTAACCTCATCAAGAACAATATTGAGATTGGCCGCAACTGGATTAAGCTTCCGAAGATGGGAAAGGTAAGGGCAAAGATCCATAGGGCATTGCCGCTAGGAGCACACATCAAGAGCGTGACCGTCTCTCAAGATGGGTGCGGAGATTATTATGCGGGGGTGTTGGTGGAGATTGATCCCTTAAAAACTAAACAGAATATAGATAGGCTAGGGGCAATTGAAGGTACCGCATCGATCGGTCTCGATTATTCTATGCCTTCTTTCTTTGTGAGCACGTCTTTCCCCGCTTCTCATCCTCGCCCAATGAAAAAGAACCAAGAACGATTGGCTCGGGCTCAAAAATCACTGTCACGCAAGCGTCGAGGTTCGGCCAATTATCGACGGCAACAAAAGAGGGTGGCCCGCATCTATCGAAAAATCGCCGACCAGCGACGCGATTACATACATAAGGCATCAAGGGAGATAACCAATCGCTTCGATGTCATTGGAATTGAAGACATCAATATGGTTGCGATGTCGCGCGTGCTTCACTTTGGGTCGGCGGTTTTCGACAACGGCTGGTCATTGTTCGTCCATTGTCTAACTTACAAAGCAGAAGAGCAAGGAGGGATAGTTACTAAAGTCGGGCGCTCTTACCCATCCACGAAACGCTGCTCGCAGTGTGGGATAGTGAATCAGGAGATTCGCTTAGGAGATAGATCTTGGACTTGTCCCAATTGCGGCGCCTTTCATGATCGAGATAAAAACGCAGCGGAGAATATACGGCAAGAAGCTGTGCGCATTATGATGTCGAGACAACCGCAGGGCATGCGGGGCTAGCCTGTGAACGCTTGGGGCTCTAGCCCCATCGAGCAGGAAAAGAGAACGGGGTTCGCTCCGGAAAGCCAATAGCCTGTGAAGGCATGCTGGCAGTCACGTCCCCCTCCGACCACCTTGAACCGGAGGGAGTGGAAGATAAGGTTAGAAGATCAAAGTTCAGTCATGCCGGTTGTTTTAGCTGCTGGTCTATGCTGGCTCATGCAAGAAGCGAAGGAGTCCAAGAGGTAGTTTTCTCTGCATCCTTTCGATACACAAGCCAGCGATCGTCATTAGCGGCGGAAATCACTCTTATATGTTGGGTCGCAAGGTCTACAAGAGGGGGCACAAGGTTAAAAAGCATGCGCGGCAAACCGATGTTGATAAGGTTCGCTACTTCGAAATAATCTTGAGGTTGACCAAGAACAGGTCACGACTGCTGATCTAAATGGATCTGCTCCATTTAGATCAGAGCGTTGCCTATTACGAAATTTCTTAATTGGTGAAAAGGACGGCCTGCGTGTTGTGCGCAAGGGGAAGAGCTTGCGCTACGCGTCTTCTCCAAGATGAATCTCAGGATTCTGAGATTCTCCCGAGGTCGATGGATGGCGTAGGCAAATTGCCTTGGCGTTGCGTTGGTTCCATGGCCTGTTCTGCTTGTAGGGGCTGACCTTGGTCAGCCCTTCTCAACCGAAGAGCGGGCGCAGCTCCACGGTGCCATTGTCCCAAACGGCGTAGCTGGCGGAGCCGTCTTTGGGGTGGCCGATACTGCCGGGGTTGACGAAGGTGACTGAGGGCTGTGCGGACAGCGCGGGGCAGGCTTCGGCTGCTCCTTCTTTGCTGCCGGATTCTGCGGCCCCGGCGTCCTTCACGAATGCGGGTGCCACTTCCGGCCCGATGCCCTTCACGTGGGTGTGGCCCGAGAGCACGAACGACCCTGCGGGAAGCCCTGCGACAACCCGCGACAAATCCAGATGCCCATGGGTGAGCATCAGCGTAGTGTCTGCGTCCACCACCAGCGCGTAATCGCCCAGGCAGGGAAAGTCCAGCACCATCTGATCCACCTCGGCATCGCAGTTGCCACGCACGGCTGTAATGCGGTCGGCGTATCCGTTCAGCAGCTTCGCCACCTCAGCCGGTGCGTAGCCTTCGGGCAGGGGATTGCGCGGCCCGTGGTACAGCAGGTCGCCAAGCAGCAGCAGTCGGTCGGCGCCTTCTTCGTGAAAGCGAGTCGTAAGCGCTTCGGCTGCCGGTAGCGCGCCGTGGATGTCGGAGGCGATGAGATAGCGCATAAGGTTCTCCTATCGAAAGGGGTACGCGTAAGGGGTACCCCGTCAATACTGCGTCGTCAGTATAGCAGCGCTTCTCGAAGCAGTGATGCTCGCTGCGGGCTGGCGATAGCGTGCGCCGTTGGCTCCCCTTCTCGCAGCAAATAATTACATATGAGGGAGGAGTTGTTGCAGCAAGGGGTTTCCGGATGCGCTAGCGGTGGTATGATCGTGGGGAAGCAATGAGACGTGGGGGGTCGCGGCTGGCGGCTTCCCATTGGTAAGAGGTACGTAAGGGGCTGGTTATGACGGTCTTTCATCGGGTGACCGAGGGCAAGCTCGGTTCTCATGACGGGTGCACGATTGAAGATGAGGTATCCCAGGAGTTCCTCGACCGCATTCCCGGAGGCCTGTTTCGCTATCGCGCCGATGACGAGGGGGGCACGATCGACTACGTAAGCCGCGACGTGCTGGAGCTGTTCGGTTGCGCCACCTACGAAGAGTTCTGCTCCATTACGGGCAACAGCTTCATCGGCATGGTGCACCCGAACGATCGTCAGCGGGTCACCGAGGAGATAACCTCTCAAATCAAGTGTGGCAACACTGACGCAGTCACCTACCGGCTGAACCGTCCCGACGGCGCTGAGGTGTGGGTGGATGACCGCGGCCGCTACGTGGTGGACGACGAGGGTCAGGCCTGGTTCTACGTCACCATCATCGACATCACCGAGAAGATGAGCTATCAGCGCAAACTGGAACGGGCTGAAGAGCGGGTGGAAATGCTCACGGTGCTCTCGCGCGACGTCATTTTCGATATCGACTGCCAGGCACAGACCGGCGAGATCTTCGGCGATTTCGAGGCGCGGTTCAACCGCGAGCCGCAGTCGGACGACCTCATTTTGCAGAAGCGTTGCGACAAAGAATGCTCTATCGATCTGGAAGTGCACGACATCGAGCGCATTCGCGACATCGTTGCGCAAGGCGACTTCATCGATATGGAAACCTCGCTACCCAATGCGGAGGGCGACCCCATCTGGTGCCGCTACCAGTCTTTCGTGCTATTCAACGGCGTCGGTTGTCCCGTTCGCCATGTGGGTCGTCTTCTGGACACCCACGATATGGTTATGCGCGAGGCCACGCTGCGGAAGAAGGCCGAGCTGGATGGGCTCACGGGCGTTTTCAACCGCGAGGCGGCTATGGCGCGCATCGAGAAGGCCCTGGCCAGCGAGGATTGCTCGCACGGTTGCAGCCTCTTCCTCGTGGATGTGGACAACTTCAAGCAAGTGAACGATGGCTTCGGCCATCCGGAAGGCGACCGCGTGCTGAAAGAGATCGCCGCGTTCCTCGGGCGCAACATGCGTAAGGACGATGTCGTGGCTCGCCTCGGCGGTGACGAGTTTGCCGTGTTCGCTGCAGGCCTCGTGCCAGGTCCGGCGTTGGAGCGCGTGCTCGCCCAGCTCTCCGGTGGCATTTATGCGCGCAATCCGCGTCCGGCCGACATGCCCGAAGACTTGCAGCCTTCTATCTCGATCGGCGCTGTGGTCTGTACGCGCACCTCCGTCACCTTCGATGACTTATATCAGGTAGCTGATGAGGCCCTCTATGTGGCCAAACGCGGCGGCAAGAGCCAAGCGGCCTTACGGCGTCTCGACTAACGCCGGTTTCTCGGTGAGCACGACGACGGCCCGGCTGTCTCCCTGTTTGGGGAATTCAGCCGGGCCGTCGTCATTTGAACGGGATGAGTTAGTCTATGGTGTAGAACGCGTACTCGGCCTCGCCCTGGGGGAACGTCGCCTTCACCTCGTAGAGGTAGTTCGGCTCGATGCGCAGGGCCGCAGTGCCGTCGTCGCCCAAGGTGCAAGGTACGTCCTCGCCATCGCTCTGCGGGTCAATCTTGGCGGTTTCGCCCTTCACCAGGGGCTGACGCTCGATTTCCAATGACGTGGGATTCACTGAGAAAGCGACGAATGCATCGACAGCGTTAGGGATGCGCGCATCGACGATCGTTTCGTTCAGGGTTCCGTTTCCGTCAGCGGCGGAGCCGTCAACCTGGGACGTGCTGGTTTGGCCGTCTTCCGTTTGCCACTGCCAATCGAAATCGTAGGGATTCAAAACGACGGAGGTGTCGGCCTGATCCGTCTTGTAACTGAGGCTGCCGACGGGTACCTGGCTTTGGTCGGGCGCCGCGAACACGGTGTCCACGATGTCGGCGTACTGCTCGGCGTCGGCGGGGCTGCCGGTTTCTATGACTTCGACTTTAGTGATGCCAGGATACTGTCCCGGGTAGCTTTCCAGCATGATGCCGTTGCCCGTGACCTGTACGATATTGCCCGCCACCAAGGCCTCTTCGTCGGTCTGCTGCCCGTCGACGATGATGGTCGCATCATCAATTTCCGTAGGAATGTAGGGAGTCTGCGTCTCCTGGTCGACGAAAAGCACCTGATCGCCGTTGGCGTAGGCAACCATGGCCGTGCTGACGACGTCGCCCAGGGTCGCCTCGCTTGCTCCGTCAGCAGAGCGATTGCCCACGGCATCGGGTTTGCCAGGCGAGTCGTTGGAGCCGCCGGCGCAGCCTGGCAGAATGAGCATAAAGCTTGCGGCGGCGAGGGCCACTATAAGCAGGGTAAGGGAGGTGCGAATATGTTTCCTCATGGCAAAACCTTTCAACGAGGAGCAAAGAGGCATTTCGAAAGGGCGCCTTGCTCTGCTTCGGGAGAGCCCTTCCGTAACGCGATTGGCCTTTCATAATAAGGCAAGGAAAAGCGGGCGCGAACCCTGCACAGCCGAACTGTTCCTGGGCTGCTACGCAATTCCACGCAGTCTGCACGGCTTGAACGGTGGCTAGAGGGCTTTCGCCTTTTCCACGCAGGCTGAGATGGCATTCATGACCGATGCGCGGAAAGCGCCTTCTTCCAAGGCCCGCACGCCCTCGATGGTGGTGCCGCCCGGAGAGCAGACCATATCCTTCAGGTCGCCCGGATGACGCCCGGTTTCCAGCACGAGTTGGGCCGATCCGGCGACGGCCGCCGCGGCGAATTCGTACGCTTGCGCGCGGGGCATCCCAGCGGCCACGGCGCCATCGGCCAGGGCCTCGATGAACATGAAGACGAAGGCGGGGGAGGAGCCGGCCGTGGCGCTTGCGGCATCCATCAGCCGTTCGGGAATGACGATGGCCCGGCCGAAGCTTTCCATGAGCCGTAGGCAGAGAGCTTCGTCGGCCTCCGTCGCCCCGGGCCCCGGTACGACGGCGGTGCACCCGGCGTTCACGAGGGCCGGGGTGTTCGGCATGCAGCGAATGAGCCGCATGGCGGTAACGTTGCGGTCGAAAAGGCCCGCGATGCGCTCGAGTGTGAGACCGGCGGCGATGGAGATAACCAGGGTGTTTTCGCTCACTGCGTCGCGGATCTCGGCGATCACTTCAGGAAAGAACTGGGGCTTCACAGCGAGCACCAGCACATCGGCGGCTTCGGCAACCTCGCGATTGCTGGCGGTGACGGCGATGCCGAATTGTTCGGCCTTAGCCCGACGCGTGGCCTCGGTTTTAGCCGAGCCGATGATGTTGGCGGCGGTGATCACAGTCGCGTTGCCGTCTTCGCTGCTGAGCGTTGTGTCCTCGCGCAGCAGGCCTCCGATAATGGCCGTGGCCATGTTTCCTAATCCGATGAAACCGATCTTCATGGGAATCCTCCCCTTTCCTTTCCGCAAGGACCAGCAAACTGATTCCATCATTTCGCGCGTCCAGAGGTATTGAGTTCTCTCAAAACTCCCATCTATTTCTTGTTCGTCCCTCGAAACTCCCATCTATTTCCGATTTCTATTTACTTATTTGACCTGGGAAAATGTAACGAACCCCCCTGGTCAGCTCATCGGAAATAGATGGGAGTTTCGAGGCTGAATCTAGTATACAAGAAGAGCCCCCAACGTTGTCGGGGGCTCGAAAGATGCCGTGCGCTACGGCGGGCAAAGTTGCTGGATCTGCAGGAACGCCGCCTACACTTCCAGGTTCTTAAAGGCATCGGGCACTTCCTTGAAGCCCTTGGAAATGACCGCGGCAATGATGAGGCCCACGATGAACCAGCTGACGCCCACGCCATAGGTGAGTAGATCGAAGCCGGTGAACACGTAGATCAGGATAAGAATGCCAATCCAGGGACAGATGAGGTAGCGCAGAACGGCCTTTCCGCCGCGCTGCTTCTCCTTGCACCAGAAGTACCAGAACACGCCGAAGTTCAAAACGATGAAGGAGGCCAGCGCGCCGAAGTTGACCATGGGGGCGAGTACCGTCATGCCGCCGAACTGGCCGGCGGTCAGAGTGAGGACCAGAGAGAACGCGCCCAGGAAGATAGCGGCCACCCAGGGGGTCTGGTACTTGGGATGCACCTTGCCGAGCACGCGGGGCAGCACGCCGTCGCGGCCCATGGAGAACAGCAGGCGCGAAGAGGCGATCTGGGCATTCATGATGTTGGCGATGCCGATGGCGACGATGTTGATGACCAGCATGAAGTTCTGCAGCAGCAGACCGCCGGCAGCGTAGCAGGCGTCGAAGAAGCCCATGTCGGGATCGGTGTTCGCCCAGTCGGGAAGAATGAGCGCGGCCACATAAGTCTGAGCCACGAACACGACGATCATGATGCACAGCGCGATGAGGATGCCCTTGCCGATGTTCTTCTCGGGCTTATAGGTTTCCTCGGCCAGGGTGGACATGCCGTCGAAACCGAGGAACGACAGGCAAGCCAGGGATACGGCCGTGGCCACAAAGTGGAGGTCGACCTCTCCGGGCTTGTAGAACGGCTCGGTGGAGAACTCGCCGTAGCCGCCGCCGCCGGAGACATACATGCAGCCCACAGCGATGAACACGATGAGCGCCAGGATCTCCACGGCGAAGATGATCCAGTCAACGCCTTTCGACATGGTGATGCCGCGCACGTTCACAAACGTGTTGAAAGCGATGAACACGACCACCCAAAGCCACCAAGGCGAGCCGGGCACGAGGGTGGTTCCCCAGTTGGCGACCATGACCAGCAGAAGCGAGGGCACCAGGATGTAGTCCAGCAAGATGAGCCAACCGGACATGAAGCCCACGTGCGGGTTGATGGCGCGCTGCACGTAGGAGTACACCGAACCCGCGATGGGAAACTTGCTGGACATCGCGGCGTAGCTCAGGGCCGTGAAGCTGATGGCAACGAATCCGATGATGTACACGAGCGGGGTCAGGCCACCGGAATCAACCTGCAGCGATCCCCAGATGGACTGCGGTGCGATCAGCACCATGAACAAAACGCCGTACAGAACGACGTCGTGAAGCTGAAGGCCGCGCCTCAGCTCCTGCTTGTAGCCGAACGCCTCGATGTCCTCGCCGAGGCCGATAGTCGGCTCTTGGATGGGTTGTGACATAGACGTCTCCTCTCTATCCCTTCCAAGTCTTCTCCTCGTGAATCGTGCGGCCCGTGATCCCTCCCAACACGGGTCGGGCGATTCCCCTTTCCTGCGCTTTTGCGCGGCCATAGTTTACCATTTTGCACAGCATTATGAAGCGTAAGCGGCCCGTATTCCGCCAAGGGAGAAGGTGCAGAGACCAAAAAGAAGCCGCCTTCCCAAGCGGCTTCTCGAGCAGAGCGGTGACGGCGGTGACGGCGCCGCGGCGGCGCTGCGGCGCGGGCAGGGGAACGCCTACCCCACCAGCGGCGGGAACTCGGTCAGCTTCGGGGTGCCGATGCGCAGGGACAGTTGCACCTCGCAGGGCTTGCAGCCCTGGCTGATCTCCACGTCGGACTGCACCGACATGTACATGTAGGTTTCCACGGCATCCCAGCCGGTGATGTTCATGAGCAGGCGCTGCATCTCCTTCGATGCGCACACGAGCGCCTCGTTGTACTCCTGGGCACTGGCGTTCACGTACCACTTGCCCGCCGGGCCGAAGGTCTCCAGTACCGGCCAGTTCAGCTCGAAGTTCTTCAGCACGTTCACGCGGACGGTGATCTGCGCGGCAATCTCGATGCCGGTGCCGCACAGTTCGGCGTCGCCCATGGTGGCGTGCACGTCGCCCATCTGCAGAAGCGCGCCGGGAACGCGCACGGGAAAGTACAGGCGCGTACCCTTGGTGATGAGCTTGTTGTCCATGTTGCCGCCGTAGTTGCCCACGAAGCCGTCGGCGGGGGCTCCCTCAGCGGGCGCGGTGCCGATGACGCCGATCATGGGGTTGATGGGGAAGCGCACGCCGTTGAAGTCGGCCATGCCGCCCTCGATCTTGATCTTCTTCGTGCGGTAGTCGGTGCCCTCGAACAGAGGCCCGCAATGGTCGTCAGTGGCGATGGTGCCCTCGTCGGCCACCTGAATGTCGTAGATGTCCACGACAAGAACGTCGCCCACCTCGGCCCCTTCCACGTACACCGGGCCGGCGGCGGGGTTGGTGATGTTGTAGGAGAAGTCCATGTCCTTCATGGTGACCGTCTCGTCGGTCAGGCGGCCCGAGAAGCAATCGAGCGTGTTGAACTGCAGCACCTCGCCCGGCTGGGCGGTGTAGCACGGCGGGTTGTCCTTTGAGAACGCGTACACCTTGTCTTCGATGATTTGCACGGTTTCCTCCTCTGATTGCACGATGGCGCGCCGCTTTTTTCGCGCGCCGGTTCCATCATACCCCGCCTGAGTCAAACCGCAACCCACGCCGTATCTTCTTGTTTGTTCCCATAGGGGGAGTGCCCTTGATCGCAGGAATAGTCCGTAGGGGGCGACCTTGGTCGCCCCTTTTCAAGTACCGTTACCTCTCCTGATGAGGGCTGACCAAGGTCAGCCCCTACGGAAGGGCGCGCAGGGCCTACTCGTGCAGCCGGGCCTTCGCGGTTATCTCGGTCGGGGTGATCTTCCACATGAGCGTGCGTGATAGCTCCTCAGCCAGGGCGGCCTCGAAATGTCCGAGGTTCTCGGCGGCGTAGCGCTCGGCGATGGCCCGCAGGGCGGCAATGCGCTCGGCATCGTCGGTCACCTCGGCGACGGTGCCCCGCATCACGGCGCTGGCGTACTCGGTGGAGTACGCCTCGGGCAGCGGCACCACATCGCGCACGCCGACGAGGCACACATCAGGGTGCTCGCGTAAAAGCTTCGATTTCGTGCCGTGCTTGGCGGAATGGAAGTAGATGACGCCATCGAGCACGGCGGGGGACACGGGAATGCTGTAGGGGAGTCCCGTCTCGTCGGTCGTAGAGAGCACGGCGTAGGGGCACGTCTCAAGCACGCTCCAACCGAACTCCTTGCTCTGCTCGCGGTCTTTCCTGCGCATGGAAGCCCCTTTCTTCGGGTCGGTGGATTCCGCATCGGCGGACGCTGTCCGCATTATAGCGCGGACGATCCTTGGAAAGAACGCAACAAATTCGGTGTGAAATAATCATCAATGTTTAAGTTATGGAACGGGGTTGGCCTCGCGCTTTTCATAGGGATAGATGATTGAATACCTATCCCAAGTTTAGTACAGTACGTATGTAAGTCTAGTTAACAACTAGACATTTATGAGACCAAGGAAGCCGGCTTTCGGCCGGTGCTGACAGAAAAGAGTTTCACGTGAAAACGCTGCTTGCTTTTGCTTCGCGATCTTGTGCTGCGCTGAAAGGTCGCCTTAGCGTGCCGGTGATGGCCGGCGTTCTCGCCCTTGCCCTTGCTGCGGCACCGCTTCCGGCGATGGCCGATGAGGAGGCGACGCAAACGGTCACCATCTATCATTTCGAACTTGTGCACTACGACGATCCGACGCTCGAAGATTGGGGCGTTCCTGAGCTGACCGGTACGCGTCTGCTCGGCACCACGACGGTGGAGGGCTTGAAGCCGGGCGACGTGGTGAAGGCATGGGATCATGTGGGCACCAATCCCGGATACGCTTTCTTCGACGGCTGGCCGCGCGAGCTGACCGTGTCGGAAGATCCGTCGAAGAACGCCATTCGGCTGAATTACTTCCGCCAGTCCAGCGATGTGACGGTGAACTACTACGAGGCGTCCTTGCTGGATGCCACGGCTTCGATGCCGCTGTACAGCCACACGGTGGTCGAGACGATCGGCGATCATACGGTCGGGTTCACGAAGATGGGCAGCGAGGTACGTAGCAACGAGCTGTTCGCCGATGTTCTAACGGGCGACGAGCTGGCCGAGGCGACTGAACCCGTTGATGGCCTAGCCTATGTGGGAAGCTACCCCGAGGACGTGTTCGTGAACATGGATTCCTCGAAAAATGAGATCAATCTTGTCTACACGCGCCCTGTCGTGCGGCCCGATGAGATTGAAGTGGGAACCGAATCGGCGGATACGCCCGACGGTCCGGGTGCGGGCGAAACGCCTGATGCTCCCGAAACGCCCGAAACGCCGGGAACGCCGGACGTGACGCCCGACGGGCCCTCGAACGGTGACGCGGACGATGGGAGCAATGCACCGGGCACGCCAGGTGGCTCCTCGAGTGGCAGTTCGGATGCGAGCAAGCCGAATACGGGAGCGACTTCCAACGGCGGCAGCCAAGGCACCCAAGTGATCGATGAGGCTGCGGCGGGGAATGCTAATCACGCCGAAGCGGAGGCTGCTTCCAAAGACGGCGTGCTGACGCTTCCCCAGACGGGCGATGAGAAGGGCCTGGTGTTCGCCGTGATCCTTCTTGTGAGTGGCGTTGCCGCTGTTGGGGCTGCCATGGCGTTTCGCAAGATTCGCCGTTAACACGCATCCCTTCGTTGTACACTCTGGGAGGCAATCTTATAAGAGGAAGCAATGATGACGGTGACGAATCAGGCGCGCTGCGTGCAACATTACGAGCAACGCTATGAGCAATGGGCGGCTCCTCTTCGGGGCCGCCCTGGCGTTGTTCGGGCACTCAACATCGTCAACCGCGGCATCGTGGTGGTGTTCTACGGGGCCTATGCGCTGTTGCTCGGGTGGGCCTGCGTGAGCGATCCGTGGAAGCTGGCTCCCCTCGTCGGCGTCACCGCCGTGGGGTTCGCCGCAGTGAGTTTCTTCCGGAGGCGGTTCAATGCGCCGCGGCCCTACGAGTGCTGCTCCATCGCGCCGCTCATTGCTCGCGATGGCGCGGGCAAGTCGTTTCCGAGCCGGCATACCTTCTCGGCCTTCGCCATTGCGGCAAGTTGGTTCGTGGCCAGCGTGCCCGTTGCCGTCGTGCTGCTGGTCGCGGCCGGTGCGCTCGCGGTTTGCCGCGTTCTCGGCGGCGTGCACTTTCCGCGCGACGTTGTTGCCGGTGCCTTCATCGGCTCTGCTACGGGTGCGCTTGCTGCTTTTCTTGCGGCGCTGCTCTAAAGGCTTGACCTGGGGTTTGCAACCAGAAGGCGCTTGCGCGTTGCGAAAATTGATGCCGAAAGTTGGTAGAATGCACCCTGAGTGACAGGTAAAGTGGTCGTTGTTGATCAACCGAACTTGTCCTTTGGGGAAGGCGACGACTGATGGCACGGGCTCCTTCGTGGAGCCCGAAGACACAGGGCAGCGGTCTTCCCTCGTTCAGAGAAAGTAGGCCCACCATGAGCTTCCGCGATAACCTTCAACATCTTCGCGCTACCCATGCGATGACCCAGGAACAGCTGGCCCTCATGCTCGGCGTCAGCCGTCAGTCCGTCACGAAATGGGAGGCCGAGAAGTCCTATCCCGAAATGGACAAGCTGCTGAAGCTGTGCCAGATATTCGACGTGACGTTGGACGACCTTGTGCAGGGCGATCTGACGACCGGCGTGCCCACGGCCGCTGTGCAAGCGCGCGCCGCCGTTCTGCGCGAGGCCGCCGGTGGGCCGCCCCAAGATGTGTGCGGCTACGATGAGCACATGCGCGCCTTCGCATGGAAGATCGCCTGGGGCGTGTTCGCTATTCTCATCGGTGTGGCGCTTCTCATGGCCGTGGCCGGTTGGGCCGAGGCGACAGCGCCCTCTCTTGCGGGCGCGAGCCTCATCCCCCTGTTCGCGGGCATCGCCGTCGGTCTCGGCCTTATCGTAACAGCTGCTTTTCAACATACGGAGTTTCAGCGTAGCCACCCCTTCATCCAGGATTTCTACACGGTGGAAGATCGTCAGCGCACCCAGCGTCTTTTCGCGTGGCTGCTTGTAGCGGGCATTGCGCTCGTTTTTACGGGCATCGTGCTTACGGCTTTGACCGACTCCTTGAGCGAATTTGTTCAGACCGAGGCGGCCGCGCTCATGATGGGGCTCATTGCGGTCGGCGTGTGGTGCATCGTATACGGTTCCATGATGCTCGGCCGGCTGAACATCGCCAACTACAACGATGCGCGCGAGCAGGCGATTGCTGAAAGCGACGAGGGTAAAGTCATTGTGAACTCCGACGCGGCGGCCCTGCGCGCGATGTACACCGACGAGCAGATCTGCGCGCTGCTCGGCGTGCCCGAGGCGTCCGATGAGGAGATCGAGCGTGCCCGCGCCCGTATCGAACGCAAGCGCCGCAAGGATCAGCTTACCAGCGGCTTGTGCGCCTGCATCATGATCGTCGCGACCATTGCCGGCTTGGTCATGCTGTTCGTGCCCGAGTACGAGACGCCGTACTTCTGGCTCGCGTGGGCCATCGGCGGCCTGCTGTGCGCCGTGGCTGCCATCGCGGTCGGCTCCTTCGTGAAGGATCAACCGAGCCGATAGAGCTCGCGTTCCCCGCTGCATCCCCCCTATCGCGCATCCCACTGTAGGGGCTGACCTCGGCCTGCCCTCCCAGTCCCCACCGTAGGGGCTGACCTTGGTCAGCCCTTCCGAGCGCGTTTTGCTCACACGACAAAAGAGGGGCGACCAAGGTCGCCCCCTACGGAAGATATGGAAAACGAACAGGGTGCGAGTGCCCCTTCGAAACGGTTTACAGCGCGGCGGCGATGACCTCGCCCAGGCGCTGGATGCCGTCGCGGATGGTCTCCTCGTCGGCGTTGGTGAAGTTCAGGCGCATGGTAGAGCGCGCGCCCGGCTCGGGGTAGAACGGGTCGCCCGGCACGAAGGCCACGTTGCGCTCGAGCGCCTTCGGGAACAGCTCCATGGTGGAAATGCCCTCGGGCAGCGTCGCCCAGAGGAACATGCCGCCCTCGGGTTTGGTGAAGCTCACCTCGGCGGGGAAGAACTCGGCCATGGCGTCGGTCATCGCGCGGGCCTGGGTGCGGTACAGTTCGCGGATCTTCACCAGGTGCTCGTCCAGGTCGTTGTGGCGCAGGTAATCGAGCACCACGAACTGAGCGAACACGTTGGTGTGCAGGTCGGCGGCTTCCTTGGCGGTGTTGAGCGCCTTCAGCAGGTCGTGATCCTTCGTGAGGAGGTACCCCATGCGGAAGCCGGGGGTGACTGTCTTCGAGAACGAACCCATGATCACGCCGTGGGGCAGCGCGGTGCCGCCGATGTAGGGCAGCGAGTCGCCCTCGAAGCGCAGCTCGCCGTAGGGGTCGTCTTCCACTACCACGATGTTGCGGCCGGCCAGCACCTCGCGCACCTGCTCGCGATTCTCGGCGGTGTAGGTGAGGCCCGTGGGATTCTGGAAGTTCGGGATGAGGTAGATCATCTTCGCGCCGGCATCGAGTGCCGCGTTCAGCTCGTCGATGTTCAGGCCCTCTTCGGTCAGTTCCACCTCGCGGAAGACGGGCTGCTGCAGCGCGAACGCCTGAATGGCAGCCAGGTACGTGGGCTTTTCCACGATGACGCCGTCGCCCTTGTCCAGCAGCACCTTGCCGAGCAGGTCGAGCACCTGCTGCGAGCCGGTGGTCACGAGCACGTCCTCTTCGGTGTAGTCGGTGCCGAAGCGGTGGTTGTAGCGCTCGGCGATCCAGGCGCGCAGCTCGGGCACGCCGGCGGTGACGGAGTACTGGAAGGCCTCCGGGCCGCGCTCGGCCACCACGCGCTGCATCGATTCCAGCAGCTTTTCCTGTGGGAAGGAAATGGGGTTCGGCAGGCCGCCGGCGAAGGAGGTCACCGCAGGATCGGACGCGGCGGCCAGAATGGCGCGCACGAACGACGGCGGCGTGTTGGTGATGCCGTCAGACAGAAGCTCGTCGATGGGGAATTCCCCGACGGTCTCGGTGGTTTCGGTCGCGATGGTCTCGTTGGTCATGGTTGTTGCCTCCGCTCGGTTGAAAGCGCTTCGTCGATGGCGTTGCGTTCGTTGACTAATCTGCTCTTCCATTTTTCCACGAACCGGTCCGCGTGCAACCATTATTTCGGCTTACGTGTAGAAGTGCTCCGCTTTGGGCAGCTTCACCGCCGTCCTCGCCGATCACGCCTTCACCGCCCGAGTCAGCGAACGCATGCTCCTTGGCACTTCATAAAGGACAAAGCATGAAGCGGCGACAGAGGCCGTCTTTTGCCATGCAAACGTAATCCCTCGAAGGAGTGGGCTCACTTCCGCCTCGGCATGGGCTTGGGATCCTAGAACGTCTCCCAATGCACCTTCCCCAGCAGCGCTTCGTCGAAGGGGCGGCGCGGGGCTTCGGCTTCGGGCATACCGAGGGAGAGGATGGCCTCCAGCTGGTAAGGGGCCGGCACCTTCAGGAGGTTCGCGACGAACTCGTGGGTCGAGCGCCCGTCGGCCACCTGGCGCAGGCGTCCCTGAATCCAGCAGCTGCCCACGCCGGAGGCCGCCGCCTCCAGCTGCATGTTCGCCATGACGATGGAGCAGTCCTCCACCCAGGTATCGGCGAGCGTCGGGTCGGCCACCACGACGATGGCCGCGTCGGCTCCGGTGAGCATGGCCGCGCCCTGCTCGCGGCATTCGGCCAGATCGTCCAGCATGGCTCGGTCGCGCACGACGATGAGTTCCCACGGCCGCCGCGAGCGCCCCGATGCCGAGCGCAGCCCCGCCTCCAGAATGCGGTCGAGCAGCGCTTGCGGCACCGGCTCGCCGGAATAGCGGCGCAGGCTGCGGCGGCGCGCCATGGCGTCCAGCACGTCCACGCCGGCCTGGGGCGCGAACTCGGCCTTATTCGGCAGAATTTCCAGCCAGCAGCCGTCGGGGTCTTCGATGAAGTACAGCCCCATGGCCTCGTTCACGTGGCAAATGCAGCCCATCTCCTCATGCAATGCGCGGGCCGCTTCGTAGTCGTCGACGGTGAAGGCCAGATGCGAGTCGCGGCCGCCGTTGTCGTAGGGTTCGGTGCGCTCGCGGTTCCAGGTGAGTTCCAATTGGAAGCCCGAGGCGTCGCTGCCCATGAACACGTTGGTCCACGAGCCGTCCTCGGGCCCCATGCGGCGAATCTCGGTCATGCCGAGCGCCTTCTCGTAAAACGCGATCGACTTCTCCAAATCCAGCACATGCAGGCACCGGTGAATAGCTTTCCCGTCCATGCGATTCCTTTCTCAAGTGTTCGCGAAGATATGAGTCCGCTGGCATTTTAGCCTGAGGATTGGCTCTCTACGACTTCGTCGTGAACTGGTTGCGGCACTTCGGGCACGTGATCTTCAGCGTGCCCTTGCCCTTGGGCACCGAAAGCGACTGGCCGCACTGCGGGCACTTCAGGAACTTGGTCGTCTTGCGCTGATCCCACCGCGTGTTGAAACGAGCCCAGGCAGCGCGTGGTTTGGCCGTGAGTGCGATGTAGCGGGCGTTTTCCCGAGCGCGGGCGGTAATGTTGCGCGAGAAGCAGCGGAACATGAAGTACAACAGGAACACCATGCCGATAAGCGAGCAAATGCCCAGGCCGGTGATGATTTCCAGGAACGTGAACAGCACGCCCATCCACAGCGACGCGCGCGCCAGCGCATCCGGCCCGTTGCGCCCCGCCATGAAGTTCGCCAACTTATACGGCAGATTTTGGAAGAAGTTGCTCATGGGTGCCTCCTTGGCTGTTCGACAGGCACCTTATCATGGGCGCAAATGGTTGCATGAAACAATTATTAAACTGGCATAACTGCAACATCTCTTGATATCGTGCTGCTGAGAAGGCTTTATTGCTGGGCCGTCGAAACCCCGTAGGGGCGGACTTTAGTCCGCCCTCGTGTTCCGATAGTGGCTACGTCTGGGGTCGGGGGGGGGTGACCAAAGCCGCCCTTTGCGTCCTCTGCGGGAAGACCGATCAACCATGTCGAAATATGTGTTTCTTCTCGAACGGGAAAAGGTGCGCTATAATTCGCTTCACGCATGCGGGCGTCGCCAAGTGGTAAGGCCCAAGCTTCCCAATCAATTTCACGCCCGATTTTTCAGGAAACTCACAAAACAGACAATCACAAAAAACCAGTTCAAAGGCGTACTTTTCGACACGCCTTTGTTTTTCAATCCGTTCGGGAAACAGGAGAAACGCGCGTTTTTGACGAACTTTTGACGAACGTGCGCATTCTCGACCCCGCCGGACCATGCAACAGGGGCTTCGTTTGTGTTCGTTTCGTGGCCGCATCGTCGCTACCTGCCCTGCGAACCATTGGAGACCGCCTATGAGCAGGTGCAAAGTCGTAGCGATAGCAAATCAGAAAGGCGGCACGGGCAAGACGACCACCGCCGCAAGCCTCGGCGTGGCGCTCGCCATGAGCGGGAAGCGCGTTCTGCTAATAGATGCCGACCCGCAGGGCGACCTCACCGCATCGCTCGGCTGGCGCAATCCCGACGAGCTGGAAACCACGTTGGCGACCCATTTGGAGGCGGTCGCCCGCGACGAGCCGCTGGAACCCGATGCCGGGATATTGAAGCACCCCGAGGGCGTTGACCTGATGCCCGCGAACATCGAGCTGTCGGGCACAGAGGTGGCGCTCGTCACCGCCATGAACCGCGAGCGAACGCTCAAAGCATGGCTCGACGAGGCCAAGCGCGGCTACGACTACGCCCTCATAGACTGCATGCCGTCCCTCGGCATGCTCGCCGTCAACGCGTTGGCCGCCGCCGATTCCGTCATCGTGCCCGTGCAGGCGCAGTATCTTCCCGCGAAGGGCATGACCCAGCTCGTCAAGACGATAGGGCGCGTGAAGCGGCAGATCAACCCACACTTGGAAATCGAGGGCGTGCTGCTGACGCTCGTTGACGGCAGGACGAACCTCGCCAAGCAGATCGAGGCCTCGCTGCGCGAAGGCTACGGGAAGACGCTGCGCGTGTTCGGCGCCACCGTGCCCTTGGCGGTGAGGGCTGCGGAGACGAGCGCCTACGGAAAGAGCATCTTCCAACACGACGCGAAAAGCCCCGTCGCGGCGGCCTACGCGAAGCTGGCGGAGGAGGTGCTCGAAGATGCCCAGAGAAAGCGCGATACCCATCGACCTGCCGTCGCTCGATGACCTGTTCACCACGCAGGCCGAGCGCGACGAGGTGGGCTGCGAGAAAGTGGGGGTCATCCCCCTCTACATGATAGATCCCTTCCCGGACCATCCCTTCCGCGTCGATGACGACGCCTTGCGCGACATGGCCGAGAGCGTTTCCAGATTCGGCGTGCTCGTGCCCGCGCTCGTGAGGCCGAAGGAGAACGGGCGCTACGAGATGGTGAGCGGCCACAGGCGCAAGCGCGCCGCCGAGATGGCGGGGCTGGAGGCCCTTCCCGCCGTGGTTCGGGAGATGACCTACGACGAGGCGGTCATCGCGATGGTGGACGCGAACATCCAGCGCGAGAACGTGTTGCCGAGCGAGAAAGCGTTCGCCTACAAGATGAAAATCGACGCTCTGAGCCGGCAGGGGTACCGCTCCGACTTGACTTGTGCCCCAGTGGGGCACAAGTTGGCCAACGCACGCTCGCGCGACATTGTGGCGGAACAATCGGGGGAGAGCAAAAGCCAAGTACAGCGCTACGTCCGCCTCACGCACCTCAACCCCGATCTGCTCGACATGGTGGACGGCGGGTCGATGGCCATGCGCCCCGCCGTGGAGATCAGCTATCTGTCCGAAAGGGAGCAGGACGACCTGCTCGACGCCATGGGGATGGAGGCGTGCACGCCGTCCCACGCCCAGGCGATCAGGATGCGCAGGCTCTCGGAGCAGGGCGCGCTGTCGCGAGAAGCCATGGCGTCCATCATGGGCGAGCGCAAACCCAACCAGGTGGAACAGTTCCGCATCCCCCGCGAGAAGATAGAGCGTTTCTTCAAGCCCGGCACGAGCAGGGAGGCCGTGGAGGCCCGCATAGTCAAGGCGCTCGAGCTCTTAGAGCGCCACGAGAGGAAGCGCGCCCGCGAGCGCTGAGGCCCACCGACAGGCCAAGGGGGACGTGCGCCCTGATCCAGCATATGTTGCAACCAGGGCGTTTTCCGGGTTTCCCCCTCCCCACACCCCACCCCCTTCCGGGGATTACCAGCCGAAGAAGGGGATGGCAACCAACCTTGCCGGAAATAAAACCTCATACCGGAGAGAAACGAAAACCGAAGGCGGCTCTGCGGGGCCGCCTTCGGTTTTGGAAGGGGGCAGCCAATGAGCGAAGCCGACCACAAGCGACCGAGGCGGAGGGCGGCGGGCTGGCTTCTCGCCGGGATCCTGCTGCTCGCCCTCTGCGGGGCGATGGCCGCCTTCCAGGCATCGACCGCCGGAAGCGCCGCGTCGGTGGTGCCCAACCCCAGGGGGCAGCCGTTCGGAAGCCTGTCAGCGGCAGCGGTTTCCGCAATGGCTTCGAACGAATCGCCCACCGCGGCAGATGCCGAAGGGGTCGATTGGGATTACTGGCGGGTTGTGAACCCCGCGATCGTCGCGTGGGTGAGCGTCGATGGCACCGCCATCGACTACGCCGTCGTGCAGGCGCCGGGCGGCGACCCCGATTACTACCTGAGCCACGACATCTACCGCTCGTGGAACCCCTACGGATGCCCCTACGTGGACGCGGCGTGCGACGGCGTGGGCGGCATGAGCGCGGTGGTGTTCGGTCACAACATGGGCGGCGGATTCGTGGCGATGTTCGCTGACTTCGCGCGCTACTCGGACGAGGCGTTCGCGCGCTCGCATCCGACCATCGAGCTGCAAACTCCCAACGGGGCCATGGAGCTTTCCGTGTCGGCGGTGGACGTGATCGACGGCAGCGAAAACGCCAAGCGGACGGACTTCTCATCCGCCGACGAGATGCGCGCCTGGTACGCGCAACGCTTCGAGGAGTGCGACGTGCGCATATCGAACGACGAAAACGCTTCGCAGCTGTTCACGTTCGTGACCTGCTCGTACACGACCTACGCGAACGAGAGGACGCTCGTGTACGCGCAGCCCGCGGAAAGCTGACGGCCTCAAAGCGAGAGAAGGGAGCACGGAATGTAAGGGCGATCCGAACGTCCGGCACGCAAACGCAGAAAACGACAACGCAAGGAGAAGAACATGAAAGCACAGGCAACCAACGGCCGCGCTGCGGGCAAGATAATCCGCTGCATGCTCGCGGCCCTCCTCGTCGCGGCGGCGGTGTTCGCGGGGCTTCCTTCGCGCAGCCAAGCGGCATACGCGGCAGACGGCTCGCTCAGCGACGCCACTTGGGAGGAAGTGAAAGGCGGCATAGAAGACCTGATGGGCACGCCCTACGTCTGGGGAGGCAAAGGCACCTCGGGCTGGGATTGCTCGGGGTTCGTCGGCTGGGTCATCGCCAACGTCTACGGGCTGAGCTGGCCCGGCGGAAGCCCCGGCAACTGCGGAACGGACGCCATCGCGGCGTTCTGCGCCGCGCACGAGACGTTCCGCGGCTCGTCGGCGGATGACTACAACGCCGCGTTCGCGGCGGGAACCGTGAAGCCGGGCGACGTCATCGTGTTCTCCAACGCGTCGGGTGCCACCGTGCACTGCGCCATCGCGGGCGAAGGCGCAACGGTCTATCACGCATGGAGCGAACACTTCGGCACCTGCAACGTGCGATTCGACTACATGTGGGGCATCGACGGCGGGCACGGCAAGACCTACGCCAGCTTCGCCGTGTACAGGGGGCTGTCCGAGGGCGGCTTCGTCACGCTCGACAAGACGAGCGCCGATGCGTCGGTGACGGCCGGCAACGGCGAGTACACGCTCGCCGGCGCGGTCTACGGCGTCTACCAGGGCGGAAGCCTCGTGGCGCAGTTCACCACCGACGAGAGCGGCCACGGGCAGACCTCCGAGAAGCTGCCCAACGGCGACTACGTCGTGCGCGAGATCAGCGCGCCAGCGGGCTACGCGCTTTCCCAGGAGGAGTTCCACGTGACGGTCGCCGGCGGCAACGTTCACGTGAACGCGCAAGACGCCCCCGTCACGGTGAATCTCACGCTCATCAAGAAAGACGCCGAAACCTTGCTGCCCGAGCCACAGGGAGCCGCATCTCTCGACGGCGCGGAGTACGAGGCCACCTACCTTCACGGCGGCGAATACGTGACCGCGAAGGGCGTCGTGGAGAACTCGAAGCTGGCTTTCGAGGGCATCCCCCTCGGCACCGTGACCATCAAGGAGACGAAAGCGCCCGCCGGCTACCTGCCCGACCCCGAGGCCCACGAGATAACCGTCACAGCGGACATGGCGGGCAGCGAATCGCCCGTTTTCGAACACGAGGTGGCCGACGAGCTCACTGAGCAGGTCATCCGAGGCGACTTGAAACTCGTGAAGGTCGGCGAGGGCGACCAAGGCCGCATGGCCGGCGTGCCGTTCCTCGTCACCAGCGCCACCACTGGAGAAAGCCACACCATCGTCACCGACGCCAACGGCTGCGCATCCACCGCCGCGTCGTGGAACCCCCACACCGCCGACACCAACGGCGGCACGGCGGAGTCCGGCGTGTGGTTCGGCGGCGGGGAGCCCGACGACGCCTTGGGCGCGCTGCCGTATGACGCCTACATCGTGGAAGAGCAGCCCTGCGAGGCGAACGCCGACCGGGAACTCATCCCCGCGTTCGAGGTGAGCGTGTACCGAGACGGCGCGACCATCGACCTCGGGACGCTGGTGAACTCGGACAAGCCGCACGTCTCCATCTCCAAAGCCGACATCGTGACGGGCGAGGAGCTTCCGGGCGCCACGCTCCAAGTGACCGACGCCGAAGGCAACGTGGTGGACGAATGGGTGTCCGGGGAAGAGCCGCACGAGATCGTGCTCGACGAGGGCTCCTACACCCTGCGCGAGGAGATCGCCCCCGAGGGCTACCTGGTCGCAAACAGCGTGGATTTCGAGGTGGTGTCCGGCCAGGTTTCCCAGAAGGTGACCATGGAGGACGACTTCACCAAGGTCGATGCCGAGAAGGTGGACGCGGAAACGGGCGCGCCGCTTTCCGGGGCGGCCATGCAGGTGCTCGACGCCGAGGGCGCCGTGGTGGAGGAGTGGGTTTCCGCCGAAGAGCCCCACCGCATAGAGAAGCTCGCGCCGGGAACGTACACCTTGCACGAGGAAAGCGCGCCCGAGGGCTATGAGCTGGCGGAGGACGTTGAATTCGAGGTCGAGGCCACGGGCGACGTTCAGACAGTGACCATGGAGGACGAGGCGACCCCTGCGCCCGCAGTCGAAGGGGGCGAGCCCTTCGACAAGACCGGCGTGAACCTCGCGCCCTTGGCCGCCGTCTCGGCCGCCATCGCGGCGGCCGGCTTCGGATGCCTTGCCGTCGCTATGAAGCGGTGCCGCGAGAAGGACGCCGAAGAACTCGGCGAGCGCGAAATCCCCGAGATCCGATGAGAACGCGCGCGGCGGGCGGGCGGCCCGCGAGGGCCATTCGCCACCTGCCGGCTAGCGGTAGATGGAATACCCGGAGGTCGCGCTGTCGAGAGCCGAGAAAACGCCGAAAACGACGAGGCAAACGTAGGCGGCAGCCGCCAGAGCGAAAACGGCGGCCACCAGCCTGAGCAGGGCGAGCAGCTTCCTCATGAAAAACTCCCGTCTATTGGAGGATTTGGCCGATTCTAACCAAGGGGCCCGCGGGAAATCACGCCTGCGAGCGAACCTACGAAGCTTCCGAGGAGGTGACGCGTGGCGAGCACGTACCGGACCATTGAAGAACTCTACCGAACGACCCTCGTCGCTTTGAGCGAAAGCCCCGAGGCGTGGAAGGCGTTCCTCGAATCGGCGGGCCGCAACTACAAGCTGCCCTTCCCGGAGCAGGCGCTCGTCCACGCGCAGCGCCCGGACGCCAAGGCGGTGTTGGAATTGGAGCGCTGGGATGCCCTGTTCGGCCGGCGGGTGAAGCGCGGATCAGTCGGAATCGCCGTGTTCGGAGCCCCGGGAACGGGGCGGTTGCGCTACTACTTCGACGTGTCGGACACGGCGCCCGGGCGCGCCGCCCGCCCGCTGCCGCTTTGGGCTGGCGGCCCGGAGCAGGAGGCGGCCATCGTCGGCGCCCTCCATGAATCCTTCGGGGCTGATGCCAGGAAAGGCACCATCGAGGCCATCGCCGAGGCGGCGAGCGCCGCCGTACGCGAAAACGCGGAATCGGCCGTCGCGGCCATCGGGGAAGCGCGCGGCGGAAGCGGCCTGGAACGCCTCGAAGCCCCCGAGGCCGGGGATCTGCTTCTGGAGCTCGCGGCGGCATCTGCCGCCTACGAGGCGGCGTCGCGCTGCGGCATCGAAGGCGGCGCGCTCATCACGCCGCGCGCGGCGGACGCCCTGCCGATGTTCGGCACGGTCCGGGCGATGAACGCGCTCGGCTGCCGCACGGCAAGCGCCGCCGCAGCCGTCCTGCGCACGATAGCCCCCGCGATGCGGGAAAGAGCCCCGGAAGCATCCCATCGCACGTTTGCGCCCTTGGCCGCCGCCGTCCATAATCCGGCAAAAGAGCCCGATGAAAGGAGAGGCGATGGAGATGGCGTACAGGGAGGGCGGTGGTCTTCTGCTGCCGACCCTGGCAACGGAAGAGGAAGCGGCGGCGAACCTGGGGCCGTTCGCGCTGATGAGGGACGAATACCTGAGATCGAGCAAGCCCGAGCTGCGGGCGGACCTGCTGGCGCAGGGGGCGCTGGCGAGGCACCTGGCCGAGACGGAAGCCCTCGCGGAGGCGATGGCGGACGACCTGGCGGCCCGCGTGGCGAAGAGCAGGGGGTTGGACGAAGCGGCGAAGGTGGCGGATCCGGCAGCGTGGGCGGCGAAGATGGCCGAGGCGGCGGCAGCGGCCCGCGAAGCGGCGGCGATGAAGGTCGTGTACGCCTAGAAAAGCAGCGCGGCCAAGAGAAAACCAAGACAAGCCGAAGGGAGGCGGGCGACAAGCCCGCCTCCCGCCGTTCCGAGGCAAAGCCGCCCGAACGGGGCCAGCTGGCTTTCTCGTTCGACGATGGGGCAAATGAGTATCCCGAACAGCTCGCCACCCCGCTCGGGCGGCTGCGCGGCAACATCGCGGCCATCGAAGCGCTCGTCGCCGTCGAGGGGGAAGGCCGCCCGCCCGACGCCGCAGAGCGCGAAGCGCTCGCGCGCTACGTGGGCTGGGGCGGCCTCGCCGACGCGTTCGACGAGGAATCGGGGAAATGGGCGCACGAGAAGGCCCGGCTGCGCCAGCTGCTCTCCGACGGGGAGTACGCGGCGGCGCGCGCCTCCACGCTCACGGCGTTCTACACCCCGCAGGAGATCGCGCGCCCCATATGGGAGGCCATCCGGGGCATGGGGCTTTCGGGCGGCAGGGTGCTGGAGCCGTCATGCGGCACGGGCGCGTTCTTCGCCGCCATGCCGGAGGCGCTTGCGGGCTGCCGCCTCGTCGGCGTGGAGCTCGACGGCCTGACCGCGCGCATCGCCCGCGCCCTCCATCCGTCCGCGGAGATCATCCACGGCGGCTTCGAGCACGCAGACCTCGACGACGAATCGTTCGACGTCGCGGTGGGAAACGTGCCCTTCGGCAGCTACCAGGTCGACGATCCCCGCCATCGGGACGAGGGGCTGCTCGTGCACGATTGGTTCTTCGCGAGGGCGCTCGACTTGGTGAGGCCGGGAGGCATCGTGGCTTTCGTCACGTCCAAAGGCACGCTCGACAAGAAGAATCCCGCCGCCCGCAGAAGGATCGCCGAGCGCGCCGAGCTCGTGGGAGCGGTCCGCCTGCCCAACACGGCCTTCTCGCCGCATGCCGAAGTCACGGCGGACGTGGTCATCCTCCAGAAGCGCGAGCGCGCCGAGGTCTGCGAGCCCGAATGGGCGCACACCGAGCGCGTCGAGGCGGGCATCGACGTGAACTCCTACTTCGCATCCCACCCCGACATGGTGCTCGGCGAGCTCGCCGCGACGACGAACGCCTACGGGCGGGCGGACTCCGAATGCAGGCCGAAGCCCGGCACCGACTTGGAAGAAGCGCTGCGCGAAGCCCTCGGCAAGATGACCGCCCGCATCCCCGAATGGGATGCGCCCGAAAGCGAGCCCGGCGACGCCATCCCCGCAGACCCGGACGTGCGCGACTGGTCCTACGCCGAATCTGGCGGCGCCCTCTACTTCCGCATGGGTCCCCTCATGCACCGGCAGAATCCCTCGAAGGCGGCCGCTGAGCGAATCGGGGGAATGATCCCCCTACGGGATTGCGCCCGACGGCTCATAACGCTCGAAAAGGACGGCGCGCCCGATGCGGAGGTGGAGGCTGAGCGCGCAAGGCTCAACGCGCTCTACGACGCCTACGCGGCGAAGCACGGCATCCTGAACTCGCGCGCGAACGCCGCCGCGCTCAAGCAGGATTCCTCCTACCCGCTGCTGTGCGCATTGGAGATCCTCGACGGCGAGGGGAACTTCGAGCGCAAGGCGGACATGTTCTCCAAGCGCACGATACGGCCCAACGCGCCCGTGACGCACGCCGACGACCCCCAGGCGGCGCTGGCTGCCTCGCTGTCTGAACGCGGACGGGTCGATCTGCCCTACATGGCGAGGTTGACCGGAATGGGGGAAAACGAACTGGCCGAAGCGCTGAAAGGCGCCATATTCCGCGTTCCCACGGCGACCGGAGAGCAGCCCGTCTGGCAGCCCGCCGACGAATACCTCTCCGGCAACGTGCGGGCGAAGCTGCGCATCGCCGAGCTGACGGCCGCGTCCGACCCCTCGTACATTCCCAATATCGAGGCGCTGCGCTGCGCCCAGCCGCCCGATTTGGGGGCGGCCGAGATAAGCGTGCGCCTCGGAGCGACGTGGATCCCCGCCGACGACGTGCGTGAGTTCGTGCTCCACCTGCTCGACCCGCCCTACTGGGTCCGCGAACAGGTGGCCGTGAGGTATTCCGCCGCCACGGCGCAGTGGCGCATCGAGGGCAAGGGCCGCGACGGCTCGAACGTGCGCGCGCTGTCGACCTACGGCACGCGCCGCATGAGCGCCTACCACATCATCGAGGAGACGCTCAACCTCAAGGACGCGCGCGTGGTCGATTACGTCGAGGACGAAAACGGCAAGAAGAAACCCGTCCTCAACAAGAAGGAGACGGCGGTGGCGCTCGCCAAGCAGGAGGCCATCAAGGCGGCCTTCAAGGAGTGGGTGTTCTCAGACCAGGCGCGCAGGGAGAGGCTGGTCGCCGCCTACAACGAGCGGTTCAACGCCATCCGCCCGCGCGAGTTCGACGGCTCGCACCTGGCGTTTCCCGGCATGAACCCCGAGATAGAGCTGAGGCCGCACCAGAGAAACGCCGTCGCCCGCATCCTCTACGGGAAAAACGCGCTTCTCGCCCACGAGGTGGGAGCGGGCAAGACATTCACCATGGCGGCGGCCGCCATGGAATTGCGGCGCATAGGGCTTTGCTCCAAGCCCCTGTTCGTCGTGCCGAACCACCTCACGGGGCAGTGGGCGTCGGAATGGCTGAGGCTCTACCCCGCCGCCAATTTGCTGGTGGCCACCAAGCGCGACTTCGAGCGGCGCAACCGCAGGCGCTTCTGCGCCCGCATCGCCTCGGGGGACTGGGACGGCGTGATCATGGGGCACACCCAGTTCGAGAAGATACCCGTATCGGTGGAGCGTCAGCGAGCGTTCATAGAGAGCCAGATCGCCGAGCTCTCCGACGGCATAGCCGAGATCAAGGCGCAGCACGGCGAACGGTTCAGCGTGAAGCAGATGGAGATCACGAAGAAGCGCCTGAACGTGAGACTCGCCAAGTTCGCTGACCAAACCGACAAGGACGACGTGCTCACGTTCGAGGAGCTCGGCGTCGACCGGATCTTCGTGGACGAGGCCCACTACTACAAGAACCTGTTCTTCCACACCAAGATGCGAAACGTCAGCGGCATCGCCCAGAGCGAGGCCATGAAGTCTTCCGACCTGTTCATGAAGTGCCGCATCCTCGACGAGCAGACCGGCGGACGCGGCACGGTGTTCGCCACGGGCACGCCGGTGTCCAACTCGATGGCGGAGCTCTACACCATGCAGCGCTACCTGCAATACGGCGAGCTGGAGCGCTTGGGGTTTTCCCACTTCGACTGCTGGGCGTCCACGTTCGGCGAGACAGTGACGGCATTGGAGCTGGCCCCCGAAGGCACGGGCTATCGGCAGAAAACGCGCTTCTCGCGCTTCTATAACCTACCCGAGCTCATGTCCATGTTCAAACAGGTCGCCGACGTGCAGACGGCGGACACGCTGGCGCTTCCCACGCCCAAGGTGCATCTGCGCAACGTGGCGGTGCAGCCCTCCCCCGTCCAGCGCGAGCTGGTGGCGGGGCTCGCCGAGCGCGCCGAGGCGGTGAGGGCGGGCAGTGTGCCCGCCGAGAAGGACAACATGCTCCTCATCACCAACGACGGCCGCAAGATAGCCCTCGACCAACGCCTCGCCGACCCCGCGCTGCCCGACTTCGAGGGCAGCAAGGTGAACGCTTGCTGCGAGAACGTGCTGCGCATATGGCGCGACGGCGCCGAGGAAAGGCTCACCCAGCTCGTGTTCTGCGACCTCTCCACCCCGAAGGGCGACGGGTCCTTCAACGTGTACGACGATCTGCGCCGCAAGCTCGTGGCGCGCGGCGTGCCCGAGGGCGAGGTGGCGTTCATCCACGACACCGACACCGAGGCGAAGAAGCTCGCCCTCTTCGGGAAGGTGAACGCCGGAGCCGTGCGCATCCTCATGGGGTCCACGCAGAAGATGGGCGCGGGCACCAACGTGCAGCGCAGGCTCGCCGCCATCCACGACCTCGACTGCCCGTGGCGCCCCGCCGACCTCCAGCAGCGCCTCGGGCGCATCGAGCGCCAGGGCAACATGAATGCCGAGGTGGAGGCGTACCGCTACGTCACCGAAGGCACCTTCGACGCGTACCTCTACCAGCTCGTAGAGGGAAAGCAGCGATTCATAGCGCAGGTCATGACCTCGAAGTCGCCCGTTCGCACAGCCGCCGACGTTGACGAGGCGGCGCTTTCCTACGCCGAGCTCAAAGCGCTCGCCACGGGAAACCCGCTCGTCAAGGAGCGCATGGGCCTCGATGTCGAGGTGTCCCGCCTGCGGATGCTGAAGGCCGACCACCTAGCGCAGAAGTACGCGCTGGAGGACAAGGCCGCCAAGGACTACCCGCAGCGCATGGCGTCGCTGTCGGCGCGCCTCGAATCGCTGGAGGCCGATGTCGCGAAGGCAAGGGCGAACCCGCCGCCGACGAAGGAGGCATTTTCGATGGAAGTGCGCGGCACCGCCTTCCGGGAGCGTGCGGCGGCAGGCGAGGCGGTGCTCGCGGCGCGCGGCGAGATGACCGAGACGGGGGCCATGCCGCTCGGGTCGTACCGGGGGTTCTCCCTGGAGTTGACGTTCGACCGCATGAGCGCGGCGTTCGAGATGCGCATCGTCGGCGAAGCCGAGCACAAATGCGAGCTGGGCGGTGATGCGGCAGGCGCCGTGACGAGGCTGGACAACGCCATCGCCAAGATGGGCGCGGAGGCTGACGAGTGCCGCGCGCGCCTCGAAGAAGCCCGCAGGCAGATGGAGGCTGCGCGCACCGAGGCCACCAAACCTTTTCCCCACGAAGGCGAGCTGAAAGAGAAGTCCGCCCGCCTCGCGGAGCTCGACGCCCTGCTCGACGTGGGAAAAAGCGGCCCCGAGCAGCTGTGCGACGACGGTCATGAGCCGGAACGTGCCGAAAAGAAAAAGGAGTTCGAACGGTGAGGGCGCACACCGCGCCGCGCGAGATGCGCCTCATCGCCGGCAAACCGGAATCGGTCGATGGAGCGCCTTGGCGGCAACGCCGGGGCATTCCTTTTCGCGAAGGGGGAATGTTTATGAAAGTGCTCGAACTGTTCAGCGGAACGCGCTCCATCGGCGAGGCGTTCGAAAAGCGGGGCCACGAGGTGTTCTCGGTGGAGTGGGACGAATCGCTGCCCGCCGACCTCCACGCCGACATCGAGTTCCTGAAAGCGCCGGACGTCCTGCGCGCATTCGGCCGGCCCGACGTGGTGTGGGCGTCGCCGGACTGCGCCACGTTCTCCATGGCGGGCATATCGCGCCACAGGCGCAAGAACGCCAACACCGGCAACCTGGACCCCGTGAGCGACTACGCGCTCAAATGCGACCGGGTGGATCTGGCGATGCTCCGCCTCATCCGCGATCTGAGGCCGGCGCTCTACTTCATAGAGAACCCGCGCGCGGGCCTGCGCAAGCAGGACATGATGGCGGTCATCCCCCGCCACACCGTCACCTACTGCCAATACGGCGCGAGGGCCATGAAGCCGACCGACATATTCACGAACGCCTCCGACCCGCGATTCTGCCCGCCGTGCCGCAACGGGGCGCCCTGCCACGAGTCGGCGCCGCGCGGGTCGAAGTCCGGCACGCAGGGCCTGGCGAACGCGCGCGAGCGCGGGCGCATCCCCGAGAGGCTGTGCCTGCACATCGTTGACGTGTGCGAGCGCGAGGTGCCCATCCGAAAGGCGGCGGGGCTATGCCGGTGAAAAGCGCGGCAGCAGCGCCGCCAGGCGGCTTCACCGGCGCCGGCGGGGCGGCCTTCTCGTCGGCGCGCGACGACTGGGAGACCCCCGCGTGGCTGTTCTCGGCGCTCGATTCCGAGTTCCACTTCACCCTTGACGCGGCGAGCTCGGACGCCAACGCCAAATGCGAAAGGCACCTCACCAAACGAGACGACGGGCTCGCGGCTGACTGGGGCGGCGAGAGAGTGTGGGTGAATCCGCCCTACGGCCGGGGCGTCGGGGCATGGGCGCGCAAGGCGGCAATCGAGGGCGCCAAGCCGCGCACGACGGTCGCGCTGCTGGTGGCGGCGCGCACGGACACCGAGTGGTTCCTCCGTTACATCCTCGGCCATGCAGAGATAAGGCTCGTTCGCGGCCGCATCAGGTTCGAGCTCGCCGGCGTCGCTCAGGGCCCCGCGCCCTTTCCGAGCATGGTCGCCGTGTTCGGGGAGGGCGCCGCCCCCGGCAAGGTGTCGTCAATAGCCAACGCCGCAGCGCGCGGCGGGAAGGGGGCTTCGTGAGGTACGTGAGCCTTTTCTCAGGCATAGAGGCGGCGAGCTGCGCGTGGGGGCCGCTCGGCTGGGAGGCGGTCGCCTTCAGCGAGATCGACCCGTTCTGCAACGCGGTTCTCGCTACTCGCTTCCCGAGCGTGCCCAACCTGGGAGATATATCGAAGGTCGAGTGGAAGGAGATGCGTGGCGAGATCGACGTTGTCATCGGCGGAAGCCCGTGCCAGAGCTTTTCCGTCGCCGGAAAGAGAACGGGGCTCAAAGGCGAGTCGGGCCTCATGCTCGAATTTATTCGAGCTGTACGTGAGGTCATGCCGAGATGCTTTGTCTGGGAGAACGTCCCGGGAGCGCTCTCGAGCGAGAACGGGGAGGCTTTCCGATGCCTGCTCCGGGCGATGGATGAGGTCGGGTACGGTCTGGCATGGAGAATTCTGGACGCGCAATTCTTCGGCTTGGCCCAGCGACGCGAGCGTGTCTTTCTTGTCGGAGTGCTTGGAAGCGCCGCCCGTGCCTGCGAGGTACTATTTGAGCCCCACTGCATGCGCTGGGATCATCCGCCGGGCAAGGAGAAGAGGGCGCTCCTTGCCGCCGCAGCTGGAGGAGGCGCTCGAACGGCAGGCTTCAAGTACTCCGCCGCCCCCGCCAGCGGGTCGGTAGGCCACGCCGCCGAGCAATCGCCCACCCTCACGGCCGACTGGCACGCGCCCGCCGTCTACGGCATCGTTGGCAACTCCATAGGCCGAAAGCCTGAAAACGGGGGCAATGGCGCGGGCTTCTGCGACCCCGACGAGAAAGGCATGTACACCCTCACCGCCGCCGACCGCCACGCCGTGGCCCTGCCTGCGGGCGGGCCGCCGCGCGAGGCCCTGTGCCTCGCGTCCACCCATGCGAACGCGCACGTGGGCGACGGCCTGTGCGGGTGCCTCACGGCGAACGCCGCCAAGGGGCCGCCCATGGCGTGCCTTTCGGGGGACGCGGCCAACGCGGCGTGCGACGTGGACCTGGCGGGCACGCTGAAGGTGGGCGGCTCCCCGTCGTGCGTGGGCCCCGTCGCGGCGTTCGCCCAGAACACGCGCGACGAGGTGCGCTTCGTCGGCGGGTCGGGCAGCCACGTGGGCGCGCTCGCCGCGCATCCCGGCGTCAAGCAGGCGAGCCACGTCCTGCAGGGTCCGGCGGTCAGGCGGCTCACGCCGTTGGAGTGCGAGAGGCTGCAAGGCTTCCCGGACAACTGGACGAACGTGGAGTTCCGCGGCAAGCCGGCTCCGGACGGCCGTCGTTACAAAGCCCTCGGAAACGCCATGGCCGTCCCGGTCGTCAAATGGATCGGCGAGAGGGTGGAGAAGGCCGTTTAGCCTCGGCGAAAGAGCGGGCCTCTTCCAGGGTCCGCCTGTCCTTCGCTACGACGAAGCGGACGAAGTCCGCCTCGAAGTAGGCGGCGTTGAGCCTGACGACATCGCGCGCGCCGAGCAGCTCGCAACCTCCCATCCCCCGACGGGGGCCGGGGCCGTAGATGACGGCCGCATTCGGGCTGATAGGGCAGTACAGAGAGGAGAGGCGATCCCGCCCCCCTGTTTCCCGAACAACGGGGAGGACGGGGAAAGACGCGGTGGCGAACGAGGCGCACCCGGGCGCGCGCAGGACGATCCCCTCCATTTCGAGCAGCTCTCCTACGATGAGCCCTTGGTAGGACCCGTCGCCCGTATCTAGCAGCAGGCGGCGCGTGACGCCTTCCGCCGCCACCCCCTCGAACGCGCCCTCGTGCCCCAGAGCCCTCATAAGGTCGCGATACGGAGAGAGGTCTTCTTCCGAAGCCGACAACATAAGCTCATTCCGGAGGGGCTTGAACACGCTGGGATGGCGAGCAATCGCATTCGCCACAAAAGACGCGATGATTCTCGCGTCGTCATCGCCGACGCACGTGAACGGGGCGTTCGGCACGCACAGGGCCGCCACCCTTTTCAGGACGGGGGCAAAAGCGCTCTCCAGTTCGCAGAGGCCGTCCTCAGTGTAGTTCGGATAGACGAATTTCCCCTTGTACCAGTTGGGGTCGTTCGATAGGGATTCGTACAGGTACCTCTCCGCACAGAAATCGCCAACCGAGGGTGTAAATATTCCCCCCGACTCCTTATCTAGCGCGAACACCGTGTCGCCGCTCCCGCAAAACCCACGCAAGTAGAACTTCGGAACGTAATGCTGCTTCTTCTTTTTCGGCCCTTTTGTGTTCATGGAAGTCACCGCCAAACCGAGCTCCGCCGTCGGGCAAACGAGGGCGATCTGCCGGACGTCGGTTCGGAAGACGCAGTTGAAGCGACGTGAGAGCCAACCAAGCCCAAAAAACTAGAGCCAATCCCAGCGGGATTGGCCCATACAAAACCCGAAGGTTTTTGAATCTGAGGTTATGGTGCCATCAGCCGAGCGCCTTGTCAATGAGATTCGCCAGAAACCTCAGGTACGACACGAACCCGTTCTGGACGCCGTAGCTCTCGCACGTGCCGAGAAGACTCGCGCGCAGCCCTTCCAGCAGCGCCGTCGAACGGGGACAGAGCGCCGGCCCTCCCAATCGGTCGAACATCACGAGCGTCTCGAGGAGCTGCTGCATACGACGGTTCCTTAACTTGGCGCGGCGCGTCTTGCTGTTGCCGACGCCTTTCTCGGCGAGCCAATCGTAGACCAGGCTGGAAAGCGCGTAATCGCACTCGTTGGAGCCGTCCATCCCGTTGACTATGCAGCTGCCGTGGGAACAGCAGTTCCTCACGGCCTTCACGCCCTTGAGGATGTAGTGCTCCTCCCGCATGACGGCGTCGTCCCATCGCTCGGAGCAGAACAGGCAGAAGGCCAGCGCCGTTCCGAACGTGACCACCTCCAAAAACGCCCATACGGGCATCGCGTCTCGGTAATGGCCGATGATGCGCCCGGTGTAAACGTCGCCGACGATGCCGGCGGACATGCGCGAGGAGAGATCCCGCTCGATGTAGCTGCGGTATCTCCTCTGTTGCGCCCTCATGAAATCGGCGACTATGCCGTAGCCGTCCTCGTCGTCGAGCCTGGAGGCGCGCGTCACCATGGAGGTCTTGGCCAGCCGCTCCACGTCTTGCGAGACAGCTAGGAACGCCTTGCGGAGCTCGTCGTCGAGCGCATCGAGAGCCAGCAGGTCGGCGAAGTCAAGCCTCACGTACTTCCCCCGGTCGTCGCCGGACGCGTGCTTCTGGAACAGCCTGCGGCATGACGCGAGGTGCACGAAGGTTCCCCGGCGGGCCAAAGCGTCCGCGGCTTGCTCCTCGCCGCATCGCTCGAACGAGACGCCTTTCGCCTTCAGAAGCGCAACCTGCTCCTCCGGGTTCAGCATCGGCTTGAGCCCCGTCACCTCGTGCGCGCCCTCCCCGATGCTCCATGCAGTGTATGTTTCACTCGGATTCACCATGCCCGCCATTCTACCCCTTTCAGCGTCTCTTGGGCACGCCGCGTTCCGCGCATCTCGAATCGGCATGGCGAAGCGAAGGCGAATGGGGGCACGCCGCGCCGCTCCGGCGGCCACAGGCAAATCCGAAGACAAGAAAAGGACGAAAACATGCCATACGTCGACCCTGAAATCATCGCTGAAGTGAAGCGGGTTGACCTGCTTACTTACCTGCAAGAGCGCGAACCCGACGAGCTGGTGCGCATTTCGCCCGGCGTCTACTGCACGAAGGAACACGACAGCCTTAAGATCTCCAACGGCAAGTGGTTCTGGTGGAGCCGGGATCTCGGCGGCAGGAGCGCGCTCGACTTCCTCGTCAAAGTGCGCGACATGGCCTTCCTCGACGCCGTGGAGCATCTGCGGGCCGACCGCCCTGCCGTTGCGAGAGCATCCCCGCCCGCGCATGCCGCCCCACCGGCGAGCGCGCCGCGCCCGGCGTTTCGCCTCCCACGCCGGTGCGCCGACGACGATGCGATGCGGTACCTCGAATCGCGCGGCATCTCGCGCAGCCTGCTGAAGGGCCTCGTGGATGCCGGAGACGTCTACGGCACCATGCGCGGCGGGGTCGCGTGCGCGGTGTTCGTCGGCAGGGACCGCACGGGCGTTCCGAGGTACGCGGCCTTGCGCTCGTGCGAGGGAGGCTTCAAGGGCGAGGCTCCCAGATCCGACAAGCGCTTCGCGTTCTCCCTGCAAAGCGTCCGAAACAACGGCGTGCTCCATGTTTTCGAGAGCGCCATAGACGCGCTTTCCTACGCGACCATCCTCGAGCACGAGGGCAAGCAGACGGCCAGCTTGGGGATGCTGTCCCTCGGCGGGGTGTCGGTCCCCCATGCGCGCAACGGAGCCCCGAAGCTGCCGCTCGCCCTCGCGCAGCATCTTGACGACCGCCCATACATCGCCTCGTTGGCCTTGCATCTCGACAACGACGAGGCGGGCAGGCGGGCCGCCCGCGAGATCGCGCGCGCAGCCGCTTCTCGCGGCGTGGCGGCGTCGATGGAGCCTCCCCCGGAGGGTAAGGACGTGAATGAGTTCCTCTTGGCCCGCCGCTCCAGAGGCCGAGCGCCCGACAGGGGAAGGTGATCTTTCTTTCGGCGGGTTGCGAAGTCCGCCGCCGAGGCGGCGGAAAACCGTCGCGTACCAGCAAGCAACGCCGAGCGCTGGCGCTCGGCAGACGCAGGGGGCACCCCCTGCAACCCCGCGAAGGGAGGCGGCGAATGGAAAGGCGCACGCGCAAGGCCACGGTGAGGCTCACGGAGGAAGAGCTGGCGCGGCTCAAAGAGGCGGCGCGCAGGGCGGGCTGGTCGCAGGAGGCGTACCTGCGCGCGCTCATAGGGGGCATCGACCCGAGGCCGAAGCCGCCGCCCGACTACCTGGCGATGACCCGCGAGCTGCACGCCATCGGGAACAACCTCAACCAGATCGCGCGCAAGGCCCACGCCCTCGGCACCGTGGACGCCGCCCGCTACGACGCCGAGGCGCGAAGGCTCGAAGCCGCGCTCCGCGAGATCGTGGCGGCGGTCAAAGAGCCGGGAAGGAGGCGATGAGGTGGCCGTCACGTCGATTTGGAAGGTCGAAGGGCGCCTGGCGCGCGTGCTCGGGTACGCCGGGAACCCGGACAAGGCCGAAGGCTCGCCCGACGAGTGGGAGCTCCAGGGCGTGGGCGCCGCCATCCTCTACGCCGCCGACCCCGGCAAGACTGAGCGGCAGCTGTACGTGACCGGCGTCAACTGCCTGCCCGCCACGGCGCTGGAAGAGATGAACGCGACCAAGCGCCAATACGGCAAGACGGGCGGCATCGTGGCCTTCCACGGATACCAGGCGTTCGCGCCCGGCGAGACCGACCCCGCCACGGCCCACGAGGTGGGCGTCGCCCTCGCCCAAGAGCTGTGGGGCGGCCGCTTCGAGGTTGTGGTGGCCACCCATCTGGACAAGGCCCACCTCCACAACCACTTCGTGGTCAACTCTGTGTCCTTCGCCGACGGCAGGCGCTTCCACCGAGACGCCGCCTGCTACCGCGCGATGCGCGAAGCGTCCGACGAACTGTGCCGGGAGCATGGTCTTTCGGTGGTGGAGAGCCCCGGGCGCGGCGGCGCGCGCCACCACGCCGAATGGCGCGCCGAGCGCGAGGGGCGCCCCACGTGGCGCTCGCTCGTGAAGGCCGACGTGGACGAGGCCGTAGGGCGTGCGGCGAGCATGCGCCAGTTCCACGCGAACCTGCGCGCGATGGGCTACGACGTGAAGGTGGGCAAGGACATATCGGTGCGCCCGCCCGGCAAGGAGCGTTTCGTGCGCCTGCGCCGCAATTTCGGGGACGCGTACTCGCAGGAGGGCATCGGCGCGCGCATCCTCGCCAACAGCCGCCAGCGCCTGCCCCTCGGCAGGCCGAGGCCCGCTCCCAAGGAGCGCCCGCCCGTGCCGAAGGGCACGCTCGTGAGCCTGTACCGCAGGTACATGGCGCTGCTCAACGGCGCGAAGAGGCAGAGGGCGCCAGGCGGGCGGGCGCATTTCCTGCTGCGCGAGGATCTGCGCGAACTCGAAGCCATATCGGGGGAGCTCGCGCTGCTCGCGCGCGAGGGGATAGAGACGCGATCCCAGCTGGCGGCATACGAAAGAGCCTTGGCCGACAAGTCCGAGGCGCTGCAGGCCGAACGCCGCGCGCTGCGCAACGAGGCGAGGCGCTCCAAGGCGGCGGGATCCCCCGCGCCCCCAAACCCCCGCATCGCCGAGATAGCGTCGGAGCTGCGGGGCGCAAGGCGCGAGGCGCGCGCCTGCGCGCGCATCCGGGCAAGAAGCGCCGAGCTGCCGGCCCGCATCGCGCAGATCGAGGGCGCCGAAGCGAACAGAGAGGAAAGGCAGGTGGAAGGTCATGGACGCATCGAGCGAGGCTGCTGAGCAGATCGTGAGGATGACGCTCGAGGGAACCGAGGTGGCGCTGCGCATCACGGGCGCCGGCGCGAAGAACGCGGCCGCCATGCTGCTGGCGGCCGCGGCGAGCAACGAGAAAACCAAGGGCAGGGCGCGGCTTTCGGCGATGCTCAAATCGGGCCGTGAGCTGCGCGTGTTCCCCATCCGCTTTGACGATCTGAAAGGGTTCGCGAAGGAGGCCCGACGCTACGGCATCGCATACGCCGTCGTGAAGCAGAAGGACGGCGAATCCGTCGATCTTCTGGTGCGGACCGAGGACGCGAGCAAGGTGAACCGCATCGCGGAGAGGCTCGGCCTGTGCCGCATGAGAGACGACGCCCGCGAAGCGCCCGAGCCGCGCGAGGGGAATCGGCACGATGGGCGCGCGCACGCCGCGCAGGCGCCGCGCGCACCCGAACAAGCTGCGGCGCTCCTCGATGATTTGCTGGCATCGCCGGGCGACAGCGACGCCTCCCCTTTAGCGCAAGCCCCGGCGGAAAGCCGTCCGTCAGGGCCTACATCCGCGAGAAAACGGCTCTCAGAAAAGGATGGTGAGGCAGCGCGCAAGCGCTGCGGCAGGCTGTCCGTGCGCGCGGAGATGCGCGCCATATCGGCGGCACGCGAAATGAGCGGCGAAGCGCATGCGACTCGCAAGCCCATGGCGCGCGCCCTGGAGAAAGGAAGGTAGAGCATGCAAGATATCTACCGGATGATGGAAGAACGCAGTAGCCGGGAATTCGCGCCGGAAGGCGAGTTCGACAAGCAAGCGTGGGCGGAGCGGAAGCAGAGCGAGCGCCAAGAGGCATTCGACCGCGCCGACGCCGCCGCGCTGCGCGCGAATTCGGATCCAGCGGCGCTGGAGACGTACATGCGGGTGGCGGCGCAGCTGCCCCACCATTCCGCCACGAACATCCTGCTCATAGCCGACCGCATACCGAACGCGACGCGCGTCGGCACGGCTGAGCATTGGCGCAGGCAGGGAGCGTCGGTGAGGCGCGGGCAGAAGGCGATCCCCATCATCGAACCCGTCAAGGAGTACGTGCGCGACGACGGCAGCATCGGCGTCTTGTACGACGTGCGCAAGGTGTTCGACGTGTCGCAGACCACCGCGCGGCCATGCCTGCCGCGCAGAGTGGACCCTCACGCCGCGCTCGCGGCGCTGGTCGCTCGCTCGCCGACGAGAATAGAGCCGGTTGACGACCTCGGCGGCGTCCCCGCCGAGTACGATCACGCCTCGGGGGCCATACGGGTGCAGCGAGGGCTCGATGAGCCGCAGCTGCTCTCGGCGCTGATAGTCGAGGCGGCGCATGCCAGCATGGCGCTCGGCCTCGATGCCTACGACAGGGAGACGCACGCCGCGAAGGCCGACCTCGCGGCGGGCATAGCCGCCCGCCGCCTGGGACTCGAATGTTCGGGAGCCGTCGCCGCGCCCGCGCCACCGGAAGCGAGCGCGCGCGAGGTGAGGGACGCCTTGGGCGAGATCGGCAAGGCCGCGCGCGACGTGTCGGAGCGCATGGCCCCGCCCGAAAGGCGGCGCGACAGGTCGGAGGGCAGATGAGGCCCCCGACGGCTGGCGAGGCGGCAGCCGCCGCGCTCGCCGCGCCGCTGGCGGCGTGGGCGGGGTTCGTCGCCGCCCCCGCCTTGGACGGCGGGGGGTCGCTCGCCTCGCTCATCGCGGCGTTCTCGGATCCCTTTTCGACGAAGCCCACGGCGGGCGGCGCGCGATGGGCGCTGCTGTTCCTGGTCCTGTATGCCGCCTGCGCGGCGGCGTGGCTGCTCACCCGGCGCAACCTGCGCCCCGGCGAGGAGCACGGCAGCGCCCGGTGGGGTGACGCCCGCCGCATCTGCCACCGCTACCGGGGGCGCGACCCCGCAGGCGACAAGCTGCTCACGCGCAATTTTCGCATGAGCTACGACACCCACGCCCACAGGCGCTCGATGAACACGCTCGTGGTGGGCGGCTCGGGCGCAGGCAAAACGCGCGGGTTCAGCCTGCCCAACGCCTGCCAGGCCAACACATCGATGGTGGTGCTCGACCCGAAGGGCGAGATCGTGCGCGCCGTGGGCGGGCTGCTCGAATCGAGGGGCTACGAGGTGCGCGTGCTCGACCTCGTGCGCATGGAGAGGTCCCACTGCTACAACCCGCTTTCCTACATCGAGTCGGACGCGGACGCGCAGCGGCTCAACACCAACCTGTTCAAGGCGACGACTCCCAAGGGCGCGCAGAGCCAGGATCCTTTCTGGGACACGGCCGCCGGGATGCTGCACCTGGCGCTTCTGCTTTACCTCGTGCACGAGGCACCGCCCGAGGAGCGCAACTACGCCACCCTCATGGAGATGCTGCGCGCCGGCGAGGTGCGCGAGGACGACGACGATTACGCCTCGGTGCTCGACGAGCTGTTCGACCGGCTGGAGATGAGGGACCCTGGCCACATCGCGCTCAAATACTACCGCAGCTACCGCTCCGGCTCGGCCAAGACGCTCAAATCCATCCAGGTGACGCTCGCCTCCAGGCTGGAGAAGTTCAACCTCGACGCCCTGGCGTCGCTCACCGCCACAGACGAGCTCGACCTGCCGTCGCTCGGGGAGCGCAAGGTGGCCCTGTTCGCAGTCATACCCGACAACGACACCAGTTTCAACTTCCTGGTGTCCGTCCTCTACACGCAGCTGTTCCAGCAGCTTTTCGCGCTCGCGGACGGAAAACACGGCGGGCAGCTGCCCGTGCACGTGCACTTCCTCATGGATGAGTTCGCCAACGTGAGCTTACCCAATGATTTTGAGAAGATACTCTCCACCATGCGCGGGCGCGGGGTGTCCGCGTCGATCATCATCCAGAACATGGCGCAGCTGCGGGCGCTGTTCGACAAGCAGTGGGAGTCCATCGTCGGCAACTGCGACGAGTTCCTGTACCTGGGCGGCAACGAGCAATCCACCCACAAGTACGTCAGCGAGCTTCTGGGCAAGGAGACCATCGACCTCGACACGCACGGCAGGACCACCGGGAGGGGCGGCAGCTGGTCCACCAACCAGCAGATCTCGGGGCGCGAGCTCATGACGCCCGACGAGGTGCGCATGCTCGACAACTCCCGCGCGCTGCTCTTCGTGCGCGGCGAGCGCCCCATCATCGACTTAAAGCTCGACATAGCGCGGCATCCCGCCGCGCGGCTCACCCCCGAGGGCGGCGCGCCGCCCTGCGAGCACGGCGCCTGCCCGCTGGCAAGCGCCGCCGTGGCGCCCTACGAAGGCGTTGCCCCCGCGAGCGCGCAGGCCGCGCCTGCGGGCTGCGTCGTGCTCGACGGGGAGGAGGCCGAGGCAGCGCTCGCGGCGGAGGCGGCGGGCGGGAAAGGAGAACCAACGCATGAGAAAGACCACTGAGGGGAAGAAGGCCCGCCCCGCAGCCCGCGCGCGGCTCATGGCGGCAATCGCCGTCTGCGCCGCTTCGGCCTTGGCGCTGGAGCCGCCCGCCGCGTTCGCGGCGACCGACCCGATAGCGGCGGTGGACAACCTCTCCACGTTCATCTTCGGGCTCATCAGGAGCGTCGGGCTCATCCTGCTCGGCTTCGGCGTGGTGCAGGTGGGCATGTCGCTCAAGAGCCACGACCCGTCCCAGCGCGCCAACGGCTTCCTGACCCTGGCGGGCGGCGTGGTCATCACGTTCGCGAAGGAAATCTTGGATATCATCGTCGGATAGGCCCGTCGCGCGGGCCCCGAAAGGAGGCGGGCCGTTGGATTCGGACAACTGGGTGGTCAGCAACCTCCAGGGAGCGCTCGACACGTGGAACGAGAAGATGGGCGAGATCGTGGGGTTGCTCACGGCGTCGCCCGCCGACTTCCGGGGCGGCGGGATATGGGACGCGGTGCTCTCCATCCACGGCGCCGTGCAGGCGGTGGCGCTCGCGCTCCTCGTGCTGTTCTTCCTGTCGGGCCTCGTGAAGACCTGCGGCTCGTTCGCCGAGGCCAAGCGCCCGGAGGTGGTGTTGAAGCTGTTCGTGCGGTTCGTGCTGGCGCACGCCGCCGTCGTCTACGGGCTTGAGCTCATGATGGCGTTCCTCGACGTGGTGCAGGGGCTCATCGGCGACATGATGGATGCTGCGGGCTTTGCGTCGGCCGCGCCCGCCGCGCTGCCTGGCGAGATGGTGGAGGCCATCGAGGACGTGGGCTTCCTCGACGCCATACCCCTGTGGGCGGTGACGTTGCTCGGCGGGCTGCTCGTCACGGTGCTCTCGTTCATCATGATACTGGCGGTGTACGGCAGGTTCTTCAAGATATACATGTACACCGCGCTCGCGCCCATACCCCTGTCCACCTTCGCGGGCGAGCCGAGTCAGTCGGTCGGCAAGGCGTTCCTCAAAAGCTACGGGGCCGTGTGCCTCGAGGGTGCGGTCATCCTGCTCGCATGCGTCATATTCTCGCTGTTCGCATCGGCGCCGCCGGTGGTGGATGCCGAGGCTCCCGTGGTCACGCAGGTGTGGTCGTACGTGGGAGAGCTTGCCTTCAACATGCTGGTGCTCACGGGCATGGTCAAGATGGCCGACCGCGTGGTGCGCGAGATGATGGGGCTTTGACGCCCCTCCCCTTTCCCGAAACAACCGAACGAACACATTGCCCGCGCCGCGCGCGGGGCGCTTTACGCGCCCGCTTCGCCGCGCAGGCAGAGAGGAGCAAGAAGTGGAAGTGAAGGTCAACCGAGAGATACGCGAGTATACCGAGGGGGTGTTCTTCGGCATGTCGCTTCGGCAGTGCGTCTTCGCGCTGCTCGCCTGCGTCGCCGCCGTGGGGCTCTACTTCGGGCTGTCGCCCTTCCTGAGACTGGACGAGCTCTCCTGGGCGTGCATCGCGGGAGCGGCCCCGTTCGCCGCGCTGGGGTTCGTCACCTGGCACGGCATGGCGGTCGAACGCGCGGCGTGGGCGTGGGCCAAATACGCGCTTTTGACCCCCAAGGAACTGCCCGCGCGCCCGCAGAACCTGTACTACGAGGCCGTCTGCACGCCGCATCGCGCGAAGGGCATCCGCCGCGAGAAAGGAGGGCATCATGGCCGCACTCGCAGCTAGGCGGCGCAAAGGCGGCACGCGGTTCGTCCCGCCGAAAACCGCCGAGGACGCCGTGCCCGTGCGCCGCATCTGGCCCGACGGCGTGTGCCTCACCGACGACGGCGAGTACGCGAAGACCTGGCGCGTGAGCGACGTGAACTACGCGGCGGCGTCAAAGGAGGATAAGGAGGCCATGTTCCTGGGCTACTCGGACCTGCTCAACTCTTTCGACTCCGACGCGCGGGCCAAGGTCACCGTGGCGGTGCGCAGGCTCGACGCCGAAGCCCTCGGGCGGCGCATCCTCATACCGCCCAAGGGCGACGGGCTCGACCGCTACCGCGAGGAGTACAACGCCATGCTCATAGAGAAGGCCACGGGGGCGAATTCCATGGTGCGCGAGATATACCTTACCATCGCCGTGGGAGGGAGAAGCATCCAGGAGGCCCGCTCCTACTTCAACCGCGCGTCGGCGGAGACGGCCGCGCACCTCGCGCGCCTCGGGGCGCACTGCGAGGAGCTCGACGCAGAGGGCAAGCTGCGGCTTCTGAGGGGCTTCTACCGGGGCGGCGCCGACGACCTGCCCATCGACGTGCGCGCCTCGATGCGCCGGGGGCACTCGTTCAAGGACGCCGTTGCGCCCGAGGGCGCGGGCATTGAGGCCGACCGCCTGCGGGTGGGCGGCCGCTGGGCGCGCGCCCTGTACCTGACCGACTACGCGTCCTACATCAAGGACGGCTTTCTGGCCGAGCTTACCGACGCGAGGCGCGCGATGGCGCTTTCCATAGACGTCGTCCCCGTGCCCACTGACGAGGCGGTGCGCGAGGTGGAGCGGCGACTGCTCGGTGTGGAGACGAACATCACCAACTGGACGCGCCGGCAGAACGCCAACATGAACTATAACGTGGCCGTGCCCTACGACATGGAGCAGCAGCGCAAGGAGAGCCGCGAGTTCCTGGACGACCTCATGTCGCGCGACCAGCGCATGATGTTCGCCACGGTGACGCTCGTCCACTTTGCCGACACGCCCGAGGAGCTCGACGCCGACACCGAGGCGCTGCTCTCGTGCGCGCGCAAGCACCTGTGCCGCCTCTCGGTCCTGCGCTTCCAGCAGCTCGACGGGCTGTCAACCGCGCTGCCCATAGGCGTGCGTCGCATCGAGGCGATGCGCACGCTCACCACCGAGAGCCTCGCCGTGCTCATGCCGTTCCGCGTGCAGGAGATCATGGAGGAGGGCGGCATGTACTTCGGCGAGAACGCCATATCGCGCAACCTCATCCTGTGCGACAAGTCGCGGCTCCTGAACCCCAACGCGTTCGTGCTGGGCGTGCCGGGCTCGGGCAAGAGCTTCTCGACCAAGGAGCTCATAGCTATGCTTGCGCTCTCGACCGACGACGACATAGTGATATGCGACCCCGAGCGCGAGTACGCCTCGCTCGCCGAGGCACTGGGCGGCGAGGTGGTGCGCATCGCGGCGGGCAGCCCCCACCACATCAACGCCATGGACATGGTGGAGGGCTACGGCGAGGGAGGCAACCCCGTGGCCGACAAGAGCGAGTTCGTGCTGTCACTGTTCGAGCAGCTCGACCGCCGGGGACTGGGGCCGCAGGCCAAGTCGGTCGTGGACCGCTGCACCTCGGCGGTGTACGCCGACTACCTGCGCGGCGGCGAGGCGCCCACGCTCGCCCACCTGCGCGACAAACTGCTCGCCCAGCCCGAGCCGCAGGCGCGTGACCTGGCGCTTTCGCTGGAGCTGTTCACCTCGGGCACGCTGGACGCGTTCGCGCACCCAACCAACGTGGACACCCGCAACAGGCTCCTCGTCTACGACATCATGGACCTGGGCCGCCAGCTCAAGACCATGGGGCTGCTCGTCATCACCGACGCGATGCTCAACCGCGTGACGGACAACTGGCGCGCGGGCAGGCGCACGCACATCTTCATAGACGAGTTCCACGTGGTGTTCGAGAACGAGTACTCCGGCGCGTTCTTCAACAGCGCGTGGCGCCGCTTCCGCAAGCGCAACGCCTACCCCACGGCCATCACGCAGAACGTGGAGTACCTGCTCGATTCGGTCTTGGCCTCCACGATGCTCTCCAACTCCGAGCTCATCGTCATGCTCAACCAGGCGGCCGCCGACCGCGGGAAACTGGGCGAACTCCTCAACATCAGCCGAGAGCAGATGGGCTACATCACCAACGCCGAGGCGGGCTGCGGCCTCCTGCGCTACGGCGGCGCCATCGTGCCGTTCGCCAACCGCTTCCCGAGGGACACCGAGCTCTACCGCCTCATGACCACTAAGCCCGGGGAGTGACGAAGCAGAAAGGAGGCCGCCTTGCCGAGCGACATCAAGGAGCGCGTCGTCGCCAGGAACGTGAAGACCCTCGACCGCGCGGCGCTTCTCCAAAAGGCGGCGCGGCCCGCAGCGCTGCGCGTCGGCGAAACGGCGAAGGCGGCAAACCCCGCACACACACGCGAACGAAGGGGCGATGAAGCCGAAGGCGGCTGGGCGGCGGCGCGCGGCGAATCGGAGCGAACGGCGCACGAGGGCTTCGCGGCCACAGCGAACGGTGCGCGGGTCGCCCGCGCAATCCGGCGGCGCAATGTCCCCAAGGAACGCGCGCGCACGACCTTCCCGTCCGCAGAGCGCGGCGAACGTCGCACGCCGAGGGGTTGCGCGGCATCCTGCGGGTCAAGCCGCGAAGCATCGAGCCCTTCGCCGAGGGCGCCCCGGCCGGCGAACGCGCGCGCCCGAGAAGCCATGCGCACGAGGGCGCAGGCGGCGTCGCGCGCACGCGCGGCCCGGGCATCCCGCAAAGCTACGGCGAAGGGCGCGAACGCCGCCGCGCGGCGGGCGGCAAGCAGCGCGGGCCGGTTCGCGCGCATGGCCGCGCTCCAGGCGCGGGCGGCAACTGCGGCGCTCACCGGTCTTGGGTCGTCCGCTGCCGCAGTGGTCGTGGTGACATGCCTCGCGGCGTTCGTCGCCACCTCGGCGTTCGGCATCTTCCTCATGGGCGGCGACATAGGCGACGGCAACCCCCCGCTCCGCGAGGTGGTGGCGGAGATAGACGCCGAGCACGCCGCCAAGGTGGAGGAGGCCAAGGCGTCGGCGGAATGCGACGAGGTTTCGGTTTCGGGCGGCAAGAGCCCGTGGAAGGAAACCCTCGCCGTGTTCGCGGTCAAGCTGGCGGCAGACGCCGAGAACCCGCTCGACGTTCTGACGCTCGACGCCGCGCGGCAGGGCGCGCTGCGCGCCGTGTTCTGGGACATGAACTCCATAGAAACCGAGATAGAGGAAGCCGAGCCGAGCGATTCCGACGGCGAAGACGCCCCGCCCGCCAAGGTGCTGCGCGTCACGCTCTCGGCCAAGACGGCGGAGCAGATGGCGTCGGCCTACGGGTTCGACGCGGGGCAACTCGAAACGCTGCGCGAGCTTCTGGACGAGCGCCACGACGCCGCATGGCGGGCCGTACTCCACGGGATCGCGGGCGGCGCCGCCGACATCGTGGAGATCGCCTCGAGCCAGCTGGGCAACGTGGGCGGCAGGCCGTACTGGTCATGGTACGGGTTCGAGAGCCGCGTGGAATGGTGCGCGTGCTTCGTGAGCTGGTGTGCGAACGAGTGCGGGTACATCGATTCGGGCGCGGTGCCCAAGTTCTCCTACTGCCCCACGGGCGTGCAGTGGTTCAAGGCCGCAGGCCGCTGGCTGCCGGGAGGCAGCGCGCCGGCGCCTGGGGACATCGTGTTCTTCGACTGGGACGGAGACGGCGTCTCCGACCACGTGGGCATCGTGGAGTCGTGCGACGGCTCCACCGTGCGCACCATCGAAGGCAATTCGGACGATGCGTGCAGGAGAAGCGCCTACGGCGTCGGAAGCCCTTTCATTATGGGGTATGGGGCGTGCTCTTTCTAAGAAATCTCTATCCATCTTGCCAATAAAGGCAGCTCCAAATGACGCAAAACATCGTTGCACTCGTAGATGGTTAGGCTGTCGTTCATGGACAGCAACTCTCTGTATGCCTCATGAAGCTTACACCCTCCAAGGTAATAACCCGCCGCATTGAAAAGATTCTCGGATTCTTCCAAAGAGAGTCCGAGGCCTACGCAAAATTGCATCACTGTTTCTGGTTTAGGACGATCTGCAAGTTGACCATATTTGATTCGCTCGTAAGTTTTCTCCGACAGCAAAGTACGTCTGCAGAACTCGCTTTTTGAAATGCCAAGCTTCAAGACGTACTTCGCAGAAAGCAGAGAAAATGGTGCTGTCTCTCTTTCTGACCCGCTGCTATCGTGTTCGATTGACGCTGGAGTGCCATAAGCTTTCCCCATCGTCTTCTTGAAGAGGCGGTCTCTTAGTCGATAGCAACACTCCGTTACTTTTTGAGTAATGGCATCCTCCTTCACGGCTGGGCACCTACCTCGGTTGGCGCTGCCAGCGCAATAAGCCCTGGGGGATTTAGTCTTCAAGGTCGAACTCCCTCAAGCCAACCTCCTTTTGGCGCCTGCGTTGTTTTGCTCTCAAACCGAATTGCTCCCGGGATGCATGCTTTTCACTGTCTCCATCAGAAAAAGAAGAGGGCGTAATCGCAAGCTATTTGCAAAGCGTGCCTTTCTGACCACATGGCTAAAAAATCTTTGCCACCTGCAAGCAAAAAAGCGCGTGCAGGGAGCTAGTGGGCTGGAGAGACCGATTTGATTCTGAGGATATCAGGAGACCCCCTTCGTCGCTTCAAATACACTTCTCTACTACTCGCTTACGACATATTGCCGAGCCGGGTATCAAACCAGTTTTTCTGTTAATCAAACTAAAACTGATTTGTAAAACACGGCTTTAAAAGAACGGTTGTGCAGGTTTCAATCGAAAGCCACCAACAAAAAAGTTAGACATAGAAACCTTTTATCTTTATAATGTCCTTGTTCTAATTGGACAGTGTCTATCTAAATATAAAGGAATAGATGCTGATGTACGGGATGATATGAAAAAATGATTGGAGCGGATATGTCACAAGATGAAACAATGCTGGGGAAAGGGGTTCTTTCTCGCCGTGACTGCGTGAAGCTGATGGGAGGCTTCGCCATCGCCATGGGCACGGGGTCGCTGCTTGCTGGCTGCTCGTCGGGCACCAGTGATTCCGGCGAGGGCGCTTCTCAGTCGGATGAGACGCCCAAGACGTTGCGGGTTGCCATGATGGGCAGCTCGACGGACACGTTGGATCCAGCCACCTTCAGCACGCTTCTTCCGTTGGCGATTGCGCTCAACGTGTACGACTCGCTTATCCTCCTGCGCAACGGCGTGGTGGAGAACTCGCTTGCCGAAAGCATCGAACCCAACGAGGATGCGAGCGCTTGGACCGTCACCCTTAAGGACGGTGTGAAGTATCATGACGGCGAGACCGTCACGGCTGAAGATGCGCTCTACAGCCTCCAGTACGCCGGCACCTCACCCATGTACTCGTCGTTCTACGCGAACGTCGATTGGGAGGGCAGCTCGGTTGTGGACGAGCGCACGTTCACGCTCCAGCTTCTCTCGCCGCAAGCCACCTTCTGGGACGAGGTCGTTTCCGCCGTCACCTTCGTGTTCCCGGCGGGCAGCGCCGGCGACGATTTCTCTGGCGACATCGGCAGCGGGCCCTTCAAGCTCGTTTCCTTCTCTCCCGACACTGGAGCCGTGCTTGAGAAGAACGCCGATTACTGGGGAGGCGCTCCGGCCATCGACACGGTTGAGATCGTCCCCATCACCGATCCCGAGACGAGGTACACGGCGCTCACGAGCGGCGAGGTCGACTTCGCCCACCAAATCTCGACGACGAACGCGGCCACGCTCGAAGGCCAGTCCGGCTTCAACGTTTTGAACGGCGGCATCGAGAATTCGAGTTCTTTCCGCTTCTGCCTCAACGCGTCCGCCGCGCCTTTCGATGATCCCGAGGTACGCGAGGCCCTCAAGCTTATCGTCGACCGCCAGACCATGAACGACACCATCTTCCGCTCTGCGGGTGTGGTTGGCAATGATGTGCTTGGCCAGGGTATGCCGGGCTACAATGATTCCCTCGAGCAGCGTGCTTACGACTTCGACACCGCCAAGAAGGTGCTCGAAGAAAAGGGCGTGACCGAGCTCGAGATCACGACCGCCGAAACCACCACCGGCGTCAACGATTCTGCAGAGATGCTCAAAGCCCAGCTGGAGAAGGCGGGCATCACGGTGTCGGTGAAGGAGATCGATCCGACGACGCTGTTCTCCGACATGAACAACATCTACGGAGCGCAGATTTTCGCAACCTATCTCATCAATCGCCCGTATATCGCTTCGGCCGTCATGTACACCGGTGGCAGCTCGCCGTACAACTTCAGCCAGTGGAAGGATGACGAGTACGATTCCCTCTTGGCCCAAGCAACCTCGGCAGTGGATGAGGCCGACCGGGCGGAACTCCTCAACCAAGCACAGGAGCGTCTCTGGGCCGAGGGCGGCGATATCGTTTGGGGATACTGCGCCGATCTGAGCGGGCAGGTAGATGGCCTCGACGGCATAGACATCACGCTCTCGGTGCCTCTGTTCGCCAAGGCAACCCTCTCCGCTTAGCGAATCGGACGAAGGGCATGTCACCGAACGCCGACCGTACGGGAGGGCACCGCGCACTGCGGATACTCTCCCGTATTCTCCTCTTCGCGATCTCGCTGATCTTCACGTGTCTGCTCGTGTTCCTCGCCCTTGAGGCTCTGCCCGGCGATGCCGCCACGCAGCGTCTCGGATTACAGGCGACTCCCGAGCGTGTGGCCGAGCTCACGCAGCAATACGGCCTCGACAAGCCGGTACTCTATCGTTTCGTTCTCTGGTGCGCTCATGCGCTGCAGGGCGACTTCGGAACCGTTCTTGCGTCGGGATTACCCGTAGCCGACGCTATGGTCGGCCCTCTTGCGCGAACTGGAGTGATTTTTGCGATCTCGCTTGTTTTGGTGATTGTGGTCGGCACGGCTGGTGGCATTTTCGCGGGTCTTCATGGCGGCAAGGCGGCAGACAAGATTGTGAGTACGCTTGCGCTTGCTGTTGTGGGAACACCCGAGTTCGTTGTCGGATTCTTTCTCATCTTGGTGTTCGCGACGCAGCTCGGGTGGTTTCCCGCCGTATCGCTTCTTCCCGTTGGGAGTGGCTCGATGTTCGACAAGCCCATCATCATGGTGCTTCCCATCGTCGCCATATCCCTCATCGGGGCTTGCACCCTTGTGCGCCCGGTGCGCGCCGTGGTCGAGCGGGAGAACCAAACGCTTCATGTCGAATCGGCCCGACTTTCTGGTCTGCCGGAAAGAAGGGTGATCGTCAAAAACCTCTTGCCCGGAATCGTCGCCCCCGTTGCGCAGTCGGCGGCTTCGGTCGTACCTTATCTTATTGGCGGCACGGTCATCATTGAATCCCTTTTCAGCTTTCCCGGCTTGGGCACGCTTCTTGTCAACGCCGTGCTCAACCGCGAGCCCGATTTGCTCATGGCTTGCTCGGCGGTTGTCATAGCGGTGTCGCTTGCGGCTTTCTGGATTGCCGACGGGTTGGGAAGGAGGCGGTCCCGTGAGATCGAAGCGTAGCATTAGCGAGAAGCTGCTCTCTTGGCCCGATCTTGTGCTTCTCGTCTTCTTCATCGCTTTTCTCGCTCTTGCGCTCGCCGGATCGCTTTCCCCGGCAGACGGGACAAGCACCGTGGGGGCCGCGTTCATGCCTCCGAGCGCCGAGCATCCTTTGGGCACCGACGGGCTTGGCCGCGATGTTTTGGCGCGCCTCATGCACGGCGGCGCGCACCTTATCGCCGTTGCCGCTGTTTCCACCGCCGTCGCCGCTGCCGTGGGCGTGGCTCTCGGGTTCGCCGTGAGTGCGAAGGGCAGGTTCGCCGATGTGTTATCGTACCTGCTCGATCTGCTGCTGGTCATTCCTTCGATACTCGTAGTCATGGTTCTTGTGTTCGGGCTTGGTTCGGGAGTGGGGACGATGATCGTGGTGACCACGGCGGTGTCGGCACCCTACATAGCTCGGTACACGCGCTCGCTCGTCCGTCCCGTGGCCGCATCGCCTTATGTGACGGCGGCGCGCCTTTCCGGCGATTCGGCGGCGAAGACGGCTGTGCGCGAGGTGCTTCCGAACTTGGCGGTTCCCTTGGCAACCACGGTGGGCATGAGGTTCATCAACTCCGTCTATCTTGTTGCGACGGCCGCTTTTCTCGGGTTCGACCCCCTCGGAACGGGCTCCGACTGGGGAACCATGATACAGACGGGCGTCACGGGCATCAGCCTGAACCCGTGGGCCGCGCTTGCTCCCACTATCGCGATTGCCTGCATCACCATATCGGGCAATCTTCTGCTTGATCGAATAGGGAAAAGGAGCAACCTGTGACGAACGGATCGGACGCGATTGTCGAGATAGCGGGCCTTTCGATTGCAACTCTCGGGGGTAAACGCGTTATCGACGATCTGTCGATAGAGATTTTGGCCGGAGAAAACCGCGCTCTCGTCGGAGAATCGGGGTCGGGCAAAACCACGCTCGCCCTCGCGCTCATGGGACGCATCCGCAGCGGCCTCGTCCACGAGGCCGGAACGATCTTCGTCGACGGGGCGAACGTGCTTTCTCTCAAAGGCTCATCGCTGAGGCGCTACCGGGCGGAAACGGTATCGTGGCTGTCGCAGGATCCCGCTCTCTCGCTCACGCCCCACATGACGGTGCGCGCGCTGCTGTCAGAATCCGTCCCGATGGACGACGAGGACGCGCTCGGCTTGCTTGGCAGGGTGGGCCTCTCGGGTGTCAAAGGGCTGCTCGACCGGAGGCCGCGCTCGCTTTCCGGAGGGCAGCGTCGACGTGTGGCCATCGCCAAGGCCATCGCGTCGAAACCTCGCGTGCTTATACTCGACGAGCCCACTGCCGGCCTCGACGGAGCCACCGCCGATGAGGTCGTGGCCACCATCAAGGGAATCTGCGCCGAATCGGGAATGAGCGTTGTCGCCATCACCCACGACCTTGATGTGGCCGGCAAGTTCGCCGAATCCGTCACCGTCCTCAAAGAGGGCTGCGTTCTCGAAACGGTTTCGCATTCCGAGCTGATGAACAACCCTGGAACCGATTACGCCCGCAAACTCGTTGACGCCCAGCGGCTTGAACGGCGTCCCGGCGATGAAATGGATTCATCCGCCGGTGCCCCTGTGTTTTCAGCATCAAGCTTCGATGTCGTGACGCCCGACGGCAAGGTTGCAACGAGGAATGCCGCGTTTTCGATCAATCATGGCCGGGGGCTTTCCCTTTTCGGGCCTTCGGGGTCGGGCAAGAGTACGATTGTCAGGGCCATCACGGGAGAGCGCCCTGCGGAAAGAGGTTCTGTGGCGCTCGATTTGGGCGATGGGGATATGCATGTTCTCGCGCGCTCGTTCAAGGATCGGTCGCAAACCGAGCTTGCCGCCGTGCAGATGGTGCCGCAGGATCCTGCGACAAGCCTCAATCCCGCGCTTTGCGTGGACACCCAGCTTTCTCGCGCCGTCAGGCGGGTGCATCCTCGCTGGTCGAGGAAAGAGGTGAGGGAGCGGGTCTCGGAGCTTTTGGCCTTGGTGCGTTTGCCCGACGAGATCAAACGCCAGCACCCCCGCTCGCTTTCGGGTGGACAGGCCCAGCGCGTTGCCATCGCCCGGGCCCTCGCCCATGAGCCCAAGGTGCTTGTTTGCGACGAATCGACCTCCGCCCTCGACCCCACCACTCAAAAGGACATCCTCGATACGTTGAACCAGCTGAAACGAGACGAGGGCTTGGCGCTTGTCGTTGTCACCCATGCGGAAAGAGTGGCGCGCTACACCTGCGAGGAGGAAATCGCCGTGCCTTTCGAGGGTTAGTGTGGCGATCTAGACGCTGGATTGTCTGTTGTTGTGCAGCGTTTCGACTAGAGCAGTGGCGACTTGGGAAACATCGTCCATGAAGTAAAAATGCCCTCCTTGGAAATGCCTCATCTCGAAGAAGCCTGTCGTAACGTTTGCCCAATCCCTCATTTCATTCTCCAGAGCTTCCGGATCGTCCTTCCCTAAGAAAGCCGTAACGGGACAGTCGATGCCCATCTCATAATTTTCTGTAGGAACGTACTCTTCTATCAGTTTGTAGTCGTTCCGAATGATCGGCAAAAATATATCGCAGAGTTCGTCTATCTCGAGCACCTCGGGAGATATTCCGCCTACGCGAAGCAATTCTTCCCTAAATTCGGCATCGTCATAGAGGTGGACGTGGGCCTCTCTGATGCTCGAAGGAGCTTCTCGGCTTGATACTATCAAATGCGAAGGGCCATGCAGTTTATCCAGCGCTGCGATTCGAGCTGCTTCATGGGCAAGGGAGGCCCCCATGCTGTGTCCGAAATAGGCAAAAGGTCGATCTTCAAAATATGCGGACGCTGCTTTGGCGATTCCCTCTGCTACAAACGAGAAATCGTCTACGAGAGGCTCCGATATTCTATTTTCATGACCTGGATAGCAAATAGCGTAGACAGGAAGTTTCCTGCGAATCTCGCGTGCGACAGATCTGAATGCATTGGGTCCTCCGCCCGCATGGGGCACAAATACCAAAGCTGTTCCTCTCGCTTGCTCTTTCTGATTGAGATCGACTATCCAATTGTTCACGCTTGTCCTCCTAGGAGCGATCCTACAAAACGTCTGCAAGAAAAAGCCAGCCAGTCACGAGTACCTGCTGAACAAGCGCAAGGCAAGTCATGGGAGCGCCAAGCTTCATTACGGTCTTTTCGCCGTACCCAGCAAGCTCCATGCCAGAGGCAATCGATGCCTGATGCATCGAAAGAAAAAACTGGCTGGCAATCATTTGGTATGCGATCAGAACAGCGCCCGCATCGCTTACGCCCAATCCCGCTACATCGCCGAACGATATCAGTATGGGAAAAATAACGACAGCGGTGGCCAACACTGATCCTATCAAAGTATGGATGGCCAATGATATTGCTGATATAAAAATGACGGTTGACAGAATATCGCTTGGTAAAGAAGCTGGGAGCGCCGTATCGGCAATCCACTGGCTCATACCTGTGGCTTCGCCTACAGATCCGATCGACAACGCACAGGTGAGGAATACAAGAGTTCCCACGGGAACGTCTGCAAAAGCTTTTGCGTCAAGTACTCCGATTCGAGGTAGGAACATAAGCGATGTGAGAAGCATAGTTCCCCACGCTATACCTATTCCCATGAAAGGGTAAAGCAACCAGAATGCAATCATCAGAGAGAGCCACAAAGCCATCTTCTTTTCTTTAGGGCTCAATCTGCCAAGGTCTTCTAACGAAGCGCGGCTTTTTACCCCATCTACAAAGACCTTTCCAGACGGCTTAAACACTCTTATAAACAGAACTGTCACTAAAAATAAGTAGATGATGTTGGGAATGCCTATAGTGCTGAACCAGCCAACCCAGCTCAACCCTAATTCGGAATATTCAACAACGAGTGTATTGAGGGCTGGTTCCGAAGTCAAAAAGATAAGTGTCGTGGGAACTGCAAGCGCAAAACATGCAAAATTGATTACAGCGGCATCCGTCTCAGATACGCTATTTTCTTTGCACACTTCTTTTGCAACTGCCAATATGACGAATGTTCTTGCAAAGGCGCTTGGAATGATCAGTGCGAACAACAGCTCTATGACGGCTATCGCTGCAATGAGCGATTGAAAACCTTTGACTTGACCGGATGCGCAAATACTCAGAGCTGCTCTTCTAGCAAGTCCAGACCTTTCAACTCCAGAAGCTATGAGAAACGCGCAAAGCACCAGCCATAGACCGCCTCCTTCGTTCGTCCAGCCAGAAAAAACTGTTAGCGGATCAGAGGAGTTCGTGATGAGCAGTAGCCCCATATACAGCATGCCCGTAATTGGGGCCGGCATCACTCCGCTTGCCCAAAACGATAAAGCACCGAGAGTGAGAGCAAGCTGAATACGTGCTGGGCTTTCCAACTCCGGCAATGGAAATATCAAAACGAGAAGCCCAGCGGTCAAACCTACCGAAGCAACAATGCCTTTTAAATGAAGCTTTCCAAATGACGCTGTTCGCTCGACTACCATTAACGACGTTGCCTCAATTCGCTTGGGGCACCTAAGGCCGAAGTAAACTCTTGCCAGGCTAGGCATGCGGAAATCTGGAATTGGGTTGTGGCAAGGGAGTTGCGCTCTCCAAGTCTCTCCGAGAGCATATTGGCAATCCCCTTCGGCCACTGTTCAGCGAGGATAGAATTATATGCCTCTGCTCTCCTATGAAGAACGTTAATACTTGCGCTTTCGACGGTTGAGAGATTCGAGCTGTCGGCTGCTGCCTTTCCGACATGAAACCGTGGCGTCCAAAGAACATCTCCGTAAACGTCGCATAGGGACAGAATGCCTTTATCCGAGCAAACATCCATCCGCATCAGGGCTATGGCATTATTGTCTGGGTCACTGGAATCCATTTCGTTTTGGAATCGAACGGAAAGGGGAACTCCTCCTACTTCTCCGACTAGGATGTCAAAAGGACCGGCATCTGCTATCTTCTCCAATCTGAAAGGATGCAAGCTTCCGGCCACTTTCCCAACCACCTCTACAAAAGGGTATGCTACTTGTACGCATGTAGTCACATCTATGCTTAGCAATTCGTGTTCCTTGCGAAGGGAAGCTGCGGCATCAATGAAGCGCTTAACCGAATCGAGATATGGATAGAAACCGTTAAGCATGAATTTGCAATCATGTTCTGCAGCGCATCTGGTCAGCTCAAGAACCTCGCTGCTATGCATGGGCTGCTCTTGGATTACGTGAATGCCCTTCTCGAGGAAGGAGCGAGATATTTCAACTCCATCTCCTCCAACCATGGCTGATCTTACCACGACACAAGCAAGATCTATGTTTGCCGGAACGGCATTAGCCCCTTGATACAGAGGAACTCCGTATGATGCAGCCAAGGCGGCGCTTCTCTTGCTCCCCCTGCCTACAATACCAGCCAGCTCTACATCGTCGGCAATCTTAATGCCCTCGGCATATACGCTTCCGAACGTGCTCCCCACAACCACGGCTTTCATAACTCGCCTTCCTCGACTTCAAACAAAGACTTTGACGGTGCAATTTCGATTCGAGCACTCTTAGACAAAGATAGAATTCCGTATATCGCCAGTTCTGGATCAAGCAGATCGGGCAAGTTGTATACGCCATTGGGGATGCTCCCAGCAAGGAAACTCTCTATGGCATAGCATGCCACTGCTGCAGTTAGCTCATAGCTGTCGGCCGATTTAACAATGTAGGCCATTTCTCCAGAAGTTGCAGCCAACGTATAAAATGCCTGTCTACCCATAGCATCGATGGATGCGGCTATGCTGATTTTCTTGCTTGCTTCTTCGAGGCTCTGGGTTTTCGACAACTGTGCGTCGACAAGAGCCTTGCAAAACAGATCACCTACAAATACGTTATACCATTCAAGTCTTGGAAGTGCCTCCTTCTCGGCTATGACTCTCGCCTCTTCTGACAAAAAGGCTCTGCAAAACGACCCTTCGGGAAAGCAAGAGGGGGCGGGGGTTGGATCGTGGTCAAGTTCGCGGACTGCGCCGCTACGCCACATGGAGCCATTGTTGCCATATCCCGACGTATCGGACATGCTCAAAACTAGATCCGCCGCAGCACCCAGAGAGATATCTTGGACTCCCCCGGCAAAGCCAACAATATCCTGTCCTTTGTTTGCGGAAATAGCCATCTTTAGTAGAAGACCCGAGAGCCCCGGCACCATTCCTGCAGAAAATACAACCGGTGTTTCCGCCGATTCGTCAGCTAGGGTTTTGCACAGGTTTTCGCAGCCGGCAACGTCAAAGTATGCAACGCCTGAGCTTATGGCGGTTCTTGCTGCTGGTTCGCTCAGTAGATACGCGGGGCCAGCGCAGTTGACCACCGCATCGCATCCATCGAGAAATCTTGACAAAGAACTAGGGTCTGTCATGTTGACGATGAATCCGGCCGAGCGAGAACCGAGGCGAAGCTCGTACCCCTTAGCTTTCAGCATGTCGGCAAGCAGTGATCCAACATGCCCGCTCGACCCAAGCACTCCGATCATCGAAGCCCCACTCTCTTTGCGACATCTTTTGCGTGTTCTCCGGATATGCAGGTAAAGTGATCTCCTTCTATATCTTGGGTGTCTATCCCCATGAGGGCGACGCTGTTCCAGAAAACCGTTTCATCACCACCGATGTTCTTGAATAGCCCCATTCTTCCACTGTCTCGCAAAAAGTGGATAGGGCCAAGATAGGGTTTTGATTCGTATTCCATTACTGCAATCAAATTATGTTTGAACGTCCTGTAAATTTGGGTCAATCTTTCTACGACGTTGCTATCGGCGGTCACGGTTGAAAGTATCCTACGCATGCGCTCGTTCGAATCTAGGGAGGCAATCTTCTTCAGTTTTTCGACAACAGGGCCTTCACCATCGAGAAGATCCAATACTCCGGGGTGTCGGATCTGGGCATCAGCGATTGCGTTGGCGAAGGCTTCGTCGTCTTTCGGATACCCGAGGTCTTCAGTTGGGGCATTAAGTACGCGAGCAAAAGCATACTCAATCATTACGTCTTCGGTGATTTTGAACGGGAACCCATATGAGCTGATGACAAAGAGATCGGCAACGGTTTCTCCCTGCTCCATCAGGTTTCTTGCAATCTCTGTTGCGATCAAACCTCCCATGCAGTATCCCACTATCCTAAAGCTGCATCCATTCCATTCCGAGAGGCGGTCGGCATACTCTCTTCCGAGGGTTTCTATAAGAGATCGGGTGTCATAATCCAAGGCTTTTTGCATGTCGGGCATTTGCACACCGATGATGAGTTTGTCACCCGAAGCGCTAATAAGGTCGCGGTATGGGTCAAGAGTGCCTGTTCCGTCATGCACCAATACGTTAACGACGCCATCTCCGTTTCCGTCTTTCAATACGACAACAGGCGCCATCTGCCCTTTGGGCGCGGCCTTTTCTGCTTCTTCTGTACTGGAGAGCGCGAGTGCGAGTGAGCTGACCGTTGGGCTTTCCATCATCTTTCTCAAAAGCCACTCCCATTCAAGCTCAGCCGCTTCGTCTACGTTCTTCTTTATCTGGGCTGCGAGTTTGGTGGCCAAAAGCGAATCGCCTCCAAGCTCAAAGAAGTCATCATCCCTCCTGACGCTATCTGCTCCGAGTACTTCAGAAAACTCTACAGCTAGGCGTGCTTCCAAATCGCTACGGTAGCTGTCTCTCTCATCTCCGATGCCCGCAGTTTTCGACTGCGTTCTTCCGAGCAGTGGTAGGCGTTTAAGCTCGGCTCTGTCAACCTTTCCGTTTCTCGAAAGGGGAAGGGTGTCGATTATCCCAATGGCTTCAGGAATCATGTATGAGGGAAGGGTTTCTTGTGCGGCTGATACCACATCATCGACCGAAAGCGCGGCTATATCAGCCTTTGCTTGTGCGACTATCAGGTGCTGGCCAAAGAGATCCGGTTCTTCGTTCGTAGGAGAGCAGTCCGTCAAGCCAAAACCTGCTTTTGCGAGGATTCCGCTCCATTCGTCGAGGTTAAGGAATACCTTGCTGGTTCCTGCACGCAAATCCGAGTACTCCATCCCGAGGGCATCTTGGAAATCCATGCTGACCATAAGGGGAAAGCTCTCGCGCGTGGCCTCAATAAAGGCCAAAATGCCTCCCGGAGAAAGAAGGGATTTGATTTGCCCCAGCCCTGCAAGGACATCGATGCAATTATGGAGTACGTTTGCGCCTACGATGAGATCAAATGAGTTGTCTGCAAGTCCCTGAGTTCTGGCATCCTTATTGACATCGTAGATGGCGTAGCCAATCCAGTTTTTACCTTCGTAGCGATTTCGGGCTTCAGAGAGGAAGAATTCAGAGATGTCAGTAAAAAGATATGTGCTCCCCGTTCCCTCAAGCGCATCGATGAGCGAGTCGCTGCTGCCTCCCGTACCGGCCCCGACCTCAAGAACTCTCAACCCACCCTTGATGCGCGCAAATTCCGAAACCATGCTAACTAGTGTGGAGTTGAGAGTTTTGGAGGCTAGGTTGTCCCTGTAGGTTGAAGCGGCTACATCAAAACCACCTTCGGGAAAAAGTATGGATAAATGATCCACTTTCCCCGACACGAGGCCGGATAAGGAATCTATGCATGTGTGCAAAAACGACAAAAGCCCTTTGCTGTACTCGACTTTCAGTTCCAAGGATTCGAGCTGTTGCCATAAAGCTTCAATGTCGCCTCTCTTATAATCGTCCGAGAAGCAAAACGAGTCGCCCTTTGCATTGAGCGCTTTCATGTCGACGAGAGACTTCGCCCATCTCTCTAGGAGCCTTCTGTTCCTCTCTTTGGCATTGAGTCCATGCATCATGTCATCCATTGAGAAGCCATCTTTGCTAACGGCATCTGCTATCAAATTCATCATGGCCGACAAGCAGACCTCGTCAACTTTGCGGCAATACTCTGCAACTTCGTTGACAGCCATTTTGCTGAAGCGATCTCTCATACATTCTTTCATGGCGACCGTAGATCTCTTGAACAAGGATTCTGCCTTGTCGGGATTGACCTTTTCGGCGATGACTGCGGCGAGAAGATGCTTGTCGGTTTTATCGTTGTCGGCAGCAAATGCGACAGCCTTGTCCACTCCCGGTGCCTTTTCTAAAGCGGCTTCCACTTCGCCTAGCTCGACGCGGTAACCCCGTACTTTAATCTGCTGATCTGCACGCCCGAGAAACTCGATGTCGCCGTTTTCCAGGTATTTGCCCATGTCGCCGGTTCGATAGCATTTCACTCCATCCCGCATTATAAAACTCTCGGATGTTCGAACAGGGTCATTGAGGTAGCCCGAAGCAAGGCTCTTTCCGCTAATGATGATTTCACCCGGAACGAGAAGAGGCAGCGATTCAAGTTCGCGTCCTACGATATCAAACTCCTGGTTGGCAAGAGGCTTTCCGTAGGGAATGCTTGCCTTTTCCGAATCCGATGGATTGATTTCGTGGAAGATCGACCAGATTCCTCCCTCGGTGGCACCGCCGAGGCTCACCATTTTCAAGTGAGGGATTTTATCTGCGATATCGTTGGGTAGAGAGACGGGTATCCAGTCGCCAGACAAGAGAGCGAGCCTCAAGGAAAGAGAGGGGACATCCGGAGCCGTATCAAGGTAGTAAGAAAGCATTTGCATCTGCTGGGGGACAGAATTCCATATCGTTACCTTGCGTTTAACAACTACGTCGCACCAGCTCGACGGATCATTAAGTGATGAGGGTTCGGGGAAGATAAGCTCTCCTCCGACGGAAAGGATTCCAAATATATCATATATAGCTAGGTCGAAGGTTAGCTCGGCCAATCCGATGATCTTGTCGCTCTGCCTAACGTTGAATCGAGAATTTATGTCGGCGATGGTGTTCCACGCGGCGGCGTGGCTCACCGCCACCCCCTTCGGCACCCCGGTGGAGCCGGACGTGTAGATCACGTAGGCTTCGTCAGATGGCAAAGTCCGATCCTCGAAGTTAGCGGAAATGTCATCGCTTAGGATAAGGTCGATATCCATAGCCTCTTCTTTGCCGGCCAAGTCAAGCCTTTCGAGGGTTTCAGCTTTGGCGAGAACCGCGCCCACTTCCGCATTGCCCATAACGGTGTCGACTCTTGATCGAGGATGGTCAGGGGATAGAGGAATAAAGGGAGCGCCGGCAAGGCTGCAGCCGATCACCGCAACTACTTGTGCAATGCTCTTCTCAAGAATGATCGCAGTCCGAACTCCTCGCTTTAACTTATGGGCCACTTTGAGGGAAAGCGCCCTCAGCTCCGCATATGTCACAAACTCATCTCCCAATCGCACGGCGGGGAGCTCTGGATGAGAGAGGGCTGTCTTCATAAAGTCTGAGTGGAGGGTACTCGACACTATTTCTTTGCCGGTGTCGTTTGCTGCGATACGAACAAGTTTCTGCTTTTGAGGTAAATGGACTATTCGTGTCTCTTCCCATGTCGCTTTGCTCGAGGCAAGACTTCTAAGGGTCTGTTCGAAGGATGAAAAGGCATCTGAAACCAGACCGTCAGGGAAGACTCCAGCGCGCTCATCCCAATTGATTACAAGAGACCCATTCCACTCCATCGCTTGGCAGTCAAGCCATACTTGGGGGGTTTGTGAAAGTCCGCCGATGACTCGAGAGCCACGAAAGAGGCTTGTTTCACTCAAGGACGATCCTCCGCGTAGGCCGATGCTGCTCGTGAAAACGAACGGCATGAGCGCCCCACCGCCCGCACGTCCACGTCGTCGCGCGATCTCTCTCAGCACGGAGACTCCGGAGAAGCTTCTATGTTCAAGATCCGACCATAGCTGTGATTGCGCTGCACGAGCGCGGGAGAAGAAGGGCGCGCGCTCGTCACGAATCAATCCCAATAGGCTTGACATTGTGAAATCACCGACCGTACGCATGATTCCAGGAATGTCGTCCCCCCTGTTCAACATTGTCATATTGATCGTGAAATCCGATGATTCCGCCCACAGCGCCAAAGTGTCCGAGAATGCAGCGACCAATGCAGCTGTGGGGGTAACCCCTTTCTCTGCGCTTGTGCGACGGAATTCTGCCCATTCGTTATCGGTAAGGCTCATCTGGTGCCTAATGAATCTAACTCCCGTTCGCACGTCAGGATTCGGCCCCATGGGAAGCATAGGGGCGGGAGGCAATTCGTCAATGCGTGCCGACCAGTATTCCTCATCTGCTTTTAGAGAAGGGCTGGAAACTCCTCGGGTTTTTGCATCCATGACAAAATCTCTGAAGGAAATCTCGTCGCTGCTATCTAGTTGCTCGCCGTCATATGCCCGAGCCAGATCATTGAGGATTATGGTAATGCTCAAAAAGTCACAAAGAGCCAAGTTGACTGATATGTGGAGGATTGACTTAATCCCATCAGTACTCACTTTCAGTTCGTACGGATGGACCGAGGTTGCATAATCCTTGTGATCCATGGTTCTACGACATTCGGAAGCGACCTCTTCTAAGCTTCGCGATTCGGCTTCGACGAATTCAATCAATCCCACATCATATTCTTCCAGCACCTGCTGATAACCGTCTTCAGAAATGACCGAGTGAAGTACGTCATGCCGAGCCACCACTTTTCGCCATGCGTTGTTCAATCGCTCGAATTCAACGCCTCCCAAGCTAATCTCCATGTACCCTTGGCATCCCACTCCGCCGTAGGGATAAGCTTCGCTCTTGCCAAGCTGATAAGCTTGCTGTATGTCTGTAAGAGGATAAGGATCGTACCTTTTCTCGGGCTCGCGCTTTATCGGGCGAGGTTCGTTGAGGGCTGCGATTACAGCATCCCTGTTCTTCTTTATCAGGTTAGCCCTTTCTACCGTCATGGCTCCAGATGGCGCTCTGAATTTTAGCTTTCCGTCCTCGACCCATAAACGTATTCCCGCATCTGCCATCTCTTCAAGAAGGCATCGGATCTCGTCCATCATAGGGTTCCCTCCTCATATGTGTCCCCGCATGTCGTATCTATCTTTTGGCAGATTCCGGCTACAGTCGGATCGGATATAAATTCTTGAAGTCCAATTTTGAATCCAAGACGCTTTTCCAAAGCGCTCGTCATTCTCATGGCCATGAGGCTGTCGCCGCCCAGCTCGAAGAAGTTCGACTCCCTTCCGACGGGCCCCGCATCGAGCAGCTCCTCCCACACCGACGCCACGGCGCGCTCCGCTTCGGTGGCCGGTTCGGACAGGGAGGATGCGGACGGGGCCGCTTCGGGGGCCATGCCGGCCAAGGCCTTTCGATCGACCTTCCCGTTCGCGCTCAAGGGCCACTCGTCTAGGACCGTCACGTCATGGGGGACGAAGTAGGAGGGAAGGAGCCCGGCCACGCGGGACAGCACCCCGGCCGGATCCACGTCAGCCCCCTCGTCGGCGACCACGAACGCATGCACCACCGAGCGCTCGCGCTCGCCGGCCACGACGGCCACGGCCCCCTTCACCCCGGGGCATCCGGCCACGGCGGCCTCGACCTCGCCCAGCTCCACCCTGTGGCCGCGTATCTTCACCTGCTGCTGGGAATCCTTGCGACCGAGGAACTCCAAGACGGCTCCGGGCCAGTAGCGGCCCATGTCCCCCGTCCGGTACCAGCGCCCCCCGTCCTCGACGAAGGAGGCGGCCGTCTTCCCCGGATCGCCCAGATACCCGTCGGCCAGGCTCCCCCCGCCGATCCACAGCTCGCCGGGCACCCAGTCGGGGCAGTCGAGGCCGTCCTCGCCCACGACGCGGAAGGACTGGTTGGAGAGGGGTCTGCCGTAGGGGATCGAGCTCCACGACGGATCGACCTCCCCGACCTCGAAGTAGTTCGACCATATGCCGGCCTCGGTCGCGCCGCCCATGGCCACGAGCAGCACCCCCTCGGGCAGCTTCGAGCGCAGACCCAGCGGCACCCAGTCGCCGGAGACGAGGGCCAACCGCAGACCGGCCGCGGCCCCGGGGCCGTCGTCGAGCATCACGTCCAGCAGGGCGGGGGCCGAGTTCCACACCGTCACGCCCCGGGACGAGACGAGCTCGCGCCACGCCGATGCGTCGCGGCGCTCCTCCTCGTCGGGCAGCACGACGGCGGCTCCGAACGAGAGGGCCCCGAAGATGTCGAACACGGAGAGGTCGAAGTCAAGGGCCGACACGCCCAGGACCGCATCTCCCGGCCCCATGCCCCATCGGCGCACGACATCGGCGATGGTGTTCCACGCGGCGGCGTGGCTCACCGCCACCCCCTTCGGCACCCCGGTGGAGCCGGACGTGTAGATCACGTAGGCCAGCGCGCGCTCGGAGGGGCCGGCGGGCGCGGGGAGGGGGTCGGCCGCCTCGAGGCGGGCCAGCTCGGTGGAGTCGACGCACAGGGACGCGCCCGCCTGTTCGAGGATGAGCGCCGCGCGGGCCTCGGGCTGGGAGACGCCGACGGGGACGTACGCCGCCCCGGCGGCCAGCACGCCCAGCACGGCTGCCACCTGGCCGGGCCCCTTCGGGAGCCTGACGGCCACGCGGTCGCCCTCGCCCACGCCGGCGGCGGCGAGCCCCCCGGCGATGCGCAGGGCGCGGCCGGCAAGCTCCCCGTAGGTCGCCTCGCCGTCGGCTCCCCACCGCAGCGCCGGGGCATCCGGCTCGGCCTGGGCGCGGGCGAAGAACCGTCCGTGGAGCGTCCCGCCGCCGAGGTCGGCCCCCTCCGAGTTCGCCTCGGCGCGCGCCGCGCGCTGCGAAGGGGGCAGCAGGTCGGGGAACGGCTCCGACCAGTCTGAGGCCGCCAAAGAGGAGACGGCCGAGCAGTACGCATCGAACATATCGGCGATCATTCCGTCGGGGAACAGCTCGGACACGTAGTCCCACGAGAGCATGACGCCGCCGCCTCTCTCCATGGCTTGGTGGTCGAGCCACACCTGTGGAGTCTGGGACAGGCCGCCCAGATAATCCATGAAGCCGCCGTCGAGATCGAACCTACTCAGGCCGAGGGCGCTTGTGAACACCACGGGCAGAACCACTCCGGAGGTCCCTGCGGAGCGCGCCAGCTCGCGCTGGACCCACACGGCCGAGACCGCCCTATGCTCCAATCCTCCGGCAAGCTCGTTCTGGACGCCCCTCATCTGGGCCTCGACGGACGCGTCGGCCGAGGGGCGGCATGCCACCGGGAGAAGGGTGGTGAAGTCGCCCACCACCTTGTCTATGTCGGGATGGACCTCGGGGCGGTCGAAGATGGTCAGGTTCAGCGTCACGCCGCCCCCTCCGCTCCAGGCTGACAGCACCCTCGCGTAGCAAGCAAGCAGGACTGCCGAGGGTGTGATGCCGTGCAGCCGGGCCTTTTCCTTGACCGCCGACCATTCGGGCTCGGCAACCGTCCGCCACAGGCGCTCGAACCTCCCTTCCCCGACCGTCGAGGGGTCGGCGGCGAGGGGGAGCTGCGGCGCGGGCGGCAGCTCGGGCAAGCGCGAGCGCCAGTAGCCCTCCGCCTCTTCAACCTCGCGACCGTCTCTCCGGTGCCCGACGACGAAATCCCTGAACGTCAGGCCGATGCCGGGGAGGTCGGCCCCGGGGTTCTCGTAGAGTTCGGCCAGTTCGGCGAGAACGGTGCTCATGCTCACGCCGTCTACCATAGTGTTGTCGAAGCCAATACCGACAACAGCACCGCTGCTATAAACTGCCGAGAGAGCTTCAAAGCCGGGAGATTTCGTTAGATCTATCGATCTATGCGACATTGCTTGTTCGACTATTTTACGAGCATCTTTTGAATCCATTGCATTTTGGACAGCCAGAGGTAGATTCAGATCAGATGATCGATACACCTGCTGCTTCTCGCCATTCTTGACTAGAAGAGTGCGCAAGGCTCCGTGACGCTCGAGCAGAATCCTCCATGCTGATGCAAATCTGTCGTGACTGTATTCGCTAGTTTCAAACATGAAGAAGCAATAGGATCCTACCTTGCCCAAGTCGAGACCGCTGGTCCTTCCTATGGTGTATGCCCTCTGTACCTCGGTGAGGTCGAACGGCTCAAATCTCAACTCTTCATTGATAGTGATTGCCTTGGAGTTATTAGGAGACGAAATGGAAAGCCCTTTGCAGAAGTCTGCAAGATTTCCTGAGGCGAAAAGCTCCTTTAGACTTGCTTTGATGCCAATTTTTGAAAGAGCGGAAATCATCCGCGTAGCACTTAGGCTGTCTCCTCCGTATTCAAAAAATCCATCGTAGCGGCCGACACGCCTTCCTCCAAGGAATTTTGACCATATAGACGAAACCTTTTTCTCGATTTCTCCATTTGGCTCAATATAATTGTCAGATGCATCACAGAAAGAGCAATACAATTCAGCCCAGTCTTTAACGCTTCCTTTATCCACTTTTCCGTTTCTGGATAGCGGCTGAGAAGGTAGGATTCCAAGATGCTCGGGAACCATATATGCGGGAACTTCTTTTTCTAGAGTAGAGCGGAGAAGTGTGAGGTCGATAGGTGGAGAAGTTCGGCTGGACAGAGAGATGAACAGGCCATCGTCGATTTTTACCCAGTCGGCACGCAATCCTTTCTCCGAAAGAGAGTCGATCCATTTCTCGGGAGAAAGCAGACCGCTCGGTTCCCCATCGCCAAATGCGCACTGGGCAATTGCAGCTGTTACCATTGCGGAAGGGGCAAACTCGGTGGGATCCACAATGAAAGCCCTGCCGTCTGCTGCTAGGGTTTCTCCAAGAGCACTTATTGCCTCAGAAGGTTCTTCCATGGTGTGAATTGCGTTTATCGACACCACAACATCGAAACGTGCATGAATATCTTGATCGACAACTTTTGTAAGCTTTGCTGTTCTCACTTTTTCTGAAAAGTCGTCTAGCCTTGTTTTGGCCATATCTAGCATAGATTGAGAAGTGTCGAGCAGATGGTATTCCGAGATAGTATCTGCGACCTCGGGGAGCAACAGGGCTGATATGCGTCCACTTCGGCATCCGAAATCAGCGACTTTAAGTTTGCGGCCAAGCGTTTCAGCCATTGCCTTGATTGTGGCGATTGCGTCCTTGATGATTCTTTGGGACGAGTTGCGAGAGAGAAAGAGGGCTTCAGGAGAGAACCTGTCGCTTTCGTACAACGTGGAAGGGTCTGCGGCTTCTGTCAGTATCTTTTCATAGAAATCAGCGGCTTCTTCCAATGTGTTGTCTCGGCATACTGTTGAGCAATTTGAAGTGTTGCGAGAGAGCATTTCCATAACCGCGTGATATCGTGAAGAAGATTCGTCACTCTGCTCGTTCGTAAAAAGCCTGTCATTCGACAAGCCTCGCTCTTTGATAAGAATATTAGAAAGCGCAGTGAGCCGCGTGTGTTCAGCTTCCCTGTTCTCGACTGGCGATCTCTCGCTAATCGAGGCGATGGGGGCTTCGCTGATGGCAGGGATTGCGACAGCAAAAAGATGCTCGCGCTCGCCGGCCACGACGGCCACGGCCCCCTTCACCCCGGGGCATCCGGCCACGGCGGCCTCGACCTCGCCCAGCTCCACCCTGTGGCCGCGTATCTTCACCTGCTGCTGGGAATCCTTGCGACCGAGGAACTCCAAGACGGCTCCGGGCCAGTAGCGGCCCATGTCCCCCGTCCGGTACCAGCGCCCCCCGTCCTCGACGAAGGAGGCGGCCGTCTTCCCCGGATCGCCCAGATACCCGTCGGCCAGGCTCCCCCCGCCGATCCACAGCTCGCCGGGCACCCAGTCGGGGCAGTCGAGGCCGTCCTCGCCCACGACGCGGAAGGACTGGTTGGAGAGGGGTCTGCCGTAGGGGATCGAGCTCCACGACGGATCGACCTCCCCGACCTCGAAGTAGTTCGACCATATGCCGGCCTCGGTCGCGCCGCCCATGGCCACGAGCAGCACCCCCTCGGGCAGCTTCGAGCGCAGACCCAGCGGCACCCAGTCGCCGGAGACGAGGGCCAACCGCAGACCGGCCGCGGCCCCGGGGCCGTCGTCGAGCATCACGTCCAGCAGGGCGGGGGCCGAGTTCCACACCGTCACGCCCCGGGACGAGACGAGCTCGCGCCACGCCGATGCGTCGCGGCGCTCCTCCTCGTCGGGCAGCACGACGGCGGCTCCGAACGAGAGGGCCCCGAAGATGTCGAACACGGAGAGGTCGAAGTCAAGGGCCGACACGCCCAGGACCGCATCTCCCGGCCCCATGCCCCATCGGCGCACGACATCGGCGATGGTGTTCCACGCGGCGGCGTGGCTCACCGCCACCCCCTTCGGCACCCCGGTGGAGCCGGACGTGTAGATCACGTAGGCCAGCGCGCGCTCGGAGGGGCCGGCGGGCGCGGGGAGGGGGTCGGCCGCCTCGAGGCGGGCCAGCTCGGTGGAGTCGACGCACAGGGACGCGCCCGCCTGTTCGAGGATGAGCGCCGCGCGGGCCTCGGGCTGGGAGACGCCGACGGGGACGTACGCCGCCCCGGCGGCCAGCACGCCCAGCACGGCTGCCACCTGGCCGGGCCCCTTCGGGAGCCTGACGGCCACGCGGTCGCCCTCGCCCACGCCGGCGGCGGCGAGCCCCCCGGCGATGCGCAGGGCGCGGCCGGCAAGCTCCCCGTAGGTCGCCTCGCCGTCGGCTCCCCACCGCAGCGCCGGGGCATCCGGCTCGGCCTGGGCGCGGGCGAAGAACCGTCCGTGGAGCGTCCCGCCGCCGAGGTCGGCCCCCTCCGAGTTCGCCTCGGCGCGCGCCGCGCGCTGCGAAGGGGGCAGCAGGTTGGGGAACGGCTCCGACCAGTCTGAGGCCGCCAAAGAGGAGACGGCCGAGCAGTACGCATCGAACATATCGGCGATCATTCCGTCGGGGAACAGCTCGGACACGTAGTCCCACGAGAGCATGACGCCGCCGCCTCTCTCCATGGCTTGGTGGTCGAGCCACACCTGTGGAGTCTGGGACAGGCCGCCCAGATAATCCATGAAGCCGCCGTCGAGATCGAACCTACTCAGGCCGAGGGCGCTTGTGAACACCACGGGCAGAACCACTCCGGAGGTCCCTGCGGAGCGCGCCAGCTCGCGCTGGACCCACACGGCCGAGACCGCCCTATGCTCCAATCCTCCGGCAAGCTCGTTCTGGACGCCCCTCATCTGGGCCTCGACGGACGCATCGGCCGAGGGGCGGCATGCCACCGGGAGAAGGGTGGTGAAGTCGCCCACCACCTTGTCTATGTCGGGATGGACCTCGGGGCGGTCGAAGATGGTCAGGTTCAGCGTCACGCCGCCCCCTCCGCTCCAGGCTGACAGCACCCTCGCGTAGCAAGCAAGCAGGACTGCCGAGGGTGTGATGCCGTGCAGCCGGGCCTTTTCCTTGACCGCCGACCATTCGGGCTCGGCAACCGTCCGCCACAGGCGCTCGAACCTCCCTTCCCCGACCGTCGAGGGGTCGGCGGCGAGGGGGAGCTGCGGCGCGGGCGGCAGCTCGGGCAAGCGCGAGCGCCAGTAGCCCTCCGCCTCTTCAACCTCGCGACCGTCTCTCCGGTGCCCGACGACGAAATCCCTGAACGTCAGGCCGATGCCGGGGAGGTCGGCCCCGGGGTTCTCGTAGAGTTCGGCCAGTTCGGCGAGAACGGTCATAACGCTAAGTGCGTCAAGCACCGTATAGTCGAAGCAGAATACAAGTCGAGTTTGCTTTCCTGATTCTTCATGCCAAGAAATTGAGACCACGCGATGAAGAGGGGGTTTTGCCAATGCGAATACAGTACGTTTAATCTCTTCGAGTTGCTGCTTTGCTTCAGAGCTATTTGCGCATTCAGCTCGCTCTATGTGTCCGATTTTGGAAGACGGTGCAATGGATTGAGTTCCGTCTTCTTCGACCGATGCTCTCATCATTCCGTGTCTCTTCTGCACTTTGCCCCATGCAGCATCAAGCCGATCAAGATCGATTTCGTCTACTGCGAATATCTGGCAGTAGGTTGTGCCAACGGTGGCTTGGCTGGATGAGTCTCCGCGGCTCACCAGATAAGCGTGTTGTATTTCCGTCAAAGGAAAACTCTCGTATTCTTTTGACGGATCTACCTCAATGAGAGCTTCCTGCTTTGGGGGAGCTTCTCTTTTCCTGAGCGTCTTGCAAAACTCACTTAGATTTTCCGTATCAAAAAGAAGCTGAAGGCGAGCATCCTCGTATCCGAGTGCCCGCACTCTGCCGATGACTCGTGATGCCATGAGGCTGTCGCCGCCCAGCTCGAAGAAGTTCGACTCCCTTCCGACGGGCCCCGCATCGAGCAGCTCCTCCCACACCGACGCCACGGCGCGCTCCGCTTCGGTGGCCGGTTCGGACAGGGAGGATGCGGACGGGGCCGCTTCGGGGGCCATGCCGGCCAAGGCCTTTCGATCGACCTTCCCGTTCGCGCTCAAGGGCCACTCGTCTAGGACCGTCACGTCATGGGGGACGAAGTAGGAGGGAAGGAGCCCGGCCACGCGGGACAGCACCCCGGCCGGATCCACGTCAGCCCCCTCGTCGGCGACCACGAACGCATGCACCACCGAGCGCTCGCGCTCGCCGGCCACGACGGCCACGGCCCCCTTCACCCCGGGGCATCCGGCCACGGCGGCCTCGACCTCGCCCAGCTCCACCCTGTGGCCGCGTATCTTCACCTGCTGCTGGGAATCCTTGCGACCGAGGAACTCCAAGACGGCTCCGGGCCAGTAGCGGCCCATGTCCCCCGTCCGGTACCAGCGCCCCCCGTCCTCGACGAAGGAGGCGGCCGTCTTCCCCGGATCGCCCAGATACCCGTCGGCCAGGCTCCCCCCGCCGATCCACAGCTCGCCGGGCACCCAGTCGGGGCAGTCGAGGCCGTCCTCGCCCACGACGCGGAAGGACTGGTTGGAGAGGGGTCTGCCGTAGGGGATCGACCTCCCCGACCTCGAAGTAGTTCGACCATATGCCGGCCTCGGTCGCGCCGCCCATGGCCACGAGCAGCACCCCCTCGGGCAGCTTCGAGCGCAGACCCAGCGGCACCCAGTCGCCGGAGACGAGGGCCAACCGCAGACCGGCCGCGGCCCCGGGGCCGTCGTCGAGCATCACGTCCAGCAGGGCGGGGGCCGAGTTCCACACCGTCACGCCCCGGGACGAGACGAGCTCGCGCCACGCCGATGCGTCGCGGCGCTCCTCCTCGTCGGGCAGCACGACGGCGGCTCCGAACGAGAGGGCCCCGAAGATGTCGAACACGGAGAGGTCGAAGTCAAGGGCCGACACGCCCAGGACCGCATCTCCCGGCCCCATGCCCCATCGGCGCACGACATCGGCGATGGTGTTCCACGCGGCGGCGTGGCTCACCGCCACCCCCTTCGGCACCCCGGTGGAGCCGGACGTGTAGATCACGTAGGCCAGCGCGCGCTCGGAGGGGCCGGCGGGCGCGGGGAGGGGGTCGGCCGCCTCGAGGCGGGCCAGCTCGGTGGAGTCGACGCACAGGGACGCGCCCGCCTGTTCGAGGATGAGCGCCGCGCGGGCCTCGGGCTGGGAGACGCCGACGGGGACGTACGCCGCCCCGGCGGCCAGCACGCCCAGCACGGCTGCCACCTGGCCGGGCCCCTTCGGGAGCCTGACGGCCACGCGGTCGCCCTCGCCCACGCCGGCGGCGGCGAGCCCCCCGGCGATGCGCAGGGCGCGGCCGGCAAGCTCCCCGTAGGTCGCCTCGCCGTCGGCTCCCCACCGCAGCGCCGGGGCATCCGGCTCGGCCTGGGCGCGGGCGAAGAACCGTCCGTGGAGCGTCCCGCCGCCGAGGTCGGCCCCCTCCGAGTTCGCCTCGGCGCGCGCCGCGCGCTGCGAAGGGGGCAGCAGGTCGGGGAACGGCTCCGACCAGTCGTTTTCGCAGTAGAAGCGCACTGCTGTGCAATATGCCTCAAACATCTGTTTGGCTATTTTGTCATCAAGCAATTCGGAAACGTAATCCCACGCCAAAAGCAACCCGTTTTTATGATCGTATATCTGATGATCCAGCAATACCTGTGGTGTTTCTGCTAGCATCTTCGACAAGGGACCGAAAACATCTTCCACTTTGTTGGAGATAAATTGGGTGCCGATATTGCTAGCGAATACAACAGGGGCTTTCTTGGGATCGTTTGGGCAACGGTGAGAAAGCTCTCTCAAAACCTCTACAGCTCCAAATGAAGAGTGCGCAACATCCTGCTGAAAGCGTCCTTGCATTTGAGAAGCTAGTTCAAGAAGGGAAATTGCGTTTGCGCAATCAGCCTCAAGAAGGATAAGAGAGGTGAAGTCGGATACGATCTTGTCAACGTCTGGGTGAATTGGTTTTCTGTTGAACAGCGGAAGGTTGAGAAGAAATTTCTTGTCTTCGCTCCATCGAGAAAGAGCCTTGGCATAAACAGCGGCGATGCCCATAGATTGGGTAACCCCGATTTGCCGTCCTTTCTCGGTGAAGTTCTTCCAAGACTTAGAATCAATTAAGTACTCCATACGAGTGAATTGAGATCTTTTGACACTCTCCATAGGGGCTTTCAGTGGCAAAGAGGGGCCGCCTGGCATGTTGTCTATTCGATTCAGCCAGTATTCTCTATCCTCGTTTCGTGCGTCTTCTCCGATTCCGGTTCTTCTCGCATACTCCATGAAGTCTATCTCGATGGGGGCGAGATCCGTTCCGTCGTAGAGATGCGCTAGATCCTCTAAGAGAACTTGGATGCTAAGCACATCAGCTGCAAGAAGATCGACGTTGATATGCATGATAGTGCGTTTCGGTGATACGACAGTAAGGCGTACATCTATGAGATCGTCTTGCTCGATGTCGAAACGTAGGTGACTTAATTCTTGGCGAATACCTTCAATCCTCGAGTCGGGATTGCCTGCTCCTTCCACTCTGTAGGTGGTTAGTCCCTTCCAAGTTACTTTGTCTTCGATGCGGGCTGTTCCGTCATCAGAGAACCGGGCGCGCAGCATGGGATGCCTTAGAATAAGAAGTTCCACTGCGCGTTCGAGTTTGGCCGCATCGAGAGATCCGCATTCGAATTCCATATAAGCGTGACAAGCGGTTCCCCCTAGCTCCTGTCCGTCTCGCCTTCCAACCATATAGGCATGTTGGACGGACGTGATCGGAAAGGGGTCGCCTTTGCTGTAATTTGCGGAACCGAGGAGAGGGCTGCCATTAGACGAGCTTCTCGCAGACCTCTCTCTTGCAAAATTTACCCAAGAAGCCATACAGGGATTCGAAACCAATTCTGAAAAGGTAACATTGCAGCCATTCTTTGTTAGCAACCCAGCTATTCTCATAATGTCAAGAGATCCTAGCCCCAAACTGATAAGATTATCCGAAGGGCTTAGTTCTTCTTTTGACAGTCCGAGCATTTCCCCAACAAGCTTTCCAACTAGCTCCACGCATACTTCAGACATGCCAACCGCCCTTTCAAGCAATAAGTCTTTGAATATAAGGCATACTAACATAATGTTAGCTATAGTATACTTATAGCGAAAGGGTTGTTGTTTGCAAATATTGCGCAAATATCTTCTAAGGCTTCGGATGGCAGAAGGGGGTTTTATGAGAAGGGCAACCGACGTTGGTTTCACTCTTGTTGAACGTATTGCGCAATGGGAGCGTGAATATGGGGCAAATATTGCGGTTCGCGACAGAGAAACCACGTATACTTACACTGAGCTATTTGATGCGGCAAGGCGATTCGCCTCTTGCCTTGCTTCGGAGGGGATAGAAGCTGGGGACAGGATCGTCCTTCAGCTTCCGAACAAAGCTGAATCTCTTATAATCTTGTTCGGGTCAGTAATGAGAGGATGCATCCCCGTACTTGCTTTGCCGACTCATCGCAAAGCGGAAATCTCTCATTTCTGCTCAAAGTCAAATGCATCCTGCCTAATTGTTCCGTGTTCTTCCCCGGCTTATGATTACGAGTCCTTAGCAAAAGCCATCAAAAAGGACAATCCAAGGCTAAAATGTTTTGTCATCGGATCTTCCGATCAATATCGATCAGTTTCGGATATGCGCGGAGAGCTCTGGCAAGCCACAGCACCCCACTCCTCATCAATTTTGTTCCTGCTTCCGTCGGGTGGTACAACAGGACTCCCTAAACTTATTCCTCGCTCAAATTTCAGCTATGTGTACAATTTCGTGGAAGCGGCTTCCCGATCGCTTTTTTCCGAAAAAACAAAATACCTAGCAGCTTTGTCGATATGCCATAATTTGCCGCTCGCATGCCCCGGCGCACTTGGTGCGCTAGAAAAAGGAGGCACCGTCATTTTGGCGGAAAGCGTGAGTCCCGATGAAGTGTTTCCATTGATCTCTTCTGCAAAAGTGACGACAATAACAGCAGTTCCATCGGCGGTAAACCTCTGGATGGACGCACTCGACTGGTATCCTGTTGATCTTTCAAGCCTTGAGTCCATCCATGTAGGAGGTGCGCGATTTACCGCAAAAGATGCCAAGAGGCTTTCTGCCGCTTTCTCTTGCGCTGTCCAGCAATCATACGGCATGACTGAAGGAATATTGACGCTGACAAGCCCTGAAGCGCCAGAGGAAATCGCCTTTACCACCCAAGGCTTCCCCCTTTCCGAAAACGATCGCCCTCTTATCATCGGACAAGATGGGCAACCTTGCGCAGACGGCGAAGAAGGGGAATTGATATGGAAAGGACCGTATCTGATGAGTGGATATTACGAAGATGAATATTCTACTCTGCGCTCTTTTGATTCGGAAGGATTTTATCATACGGGGGATTTAGCGGTGAGGGATCCCTGCGGCAACTTCAAAATCACGGGACGTCTGAAAAACACAATAAACCGTGGCGGTGAGACTTTCTCGGCGGAAGACGTAGAGGCAAGTCTTAGAGAAATGCCCGGCATCGTAGACGTAGCCGTCTGCGGGATACCGGATCAAGCCCTTGGCGAAAAGACGTGTGCGTTTATCGTTTGCAGCGGCGATGCGCCCAACTTGGAATCCATAAGGGAGTTTTTAAACAACATAGGAATCGCCCCATTCAAGCATCCAGACAGAGTAGAGATTCGTGAGTTGTTGCCCCTGACCCCCATAGGAAAAATTGATTTAAATGCTCTTAAGACCTCGATACGCTAGTCAGCCCTTTAAAAAAATCTCTTCCAATCCGCCGAGAAGAGCATCGAGAAGGACTGAGAACTGATGATCAAAAAAACTTCTCCTCAGGCTTTCTTCTTCGGTCAGGAGTTTGACCGTTTTTGCCAAAGCGGCAATACCGGGATCGGACGCAGAAAGCGCACTCGCATACGAACCCCCCACCTCTTTGCGCACATCGTCCATTTTGTCCCTGTCATCCTCGGTAGCAACGAACGCGCAAGTTTGGCAAAGCAAAACGGAATAAACAAGAGTGGACCAATCGCCAAACCCAGCATCTCTCAGCACTTGAATGCCGCAATTGATAATGCGGTCGGATTCCCCAAGGCCAGGACCTACGGCAGCGAGTCTACGAGCGACTCCGGGGTACTTTCTCAGGGTGGAACGCATCCCCTCAAGAAGAAGCTTGAACCATCGTTTCCAATTCTCGCGAGGCTCAGGAAGGTCGATTTCGGCATTAACGTGCTCGATAACAAGATGTACCACATCTTCTCTTCGACCAACGTGGTAATTAATGACACCTGGGTACGCGTTAATTTCTTTAGCCAGTTGACGAATAGACCAACCATCTATGCCAAATTCTTTGGTGAGCTTCAAGGCGGCATCGCAGATAGAAGTCACGTCAATTGCTGGCAAGCTGGCTGTCTGGCGCGTCGACCCCATATTCAGCACCTTTCTATTTGCTGGTTGCGACAGAATACCATTTTTTTGCACCCCCAGCGTAACGCGGTCAGTTTGCGGAAATATTCAAGTCGCTGCAAGTGCAAAACAACGTCCTGGTAATAGAGCAGGAGGAGAAATGACGGAACAAAGCCCAGAGAACAAAAAGTCGAAACGCAAAGCACCCCATCCGCTGTTCAGGTTGCTTGACTTCGCAGGGCCTTACAAAATCCTCACCGTGGTGGGCTGCGCCTTGTCTGGTCTGCATTCGTTGCTTGCTGTGATGCCCCTTGTGTGCGTCTGGTTTATCATGTCGCAGTTTGTCGCAGTGGCTCCTCAATGGAGCGAAGCGAGTGGCGCGGCCTTTTACGCATGGCTGGCAGTCGGATTCGCGGTGGCCGGAGTGGTGGTGTACTTCGCGGCGTTGATGTGCACTCATATCGCGGCATTCCGAACCGGCAACAACATGAGGAAGGCCGCGACCCACCATCTCTCCAAGGTTCCCCTTGGCTACTACGACGAGCATTCGACCGGCGAACTAAGGAGGGTGATCGACGGCTGCGCCGGCCAGACCGAGTCCGTGCTTGCCCATAAGTTCCCTGATTTCGTGGGAGCCCTCATCACCCCCGTTGTGTTTGTCGTCGTGATGTTCATCTTCGACTGGGCCATGGGTTTGGCGTGCCTGGTTCCCATCGCGGTGTCCTTCGCGTGCATTTGGAGGATGATGGGAGGGGGAGGCAGCGATGAGAACTCAAGCTATCTGACTTTCGTGTCGAACTACCAGCAGGCATTGAACCGAATGAACGCCGCTGCGACCGAATATGTTCGAGGCATGCCCGTCGTCAAAGTGTTCCAGCAAACGGTCGATTCGTTCAACGCATTCAAGGAGGCCATCCTGCAGTACCGGGATATGGCCCATGGCTATTCGAAGTTGTGCGAAAAACCGCAGGTCGTGCAGATCGTGGCGATCAACTCGACCTTTGCTGTGCTGGTTCCCGCCAGCATCCTGCTTGCGGGGGCAGCAGGGGACTTCGCGTCGTTCTTCACGGACTTCCTCTTCTACGTGGTGTTCAGCGCGGTGACGACATCGATGATGACCAAGATACTGTACGCCTCTGAAGCTGCGGCGATGGCCCAAGATGCCGTGATGCGAATCGAGGGGATCCTATCCACGCCGGAGATGCCTTGCTGTTCTGCGAAAGGCGGGAGGGCGAGCGGGACGTGCGATATCGTTTTTGAAGGGGTGTCTTTCACGTATCCGGGCGCTGACGCACCTGCCGTCAAGAACGTGAGCTTTGCGATTCCCGAAGGAGAAACGATGGCGCTCGTCGGGCCGTCGGGAGGAGGCAAGAGCACCATTGCAAGCCTTGTTCCGAGGTTCTGGGACGTCGATGAAGGACGGGTGCTTGTCGGCGGTGTTGATGTGCGGGATGTTCCCCGTTCGGAACTGATGGATTCCGTTTCCTTCGTCTTCCAAAACACACGGCTTTTCAAGCGCAGCCTCATTGACAACATCAGATTCGCGCGCCCGTCGGCTACGCGCGCGGAGGTGGAGGCGGCCGCGCACGCGGCGCAATGCGACGACATCATCGCGAAGCTGCCCGAGGGCTTGGACACGGTGGTCGGCGCGAAGGGCGTCTACCTGTCGGGCGGCGAATGCCAGCGTATCGCGCTTGCCCGGGCCATTCTGAAAGATGCGCCTATCGTGGTCTTGGACGAGGCCACAGCGTTCGCCGATCCGGAAAACGAAGCCCTTATCCAACGTGCGCTCGCGCGTCTTACGCACGGCAAGACCGTTCTCATGATTGCACACCGGCTATCGACCGTGGTGGGCGCGGACAGGATCTGCGTCGTGGAGAACGGGGCCATCTCGGAATCGGGATCCCACGGGGATCTTGTCGAAAGCAAGGGAGTGTATCGCCGGATGTGGGAGGACTATCAGAAATCAGTCTCTTGGAGAATCGGAGGGGGTGCCAACGATGCTGCGTGAGAAGTTCGCTTTGACCGAGCGGGGTGCTTTCGAGTTCAAGAGAGGCGCGTTCTTCTGCGCTCTCGCCAACCTCGTCATGATGGCACCCATTGGCGTGCTGTGCATGGCGACCAACGACTACCTGGATCATCTGCTCGACCCCTCGAAGCCCCTCCCTGCTCTTGGTGGCTATCTTGCAGCCATCGTCGTCATACTCCTGCTCATGCTGCTGACCCAATGGCTCGAATACCATTTCACCTACAATGTCGTGTACGGCGAGAGTGCCAGAAAGCGGATCGAGCTTGCCGAGGTGCTGCGCAGATTGCCCCTTTCCTTTTTCGGAAGGCGCGACCTCTCGGACCTCACCACCACCATCATGAAGGACTGCGCCGATCAGGAGCGCATGTTCTCCCATATCATGCCCCTTTTGTTCGGAACCGGCGCGTCGACCATATTGATCTCGATCATGCTTCTGCTCTTCAACTGGAAGATGGCCATCGCCGCCCTCTGGGTTCTTCCCATCGCCTTGCTCATCATCGCCTTCTCTCGGAAGAGCCAAGATGCGAAGGGGCAGTTTCTCATCGACCGCCAGCTTGACGTTGCGGACGGCTTGCAGGAGTACCTCGAATGCGCCCAAGAGATCACGGCGGCGAACCAATCGGAAACGTATCTCGAGCAACTGGATCAGAAGATCGATCGCGCGGAGAAGGCCCAGATCGTCTCGGAGCTTTCGAGTGCCGTTCCCGTGTCGGCCGCGCAAGCGTTCCTCAAGCTCGGAATAGCTTCGACCGTCCTCGTCGGAGCCCTGCTTTTGGCATCGGGGGAACTAGAGTTCATGGTGTACTTCTGCTTCCTTCTCGTGGTGACGAGATTCTACGATCCGATCAACACCGTGCTTGAAGTTGTGACGGAGCTTCTCAATCTCAAGCTCGGAATCAAGCGCATGCACTCCATCGAGCACGAGCGGCCTCAAACCGGGTCGATGGAATTCGAGCCGGCGAATCACGACATTTCTTTCGACAACGTGACTTTTTCGTACGAAGGAGGCGAGAAGGTTCTCTCGAACGTCTCATTTGTTGCGAAGGAGGGCGAGGTGACCGCCTTGGTCGGTCCGAGCGGGGGCGGCAAGTCCACCGCGGCCAAGCTGGCTGCCCGTTTCTGGGATGCCGACGATGGCGTTGTGAGCATCGGAGGCGTGGACGTTTCGACCGTCGACCCCGAGGCCCTTCTCGTCGATTTCGCCCAAGTGTTCCAGGATGTGGTTCTGTTCGACGACACGATCATGCAGAACATCCGACTCGGTAGGCCAGATGCCACGGATGAGGAGGTGTTTGCGGCGGCTCGGGCGGCGAACTGCGATGATTTTGTCTCCCGCATGCCGAAGGGCTATGAAACGAGGATAGGCGAGAACGGCGCGCTTTTGTCCGGAGGCGAGCGCCAGCGCATATCGATTGCCCGGGCGATCCTCAAAAACGCCCCCATTGTTCTTCTGGATGAGGCGACCGCTTCACTTGACGTTGAAAATGAGACGAAGGTGCAGGAGGCGCTATCGTGTCTCCTTGAACGCAAAACCGTGCTGGTCATCGCGCACCGGATGAGAACCGTGATGAGCGCCGACAAAATCGTGGTGCTGGATGGAGGCCGCGTTGCCGAGCAAGGAAAGCCGTCGGAGCTCATGGAGCGCGAAGACAGCCTGTTCAAGAAAATGGTGGAGCTTCAGTCGTCGACGGGTCGGATTTTGAATTAAGTGAGGTGGAACTGATGACTTTGAGTGAGTCAAGGGAAGACTATCTAGAAAACCTGCTTATTCTCGAAACTCGTTCTGGTGGTTTTGTAAGGCAAGTGGATATGGCCAGTAGAATGGGTTTTTCCAAGGCGAGCATATCAAAAGCTATGTCCTCCTTGAGCGCGGAAGGATATGTTGAATTTAGGCCTCGAGGTTTGGTTCGCCTTTCAAATGGGGGACGCAAAATCGCTGAAAGAGTTTACGACCGCCATTGCTTCTTCTTCAAGGTTCTTACCAACCTTGGCATTCCGACTGAAATTGCACAAAGGGATGCCTGTCGCATGGAGCACGCAATGAGCGAAGAGTCATATCAGGCTTTAAAAAAGGAGCTGTCGAGCAAGATGGACGTCCAATAAGGGTCATCAACCTAAATAAGCTGGATAATGGGCAATCTAAAGTATAGAGAGAATTGAAATGACGATAGAGCAAAGGCCAAGCTTATCGATCGCTTTGCCAAAATCCTACCTGTTCACGTCCGAATCCGTCACCGAGGGGCATCCCGACAAGATGTGCGACCAGATATCGGACGCCATCTTGGACGCCATCATCTCCAAGGAGATAGAGCTCGAGCGCGAGGGCTACATCGCCCCCAGCGGGCAGCCCGCCGACGTGTCGCGGATGCGCTGCGCGTGCGAGACGCTTGCGACCACGGGGCTCGTGGCCGTGGCGGGCGAGATCCGCACGCAGGCGTACGTGGACGTGCCGGCCATCGTGCGCGAGGTGGTGTGCGGCATCGGCTACGACCGCGCCAAGTACGGCTTCGACGGCACCACCTGCGGCGTGGTGAACGCCATCCACGAGCAGAGCCCCGACATCGCGCAGGGCGTGGACGAGAGCTGGGAGGCGGCCCACGGCGGGGCCGCGGACGACCCCTACGAGCGCATCGGCGCGGGCGACCAGGGCATGATGTTCGGCTACGCCTGCGACGAGACGAGCACCCTCATGCCCATGCCCATCTACCTGGCCCAGCGCATGAGCGAGCGCCTCGCCGCCGTGCGCAAGGACGGCACGCTCGACTACCTGCGCCCCGACGGCAAGACCCAGGTGAGCGTGCGCTACGAGGACGGCGCGCCGAAGTGGGTGGAGAAGGTGGTCGTGTCCACGCAGCACGCCGAGGAGGCGCCCTACGAGCGGCTGCGCGCCGACGTGGTGGAGCAGGTGGTGCGCCCGGTGCTGGCCGGCGAGGGCGTGGCGCTCTCGCCCGACGCGGAGATCCACGTGAACCCCACGGGCCGCTTCGTCATCGGCGGGCCGATGGGCGACTGCGGCCTCACGGGCCGCAAGGTCATCGTGGACACCTACGGCGGCATGGGACGGCACGGCGGCGGGGCCTTCTCCGGCAAGGACTGCACGAAGGTGGACCGCTCGGCGGCCTACGCGGCGCGCTGGGTGGCGAAGAACGTGGTTGCCGCGGGCCTGGCCGCGCGCTGCGAGGTGCAGGTGGCCTACGCCATCGGCGTGGCGCGCCCCGTGTCGCTCATGGTGGAGACGTTCGGCACCGAGAAGGCGGCGGTGGGGGCCATCGAGCGCGCGGTGGCCGAGGTGTTCGACCTGCGCCCCGGCGCCATCATCGACGCGCTGGATTTGCGCCGCCCCATCTACCGCAAGACGGCCGCCTACGGCCACTTCGGCCGCGAGCTGCCCGAGTTCACCTGGGAGCGCACCGACCGCGCCGAGGATCTGCGAAAGACCTGCAGGCTAGCATAAGGGGCTAGCACCCCCTTGGAAGGAGTTCCATGATTTACGATAATGTGCTGCAAGCCATGGGGCATACACCTCTCGTTCGTCTCAATCGGTTATCTGAAGCGAATGCCGCACAGATACTCGTTAAGTTTGAGGGCGTTAATGTAGGAGGCTCCATTAAAACGCGCACGGCATTACAGATGATTGAATCCGCCGAACGCCGCGGCGAAATTGGGCCAGATAGTATTATCGTTGAACCTACAAGCGGCAATCAAGGTATAGGGCTCGCGCTTGTGTGTGCTGTGCGCGGTTATCGTGCGCGCATCATTATGCCAGACAGCGTGTCGGAAGAGCGTCGTAAGCTTGTTCGCCACTATGGTGCTGAGGTAATTGTCGTACATGATGCTGGCGATATTGGAGAGTGCATATCCAAATGCATCGCTCTGGCTAAGCGTATGGCTAGCGAGGATCCTCGTGTTTACGTGCCACAGCAGTTCGAGAACAGGGATAATTTACTAGCGCATCGCTATCATACAGCACTTGAGATCTTAGAGGACGTGAAGGGGCCCATACATGGATTCTGCTCGGGCATTGGTACAGGTGGTACTATTTCCGGTATAGGGCAGGCACTCAAACGTCTTTTTCCTGATGTATGCATTTGGGCCGTTGAGCCGGAGAGCGCAGCGATTCTTTCGGGAGGAAGCGTCGGAACGTATTTGCAGATGGGTATCGGCGATGGGCTTATTCCCGATATCCTTGATCAGGGCATCTATGACGATATCTGCGTGGTTTCCGATGAGGAAGCTATCAACGAGGCTCGCGCGCTTGCTCGTGAGGAGGGTTTGCTTTGCGGCGTATCGGGCGGTACAAATGTGGTTGCCGCACGTCAGCTTGCTCGGCAACTTGGTTCGGGCAAGACAGTGGTTACTTTACTGCCCGATACGGGCGAACGATATTTTTCCACTGAATTGTTTGAGGATTAATCGACGCCAAACCAGACATAGGATCAGTCGATAACATAAGAAAGAAGCGCCATGACCGAGAGCTACGACATCAAAGACATCGACCTTGCCGACGCAGGGCTTGCCCGCATCGAGTGGGCGGCGCGCGACATGCCCGTGCTGGCGTCCATCCGCGAGCGCTTCGCGAAGGAGCGCCCGCTTGAGGGCGTGCGCATCGGCGCGTGCATGCACGTGACCACCGAGACGGCGAACCTCATGCGCGCGCTGGCGGCCTCGGGCGCCGAGGTGGCGCTGTGCGCCAGCAACCCGCTTTCCACCCAAGACGACACCGCCGCCTCGCTCGTGCGCGACTTCGGCATCAAGGTGTTCGCCGTCACCGGCGAGGACATGGACACCTACCGCCGCCACATCGACGCGGTCATCGCCACGAACCCGCAGATCATCATGGACGACGGCGCCGACCTGGACACCGCGCTGCACACCACCCACATTGACAAGCTGGAAGGCGTCATCGGCGGCACCGAGGAAACCACCACGGGCGTGGTGCGCCTTGTGTCCATGGCGAAGGAGGGCACGCTGGGCTACCCCGTGTTCAACGTCAACGACGCGAACACGAAGCACTGCTTCGACAACCACTACGGCACGGGCCAGTCCACGCTCGACGGCATCGTGCGCGCCACGAACCGCCTTTTGTGCGGGCGCACCATCGTGATCTCGGGCTACGGCTACTGCGGCAGCGGGCTCGCCCTGCGCGCCAAGGGCATGGGCATGCGCGTGATCGTGTGCGAGGTGGACCCGCTGAAGGCGCTGGAGGCGCACATGGAGGGCTACGAGGTCATGCCCGCCGCCGAGGCGGCGCGCTTCGCCGACGTGTGGGTGACGGTCACCGGCAACTGCAAGGTGGTGGACGCGCCCGCGTTCGAGAACATGAAGGACGGCGCCATCGTGTGCAACTCCGGGCACTTCGACAGCGAGATCAACCTGGAGTGGCTGCGCGAGCACGCCGTGAAGGTGGAGGAGATCAAGCCGCTCGTGGAGGAGTACACGCTTGCCGACGGGCGCACGGTCATCGTCCTGGCGCAGGGGCGCCTCGTGAACCTGAGCTGCGCCGAGGGGCACCCGGCGTCCGTCATGGACATGAGCTTCGCGAACCAGGCGCTCGCGGCCGAGTACCTCTTCCAGCATGCGGGCGAGCTGGAGAACAAGGTGTACGACGTGCCCGCCGCCATCGACGACGGCGTGGCGCGCGTGAAGCTGGAGACTCTGGGCGTGAAGATAGACACCCTCACCGAGGAGCAGATCGCCTACATGAACAGCTGGAACTTTTAAAGTGTATACAAGGGTGTATAGTTCATACTAGGGGTGGTGCTGTGATTGGCTTTCCTAAATTCAATTCCGGTTTTTTAGCCTCCTTACTACCAGAGGAAGTGTTTTCTTCAGAATACCTGGGGTCTTTTTACGGTTTTCCTCTTATTGGGAAAGAAAAGGAAATATCACGAAGTTTTTCTTCTAAACGCCTGAAAGAGTTTTCCGTTGGGCGCAAATGTGCTCGCAACGCTCTCTCGCATCTGGGCTTCAATGACCCTCCTATCCTCATCGGTACCAACCGAGAACCGATTTGGCCCAAAAACATATGCGGGAGCATTACGCATTGCAGAGGATATGCCGCTGCCGCAGTCACCTCAGATTACCGATTTCGAACTATCGGGATTGACGCCGAGCCGAATAACCCCATTGAATCAGAGATATACAGTTTGATAATGAGCAAGAAGGAGATAAAACAGATGGGTGAGCTTACCTGCAGTCAGCCAAATATATCTTGGGATAGGCTGACTTTCAGCGCGAAAGAATCTGTCTACAAGGCATGGTTTCCAACGTATGGGAAGTGGCTCGATTTCACTGATTGCGAGGTCATGTTTTATCTGGATTCACATCGTCCCAACAACCAACCCAAAGAACTGGTTGTTGGGCGCTACCATGCCCAACTGCTTAAATCAAAAAGATCATATTCCTGCAACGGACAATGGGCATTTGTGCCATTTTTCAATCTCCTCATAACGACAACAGCAGGCTCTTTGACGGAATCTTGATTCGATACGTCACTCCGTATTATAACTGTCGACATTCGCAGTTTAGCGCAAGTCGCAGATTTCACCCTCAGATTAAAGTCGCGCTTTGTACTTCGTTCATCAGGACTATCGCTTGGCTCTTTGCATCATAATGCAATTCATTTCTTTCTTGTTAAAGCTTGTCGAAAAGGATATCGAGTTAAACTCCCGCTCGATATTCCGTTCCAGCTTCATGCCAAAGACCGAAAAGTAGCAGAATCGCTCCAACAACCTTTAAGACAAAATATTGGATATTTATGCATTGTGCTGCAGCATGACGCCCAAGGGGTTGTTGTGGCGTAAGCAAAATCTCCCGCAACAACCCTAAACACTTGCGAACCGATAGACCGAGCGAGAATCTTCCGTCAGTTTAGCGGTGACGATGCATTACCCATCCGTCTCGTAGAGCACCCCAAGATCGACAGTCTGCGGAGCACCATTGTCGAACCAGACAGAATTTTGACTTTTCAAGTCGGGACGCTATGTGGTCAAACATGACATCATGCTCCGTCAGAGAGGAGGTGGCTGTATGCAAGACGTAAGGAATGCGCTCGGCAAGCTCGTCTGTCGGGCAGATAGAAAGCTGCGTCGCGTAGAAATAGTACGCAAGGGCCAGCTTACCGTGCTTACGTTCGAGAGCAATGGGACTATGCGCATAACGAATTTGCCCAAAACGTAGCACATCCTTGAGGATGTAAATAAATACCCGCCGATCCGCCAGACGGACAGGAGCCAAACGTCCTGCCCGTCCTTTTTTGCGCTTTCGGCCGGTTGCTCCTGCGGGTCTGAACCGAAGGAGCAATATATGGCCCGATTTTACGAAAGCAGGAACATTGACGACTCCCAAGCCCAATATCGCATTGTGGTGAGGACGCCTGACGGCAAACGAACCGAGATAAATCTGCCCAGGCAAGTATTCGAGGGCATAGAGGAACTTCAGCGTGAGTTCTGGCGAACGGAGCGCCGCGAGACAAGACACTCACTACACTTGGCGTCGATGGACGAAGCCTCTCTTGCCCCCAACAATCCCGAAAAAGACCCAGAGTTAATCTTTATGGAGAAGCTGGAATCCGAAGCGCTGTTTCAAGCGTTCCAGCAGATACCCGCCGCACAACGCAGGCGTTTTCTGATGAGGCACTTGCTTGGTATGCCCACGGCGAAGATAGCCGAAGTAGAGAGGTGCTCCGATCGCGCAGTGAGACGCAGCATCAGTCTTGCGCGAGAGAACCTGAAAGAGATTCTCTCTTCCGGTTTCTAGTGTTTTTCTCCGTGCGGGGTTCCGTTTCGCCCACCTAGCTGTCCGTCTCTATGAGGGAGGAAATCCCTCGATGGAACCTTGACAGCCCCATACCCGCCCGCCCTTGCAAGGTCAAGAGCGCGCCACGCCATGAGGGGCCTCGTGGGCGAGCGGGAGCCGCGGAAGCGGCGTTTCAGGCGGCCGCGGGTCGGACGACCCCGACTCTCGGCCGCAGTTACATATTGAAACGAAGGAGGTGCCTCATGGACGACCATCCGCGCAGGGGCGATGTGTTTTTCGCTTTCCTCGACCCCGTTCTGGGATGCGAGCAGGGAGGCACGCGTCCCGTCCTCGTCGTGCAAAACGATGCGGGCAACAGGCGCAGCAAAACTATCATCGTCGCCGCCATAACCGGCAAGCCCAAGGCGAACCTCCCCGTGCACGTACCCGTGCCCGCGTCGGCCGGGCTCAGGGAGGGCTCGGTCGCCCTCCTGGAGCAGCTGCGCACCATCGACAAGCTGCGCCTGCGCGGGAGGGCGGGGCACATCGGCGCCGAGCAGATGAGGCTTGTGGACGCTGCACTCGCCGTGAGCCTGGGGCTCAAAGGGCCGGGAGACGACTTCATGCTGCTCACGCTGTGCAGGAAGTGCCATCAGACGTTCTGCGACTCGGACGACTACCTGGTGTGGCGCGCGGACTTCGAGCAGGAGCAACGCGAGCCCTGCACCATCTGCAATACCCGCACGGGCTACGACTACAAGGTCGTGAGGAGATGACCGCGCGGCCTTTCGTCCCTTGTCAAGCATGCGATGCGGAAAATCGCATCGTTTCGCGCTCTGCCGAAATGGCTCATTATGAGCGTCGCGCGGAGGCGGCGTTTGACGACGAGGCGCTTTGCGGGGCCGACCCTGGCGGGCTGTTCCTGCCCGCGCTCGAACCGTACCCCTACATGATGACCCCCTGCCAGATAGCCGAGTTCACGGGCCTCACGTCGCAGGGCGTGAGGAAGCTGTTGGCGGCGGGCGAGATGCGCGGGGTCAAGTTCGGGTCGAAGTGGCTGGTTCCCAAGCTCTGCCTCCTACGCTATCTGAACAGGCGCGAAGATGGAGGAGAGAATGACGAAGACGCTCAAATGCGACAAGCCCGTGGATCTCGATGAGGCGAGGAAGGCGAAGGGGCTTCCCCGCAGGAAGCGCGACGACCCGAAAGCGACCGCCTACGAACTGCGCATCAGGGTGCCCGCCGAGTTCCAGGGGGTCATGGGGCGCAAGAAGCTGTCGCGGACGGTGTTCGCCCGCAACAAGCGCGAAGAACTCAGGGCGCGCATCGCCGAGTTCGAGGAAGATGCCAACAGAATGCTTGAAGATAGGACGACGGGGGTGGGCATTGGGGCGCAAGACGTTTCACCGCTGAGTCCCGCAACGCCTTTCGGAGAGTACGTTGAGCGTTACATTGCGCTCCGCAGCAATGGGGCCATAGGAAGGCAAACCCTAGCCAACGAGCGGCGATACGCCGAGTACCTGCGTGAGGTAATAGGGCTTATCCCCCTTCGCGATTTGACGGCGATGGACGTGGAGCGATGCCTGCTTCAGGTGCCCGAGATTTCGCGGCGGTGGGCAAACGAGCGCGTGGAGGAATGGAAAAGGAAACGCGAGCAGGCGGTGCGCGAGGGGAATCGACGGAAGAAGAAGCCGCTCGGCTCCCCGCGCGTTGCCGGGCCCGATATGCAGCACAAAATCCTCAAATTCTGCCGCGAGATCCTCAACGACGCGCTGGATAGGGAGCTCGTGCAGAAGAACGTGGCGAAGGCGCGCTTCCTCTCCAAGAACTTCAAGAAGAGCCGCCCGCTCATCGACCCTCTCATGGAGGAGGATGCGGCGCGGTTCCTCCACGAAGTGAAGGCGCTTCCCCTGTCGCCTTTCAAGGTGGCGTGCCTCGCCCTTTTCTCCAGCGGGATGCGCCCCGAGGAAGCACTCGCTTTGAAGATGGGCGGCGTCAACGTCGGCGGCGTCCCTTCGGCGAGAATCACCGGGTCGCTCGAACACGGGACGGCGGAAATCGTTGAGTATACGAAGTCCGATTCGTCGTACCGCACGGTTCCTATCGACGATTACACCTCCCGCGAGATAGGCAGATGGATAGAGGAGAAGAGCAGACGCCTGCGCGCCATGGGCATCAGGCCCGGCCCAAGCACGCCTCTCGTGGGAGAACTTGACAAGCCCCTCACCTACAACGTGCTCAAGAAGCAGTGGCAAAGGTTCGTGGAGAAGGTGGGGTTCGAGGGCGTGCGCCCCTACGCGCTGCGGCATACGTTCGCCACCATCAACCTCGCTCGCGGCGAGAACATCAAGACCATCTCCGTCATCCTCGGACACGCGTCGCCGTCCTATACGCTCGACCTCTATGTGGGCTACATCCCCTCGACAAGCAGGGAGCTATCCAACAGGTACGTCTCACGGCTCGAATCGCTGCCGCAGGCCGCATAGTTTTGGAACTTTTGTATTCCGCTGCGTTTTGCTTGGGATGCGTTATAATTCAAGCGCTGCGTTTAGTCAGCGAATGAATTGCGGGCGTCGCCAAGTGGTAAGGCCCAGGCTTCCCAAGCCTGTACCGCGGGTTCGAGTCCCGTCGCCCGCTCCAGCAATCAACGAAGGGCATCGGCGTTTGTCGGTGCCCTTCGATTTTTCTCTTGCAGATGTCCAGTTTTGAAAACAGTTGAAATTTGACGAACTTTTTGACGAACTTCTCGCCATGCGCTAAACTCTAAAAGCGATTTTGCAGGTGACGAGCGGTTTTCTCGGAAATGGAGCTCGGGATGGAAATAGCTTCCCAAGCTTGTATTCGCGGGTTCGAGTCCCGTCGCCCGCTCCATGAACTTCCCGACCCTGCCTTCCGGCGGGGTCGTTCGTTTTTTGGGACGCGGATATTGTTTCGAGAGCGAAAGACCGCTGCTTGGCGTGAGTCAGGGGGACGGCCCTCTGACTCACTGATGCGCGGGCGAGTTCCTTCTCGCCCATAGCCGGAGGTATGCGAAGCCGATGATGGCGGGCAGAACTGGCGCCGCTGCCTGCGCTGTATAGGTTCCGACGAATCCGCAGCCCAAGGGAGCCGACAGGAGCAAGGCTAGCCCCATTCTCATGATGAAGGCGTCGATGAGGGAGTTCGCAAGGGCCAGCTTCGGCGCGCCCGATGCCAGGGCAAACGAATCGAGGGCGTACATCGACGCGTAGAAGATCCCGTTGACGCTGCAGGTGATGCGAAGATAGAGGACTGCCGCCTGATCTGTTGATGCTGACATGGAAAGCCTTTCGATGGGGGGGTGAAAACAAAAAGAGAACGGACGCCTGCCCGTTCTCGTGCCCATCGTCCATGTGCGCAAGCCGAAACAACCCATGGCGGGTTTTCACGGTCGACGATTTTTCAGGGTCTGCTCCGGTCCCACTGGGATTGGCCCTAGTTTTATCTGGGTATCCTCTAAGTCGTCCCCTGCGTTTTTGGCGCATCTTGCTTGTGCTATGCTGAGCGTGGCAACTTCGCTGAAAGGATTTCCATGGCCGCTCTGCAACCCGATCCTTGTGCGCTCCTTCCCTTTTCCGCCGGACAGCTCACGCCGATGCAGGCGATCGAGGCGCGCCATGCTGTGCGCAGCTATACCGACGAGCCCCTCGCGCCCGAGGCGGTGGAGGTGTTGCAGAAGGCCATCGCCCCGGTGAACGAGGAAGCGAACCTGAATATTCAGCTCGTACTTGACGAGCCGCGGGCTTTCACTGGCTTTAAGGCGCGGCTTGTGAACTTCACAAACGTGCGCAACTACCTGGCGCTTGTGGGGCCTGAATGCAAGGAACTCGACGGTATCGTCGGCTACTATGGCGAGCAGCTGGTGCTGCTGGCCCAGTCGCTCGGGCTGAACAGCTGCTGGGTCGGGGGCACCTACAAGGTGGTGAACCGCGCTTACAATGTGGATCTGGGCCAGAAGCTGGCCGCCGTGGTAGCGCTCGGATATGGGGCCACGCAGGGGGTGCCGCATCGGTCGAAGGCGCCCCAGGATGTGGCCCCGGGCTACGACGGGGCGCCGGAATGGTTCAAGCGCGGGGTGGACGCGGCCTTGCTTGCTCCCACGGCCTTAAACCAGCAGAAGTTCTCCTTCTCGCTTGACGGCGAAGAGAACGACGTGCCGGTGGTGCGCGCATCCACCAAGCGCGGCGCGTTCACCCAGATGGACCTCGGCATCGCCCAGTGCCACTTCGAGATAGGCGCCGGGGACGCCCTTTATCGCTGGGCCGAGTAGTAGGCGTTAGGAGTCAGGAGAACCGGCCTCCTTGGCTCCGCTTCCCAGGGCCTACTTCCCTGGCATGACCAGCTTCAGCAGGCGCATCTTCGTCTCGTTGAAGGGTGGGTTGCGAATGCCGGTCTCGATGAGGGTCGATTTCTTCATGGTTGACTTGTAGTGGGTGAACGCGTCGAAGCCCACCTTGCCGTGGTAGGCGCCGATGCCGGAGTTCTGCACGCCGCCGAAGCCCATCCGATTGCTGCTCGCGTGAATGACCACGTCGTTGATGGTGGCCCCGCCGCAGCGCACCGCATCCAGGATGCGCCGCTGGAACCGGCGGCTGTTCGAGAAGATATAGCAGGCCAGTGGATGCTTGATCGATCGCACGATGTCCAGGGCTTCGTCCAGGTCGCGCCAGGTGATGACGGGCAGCGCCGGGCCGAAGATCTCCTGACTCATGAGCGGGTCGTCGATGCGCACGCCCGTCACTACGGTTGGTTCAATCTGCAGTGTCGTGGGGTTGCGCCGGCCGCCGAAGGCGATACGGGTGCCCTGGGGGCGATCGTCGATGAGCTGGCACACCATGTCGAAGTGCTTCTGGTTGATCATGTGCGGGTAGTTGGGGCTGGCCAGCACGTCCTCGCCGTAGTACTCGTGAATCCACCGCTGCAATTCTTCCACGAACTCGTCGGCCACATCCTCGTGCACAAGCGCGTAGTCGGGCCCCACGCAGGTCTGGCCCGAGTTCAGGCACTTGCCCCAGGCGATGCGCTGGGCGGCGCGACGGATGTCGGCATCGGCGGCGATGAACACGGGGCTCTTGCCGCCGAGCTCCAGGGTGACGCTCGTCAGGTTCTGGGCCGCCGCTGTCATGATTTCCTTGCCGACGCGCGGGCTGCCGGTGAACATGATCTTGTCGAATTCCACCTGCAACAGCCAGTCGTTCATGTCGTTTGATCCGTGCCAGCAGTACACGTAGCGCGGATCGAACAGTTCGCGGCACATATCGCGCAGAAACTGCGACGTGTGCGGCGAGGTCTTCGACGGCTTCATGGCCACGCAGTTGCCCGCGCCGATGGCGTCCACTAGCGGAATGAGCGTCAGCTGCAGCGGGTAGTTCCACGGCGAGAGCACGGCGGCCACACCGAAGGGGTAGGGGTACACCGTGGACGAAGAAGGGAAGTGCGCAAGTGGCGTAGGCACGTGCCGCGGCCGCGCCCATTGACGCAGCTTCCGCAGGTAAAGGCGAATCTCGTCGTAAACGAGCCCCAACTCGGTGGCGTACGACTCGAAGGCGGATTTTCCCAGGTCGGCGTGGAGGGCATCCAAGGCTTCCTGCTCGTGGGCAAGCAAGTAGGCTTGCAGCCGGCGCAGCTGGCGCAGGCGGAAATCCACGGGTAAGGTGGCGCCGGTTTCGAAGAAGGCCTCCATCTCGTTGATCTGGTTCTGCACGTCGGCCATGGAGGTGGCAACGCCGTAGTTGTTGGGGATGGGGGTCGTGGAAGGCGTGGAAGAGGTATCGTTCATGAGGGGGTTCCTTTCGAGGGAAAGTTACAACCGGCGCAGCACGTCCCAGCCGGCCATGGTGATGCAAGAGGGAACGACCTTGCCGATGAGGCGCAGCGCCGCCGACTGAGGGCTCGCGCAGGCCACAGCGAAATGGGCCTTGTTCGCGCAAAGCGCGCGGCGCACCACTTCCTGCGGCGTTTGCTCGCCGAGGAGGTGCCCCACGTCGTGGCCGCCGCCGGAGGTGCGCGCCACCTTCTCGAAGCCGGTCTTCACCCAGGTGGGGCACAGCGCCGTGGCGGTGATGCCCGTGCCGTGCAGCTCCCAGCGAAGGGCGCGCGTGTAATGCAGCACGAATGACTTAGTGGCGGCGTACACATTCATATGGGGCAAGGGCGTGAAAGCAGCGGCGGAGGCCACCTGGATGATGCGGCTGCCCCGTTCCATATAAGGCAGCGTCGCACGAGTCATATCCACCAGCCCGCGGCAGTTCAGGTCGATCATGGAATCCACCGCGGCATCGGAGATGGTCTGCCAATCGCCGAACTTGCCGAAGCCGGCCGCGTTCACCAAGAACGTGACGCGGGGGTCTTCCGCGGAAAGCGTTGCGCGAATGTTCGCGATGTCGGTCTCGCTGGTGAGGTCGGCGGCTACCGCGCGGGAGGGCGTGTCCAGCTCGCCGGCCACTTCGGCCAGGGCCTTCTCGTTGCGCGCAACAAGCCACAGCTCGTCGGCCACCTGCTGCGCATCTAGCTGTCGCGCGAACTCGCGCCCCAGCCCGGAGGACGCGCCCGTGATGATGGCTACTCGTTTCGAAGGATTCATGGAAAGTTTCTTTTCTGAACAACCGTGGGTTTAACCTAACAGTCAGAAGGCTGTTTCCGCACTGGAAGCGGGCAACCGTTACAATGATGTGGCTCTATAAAAGCTCGAAAGGACCAAAGCCTCATGGCTGCTGAAAAACCAACGCCGCCCTTCGACACGTTCGTGTTCGATGTGGACGGCACGCTGCTCGATACGCTTGACGACCTCGTCGTGCTCACTAACGACGCGCTCGCTGAATTCAATCTGCCCCCGCGCACCCGCGAGGAGATCAACTCCTATGTGGGCAACGGCGTGAAGGCGCTCATGTACCAGGCGGTTCCTGAAGGGACGCCCCAGGACGTGGCCGACGCCTGCCTCGCCCGCTGGAAGGAGAACTACGGCACCTATCCCAACGACCTGACGAAGCCCTACCCGGGCATCCCCGCCCTGCTAGCCGAGCTGCGTCGGCGCGGCTGCAAGCTGGGCGTGCTGTCGAACAAGTTCGATGGCGGCGTGCAGTTCATCATGAACAAGTGTCTCCCCGACGCTGTGGATGTGCAGCATGGGGAAGGCGGCCCGCAGAACTTCCCGCGCAAGCCCGACCCCACGGGCCTGCTTACCACCATTGAAGAGCTGGGAAGCACGCCGGCGCGCACGGTGTACATCGGCGACTCCCCGGGCGACATCCACGTGGCCCGCAACACCGGCTGCTATGCGGTCGGTGTGGACTGGGGCTATCACGACCCGGCCGATTTCGCCGCCGAAGGCTGGGAACCCGACCTGCTCGTGAGCGATCCGGAGCAGATTCTCGTTCTTGCTCCGGAAGTCTAGCGCCTGTGTCGCAGCGAGCCCACCTCATACTCTCCTGGGTTATCGTCGCCCTGTGGGCGGGCGTGATCTTTTTCATGTCCGCCCATACTGGCAACGATTTCGACGGCAGTGGCCCCTTGGCCGCAATCAAGCGTTGGCTTGTGGGCCTCGTCGCTCCCATTTTCGGCCCCGACACCGACATCGTGAACGTGGCAGCTCACTTTACCGAGTACCTGATATTCGGTGTGCTGCTCGTTGTGGCCGCGCGGCGCACCTGGCCCGCGCAGGGCTGGGGAAAGCTCGCTCTCGTCGCTGTCGCCCTCGCCAGTCTTTACGCCGTGACCGACGAGTTCCACCAGTCCTTCGTCCCCGGCCGCATGTGCGACCCCGCCGACTGGCTCACCGATACGCTGGGGGCTGCATTAGGAGCTGGCACTGCTGTTCTTGCGCTTGAAAAGATGTTGGCAAAGAGGCAAATGGGTTGATCGGGCGAGGCAAGCGGCGGGATCAGAGAGTGAAAGTCTCCGGCAGATCTGGAGGGCGATTTCGGGCGGAAATTTCGACTTGTTAGGCATGTGCATAGGTTCAAGTACGCACCGAATTGCTATGTATAATGTAATTCATGTATTAATATGCGAATCGAATACGATCATCTAATTCGCACTATTATTGAGCGCCTGGCAAACTCTAACAAGTCGAAATTATTGTCCTCGCAAAGCGCTAGTTCTGCGAGAAATGGGCACGAGAAGCTCCTGCGCCTATTCCGCGTCCCCGTAGCCGTCGGGGTTCTGGGACTGCCAGCGCCAGCCGTCCTCGCACATGCGGGCCATGTCGTATTCGGCCGTCCAGCCCAGCTCGTCGCGGGCCTTCGTGGCGTCGGCGTAGCACTCCGCGATGTCGCCGGGGCGCCGGGCCATGATGCGGTAGGGAATCTCGTGACCGCACGCAGCCTCGAAGGCGTGAATCACGTCGAGTACCGACGAGCCCTTCCCCGTGCCCAGGTTGAAAATGCCCACGCCCCGGCGCGTTCCGTCTTCCGCCGGCTCGCCAGCCACCGAGCCCACGCCGATCGGCTCGCCGGTGCCCACGCGCCCGGCCATCCAATCGAGCGCCGCCACATGGCCGCGGGCCAAGTCCACCACGTGAATGTAGTCGCGCACGCCGGTGCCGTCAGGGGTGGGGTAGTCGTCGCCGAACACACCGACCTGCTCCAGCTTGCCCACGGCCACCTGAGCCACATAGGGCAGCAGGTTGTTCGGGATGCCCTTCGGATCCTCGCCGATGCGACCGGACTCATGGGCGCCGATGGGATTGAAGTAGCGCAGCAGCACGACGTTCCACTCGTTGTCGCCCGTGTACAGGTCGGAAAGGATCTGCTCGAGCATCGATTTGGTCCAGCCGTAGGGGTTGGTGGCGTCGTGCTTCGGGCAGCTTTCGGTGATGGGCACGAACTCCGGCTCGCCGTACACCGTGGCGCTCGACGAGAACACGATGTTCTTGCAGCCGTGCTCGCGAGCAACTTCGCACAGAACCAGGGTGCCGGCGATGTTGTTCCAGTAGTACTCGAGCGGCTTGGCCACCGACTCGCCTACGGCCTTGAAGCCGGCGAAGTGGATAATGACGTCCACGGCGTGCATGGTGAAAATGGTCTCCAGGGCCGCGCGATCCAGGATGTTCGCCTCGTAGAAGGTGAGAGAGGGCCCCGGCGCAACCTCGCGTACCGCAGCGCCGGCCACAGCTGCGACGGCCTCGGCCTCTTCCTCGTTGGGCAGGTCGGCAAACACGGGAGCCACGCCGGTGATTTCGCCCACGCGCCGCACGGCCTCGCGACTGGAATTGCTCAGGTCGTCCACGATGACAACCTGGTAGTTGCGCTCCAGCAGTTCCACGACCGTGTGGCTGCCGATGAACCCAGCGCCTCCCGTTACCAGCACGCACGTGTTGTCAGGATCTTTCGCAAGCAGTGCATTCGCCATGAAGTCTTCTTTCTCGAGCGACGGGCAGAAAGTGGTTCTGCGATTTTTCGCGAAAGCCCGCAGGAAGAGACCGCGCGATTTCGCGAAAACCCGCAATGCAATACGCAAGACGAAAACTTGCCTTGCTATAGTAGCAGGTTGTCTGAGTTGCTGCAGTGGTCAAGGGAAAGCGCCCTGCACCGAGGGGCTATTAGTCAATTCTAATAGCCGATCGCCCTTTTGACGTGGTGTTTTGCGATATACCTGGAGGGCGTTTTCACGAGTATTACTTTTTTGGTAATACAGAGAAGCGGCCCTGTCAAGTGAGGGAAGGTGCGCTAAAGAGGGCCAAATACCCTCTTATAAGAGTGTCATTACCATCTCATGTAGTATAGGGCGGTGCTTGAGATTCGCGGAGGAATATAAGGGGAAACTCAAGGAAACCCCTGCGTAAGTTACGTAAGCAAATTGAGCCAATCGGTGGAAAACGTTACCTAATAGTGGGAAAAACACCTTGTCAATTGTTGACTTTCCGTTGATAATGAAGGATGCGTAAAACTGCACTGTTGGTGACCTGCGCCCAAAATGTAGCTTTAAATTCACAAAGGTCACAAAAACAGGGCAACGTACTCATCAATGGCATGAGTGGAAACTATCTCGGAATCAGGGCCGAGATTGTGGCATAGAACGTAAGGATGGTCATATGTTTAAACATATTGATCGAGGCGCGAAAAAGGCTGACGGGGGGGGGTGTGTCCCTCTATGGAGCGCTTCTCGGCTGAGGAAACGTTCTCGGCTGAGGATGCTTTGGTACCCCCTGCTTCTCCCCAGCCGGAACATGGTAGTGCTGTCGGAACGTCTGTAATATCCGGGCGCACCCGTCAACTGACACCTTTCGGCAAGGTCATTGCGGTGACGTTGTCGGTTCTTCTGTTTCTTACTACGTGGAATACCTACTCTATTGAAGAGGCGCGCCACCTCATTATCGGCGACGACGCTGTGCCTATGGCCTCTACGGCGGGCGACGAGATTATTGATGAGTCTCTGGGAGACGATGCCACTTCCCAAGTGGCCGATCACTCCAATGGCGAGGGCGACAACCCCCTCGGCACCGATGAACTCACGCCGAACGATGATGCGCCTCAAGACCCGGCTGTCACCGACGAGGCCATGGATGCGCTTTTGCCGGACGGTCTCGTAGAGGCCGATGAAGTGCTGTCTTCCCTCGACGATACGGCGAAGAACCGACAGAGCGATCATGTGCTGAACGAGGCCGCCGTGAAGAACGGCACCCTGAAAGATGCTTCAAAACTGCAAGAGGCTCTGCTCGGCCACATAAGCTACGGCCTTGAGGCTGCGGGCACGCTGCAAGCTTCTGACCAGCGCTATCATGTGGACGGAAGCACTCTTTCCCTGACGCCTACCCTGGCCGAAGGCTCGACGGCTGAGAATTTGCTGCAAGGCGGTCACTTCGGGGGCACGTCCGATAGCGACCGCGTGGTTCTCACGTTTGATGCTCCTTATCTCTACGAAGACGCTCTGGGCAACATTGGCACGACGCTCTGCCGCGAGGAGTGGCTCGTTCGCGGCGGGGACGCGCAGGATATGCGCGCCGTGCTTGCGGTAGCTGCCGATCAGCTGCCTGCCGGCTGGGCGGTGTACACCGAGCACCGCGGCAAATATCTGGAGCGCACCGCGGAGGAATTGGTCCAAGGCTTGTCCGGCCGCATTCTCTTTGTTTACAAGGGCGTGCAGGACGAGCATGGCATTACCGCTAAGGAAACGCGCTGGCAGCTTACGGCGGAAACGCCCTTGCCCCAGCTGACGGCAACCCTGACGAGCGCTGTGCCGGCCGATGTTCCGGTTGAGGTGAAGGGCGGCTACCAGCTGAGCTCCTTTACGGCCGCTACTCCTGATGATGCTGCGACAGAGCCCGCCGATAGCGTCTATTACGAAATGGCTGATGAGAGTGCAGTCACGGTCTCTTTGGTGAACGCCGAGCCTCGTGAGTCGGTAACCGCCTCGGTGCGTCCGGTGGGCCAGGCGCTCATGGGAGCCGATGGCGGATACGCTGCTTTCGCCGTCGATGTGACGGCGACGGCGGGCGTGTTGAACGAGCGGGGCTACGACCTCGTCCTGTCCGATATTCCGGCGTGGAACCGGGAAGGCTCCGGCCTTCGCGCTGCCGATGTCGTGGCCTTCGATGCCACGGGCATGGAAGGCGCCAATCTCGATGCGCTCGATCCAAGCGATAGCGCCGCTTTGGAGCGTGCGTTCGAAGGTGCCGAGCGCGCGACGGTGGAATCCCCGTCCGATGGCGTTGCTCACCTGAGCATGAAGGCCGCCGGCCAGCTGGCAGCTCCCAAGGCAGCTGGCGCCGAGGAGGACGCCGCCACGGCGCGCACTATCTATATAGTAGTGCCCTTTGGCCCCGATGCCCTGGCCACCGACGAGGCGGGTGCCTTTGTGCCCAAAACGATCGATATCGCGGTAACGGCGCAGTTCAACGCCAAGGTCGTGCAGGAAGAGAAGGCGGGAGACGCCAAGACGGTCAATGAGACCTTGGAAGACGAGGATATCTCGTTTACCTCGTACCTGACGGCTGCGGCGGCATTCGAAGCAGATTCCGAACTTGAGCCCGAGCCCGAGCCGGCCGAAGAGCCCGAGCCGACCGATGAGCCGGCGGCGACCGAAGAGCCCACCGATGAGTCCACGGATGAGCCGACTGACGAGCCTGCCGACGAATCGACGGCGGAAACCGAGCCGGCCGACGAGTCCGTCGATGAAGCCTCTGAAACCACCGGCGATTTCATCTACGATGAGAACGGTTGGCCGCAAAGCACGGTATCGGTGGTCGACGCCGTTAACTACGTTGCGCCCTTTGCCGCTGGTGATGAGGAAATTGAAACGCTCACTCCGGCTACGTCCCTCATGGCAGCGCCCATGTCGGTGGCGCTCTCGATGGCAACGCCTTTGGCCGCAGGCACGCCACTTGAAGCAAAGTATTATGTGCCGTATTTCGTGCTGGGCGGCAACGTGACGCCCTTTGCCGAAGCGAAGAACACTTACATCTACACAACCGGTTCCTCGGTATATGCCGACTTGGCTCTCGACCTGGGTGCTTCCTCGGGCTACATGGGCGGCCGCGATTTCGATCTTGACCCGGATGATCCGGATGCCGACTGGGTGGGTGACTACGCCAACGAGATCACGCTGAAGATCCCCTACTTCGTCAAAACGGAAAACGGCGCACTTGAGCAGTACTACGACTACACAGAGTGGGTCAGTAACGGTGGCGGCTATAACAAGGGCGACGATGCGCCTTACATGACCCTGCAGTTTAGCTCTGCCATGGCTCAAAACTGGGATATTTACCTCCAAGTGAAGGGGTATAAGGAGATTTCGCTCAATGGCTATTTGAGCAACGGCAGAGCTGGCGACAATTACCCCGAAAATGACGGCATCTCCAACCTTTCGGGTATGCCTTCGGATGCAGTTCGAAGCGACTTCAATTTTAATGCCTTGCCAAAGGAGTATTACCGGTCGACAGGGATCGATCTCACCAAGGGTGTCACTGGTACGGTGCGTCTGGTTTGGCGTGGATCACCGGATAGCGGCGGCAAGGTGAAACGCCCCGTCACTGACTACTGGGGCGAGTTCGTCTATCGTGCGAAATCTGATACATATGGCATCGAACCGATTTATCAAACCAATAAAGGCGTTTGGGTGAAGAATACTCGCACTGGCGGACAGGTTCCTGTCACAGACCTTTTTCTTCCAGACGGCAAGCTTAATACCGAAGTTTACGCTCATAGGATGGTCAACGCCAATTATGACTATCAGATGACCTGCTCAACCTACAATTCTATGCGTCCTCAAGTGCCAATTTCTTTCCAGGGTACTATTCCTGAGAACACGGGCGGCGATCTGCTCATGTCAGGTAAAACCTACGGTCGCTTTTCTAGCAGCTCTGCCACCTATCCCGATGGTGTCCCGGGACATTACCTGGACGCCACCACCGAGCAAAACGCGGACAACACCGATTTTCCCCGGCGCATTTCCTTCCTGGTGAGCAACCTCACCTGGGAATCGAACTACACGCCCATCTCGGAGAACGTGCTGTACGACCGCTACAACTACATGGTCTACCGCGTGACAACCAAGAACACCTCCGAAGCCAGCTCTAAGTCGCTCATCGACGAAGTCGATTACTACTTCGACGTCATGAACACTGACGACAACGGCCAGGGCGTCACCCGCGAAGACCTGATGACGTGGCAGTACATCGAAGAAGAAGACAAGGTCGTTCGCTACGATCCCGCAAATCCGACTCCCGGCGGCAAGGAGCGTCCGTTCTGGGGCAAGATTCACCAGGGTGGCGTTCTCATTTACGATACGACGAACTGGACGGATGCGGAATACAACGACCTGGACAAGGTGCGCTTCTCCAACGTCGACGAAATGGAGCAGCGCGCTCTGCTGAAGAAGTGGATCGCCGACGAGACTGCTGCCAACGGCTCTGCTCCCGATGACGAGGCGGTGGCGGCCAAGACCACCGAGCTGGCCGGCGTGGAGTGCCGCCAGATTCCCTATACGACCAACAACTACAACGGTCGTATTTACTACGAGGTGAGCGAGAACGATCGCGACCCTGCGGGCCAGGGCCTCATCGCCGCCCAGCAGACGCTGCAGACGCTCGTGGCCATCCCCTTCACCACGAACATGCGCGTCACGGGCAGCCGCTACAACGTGTCGCTGTTGCCGCAGACCACGGTCAAGTTCGGTCGCCGCGGTGATCAGAACTACTCGTGGGGCTTGAACGGCCAGAACGCCGGCGGCTACTTCCTCATTCCGGAATTCAGCACGAGCCTTTCGAAGAAGGTCGTCAACCCGTCGAACAAATCCCTGCTCGACCAAACGGCGAACAGCTACCTGGGCACGACGAGCTCCTACGTGCTCAACCGCTTTAACGCCAAGGGCAACATGCCGCTGTACGGCCCCACCACGGGCGTGACCACCGCCGGCCCTCTCATCAATGACACGCTGCCCGATTTCTTCCGTCTGCAAAACATCGAGCTGTACATCAAGAAGAGCGCCATCGAAGAGGCTAAGGCCGCCGCGCAGAAGGCTCGGGAAGACTACGATGAGGCCATGCGCGAAGATCCGTCGGCCCAGCTCGATCAGTCGGGCTTCATGTACATGGAAGCCAACGAAGACGGTCTCGGCACCTTCTACGACACGGTGGCTGACAATACCGTCAACCTCGACGGCTCGGTCATTCAGTTCGAAATCCGCGACTACGCTGGCAACACGAGTTGGATTTCCCTGGGCACGCCCCAGCTCGTGGAAGGCGACTACAAGAATGCAAGTAACCAGGGCGCAGCGGATTACGCGTTGTTCCGGCTCGGTGGCACCACGCGCGACACGAGCCTGGCGGCTCAGATGGAAGCCATGGGCGGAAGCTCGCCCACCGGGAGCACTTCTACCTCGATCAATCCCATCCCCGGCGTCATCAAGGCCGGCAACAACTTCACGGGCAACATCCGCATCGTGCAAAAGAGTCCCTTTGATGCGCCGGACAAGAGTGGCTCGGCCACGGGTCTCGATTTGCAGACGGACATCAAGATTAACGGCAACCTGTTGATTCCCCGCGAGTCCTACACCAACAACGCGCGCCTCTCAGCTGGTTTGCGCACGTGGAACGTGGGTACGGGGACTTACACGACGGCCACGAAGAATTCGGCGCTTTCCACGGCCACCTTCAACAATGCCGTCAACCCCACGCCGACGCTCGCCGGCTTTGGCGTCGATTCCCTCAGTGGCGAGGCGCTGGAATACGGTGCGACCACGACAGCGGCGCCGGGTGTTCAGCAGGTGCTGCTCAACCGCCAGGGTGCTGGTTTCCGCTGGCAGATCGGCAATAAGTCGCAGTCGATGATGGAGCCGGCGGTGTTCTCCACGAGCGACATCCCCGGTCCCGATGCCGATTGGTTTACCACCTCCAGCATCGGCATCTCCAAAAATGTTTTGCGCAACGGGCGAATCAACGGCATCACCTTCAATTACTGCACCCGCACTTTGGCCGCGCCCGACCCCGAGGCCGGGGAGGACGCCGAGCCCACCTATGTGGTGGAAAAGCATACCGTGACCCGCAGCTTCAGCGAGCTGGAGGCCATGACCTATACGGAATCGGGCCAGGTGAAGCGCGTGCTTTCGGTGCGCGACAACGGCGACTACATCATCGATCCCCGCGCCTGGAACCAGGGCATCCTCGCCGATTTCTCCATCGACTTCGAATACATCAACAACACGGGCGCCATCGGTAGTAACACCGACATGTACATCGAGGTGAACGGCACGCCCTCCACCTTGAACGATATCAGCGTCACGGGTACGCTTGCGACGGCTTATGAGAAGTGGGACACGATGTTCCGCGACAAGAACCAGTCGGCGAGCCGTACCATTGCCCTGCACGTTGAGAAGTCCTCGGTCAAACCCGCCATCACCGTGTCGGGCATGAAGAACGCCGCCTATGCTGGCGATCCGGCGGCGGCACTCGCCCAGAACCAGACCGATACCTACTACAACGAGCCGGGCAGCGGCTTCCGTCTCATGGTCACGAACGACTCCACTTTCGTGATCGGCGACTCGGACATTTTCTTCGGCACGACAATCACCCGCGATGCCGACGGCGGTGCCATTAAAAACGCCAACTGGGGCATTCCCTACAAGACGCTCACGACCGCGGGCACGAAGACCCACGAGCGCGAGACCTTTATCACCGAGAGCCTGGCGTTGTCCCCGGGTCTGTTCAACGCGGCGCGCCCCGAGTACCTCACGGTGACCTACCGCACGGCGCTGGGGCTTCCTCAGACGGTCACGATCAGCGGCGACGACATCGTTGCGGCTAAGGACGGCGCGCCCACCAACCCGGCGGTGACGCTGTCGCCGGAGGGCTTTGTCATCGTCGATCGCGCGGCGTGGAACGGCGGCTACCTCACGCACTTCACGCTTAATATGAGCGGGTTCAAGGCGGGCATAACCGCTGCCCATACGGGAGCCAACTATCCCGACAATCCCTACGTGGACGTTTATGGCCGCATGAACAACGACGTGCGGGCGAAGGTGGGCGCCGCCTTCGGCACCCATTACGCCAAAGAGGCCTGGGATACCTCGACCAACGGTACGGGCTCGCTTACGGGCAAGCGCTACGAGACCGATGCCGTGGTGGGCGTGCAGGCCTTCAGCCACGCCCATGGTGCCGGCACGGCCACCGGCGGTCTGCTGACGAGCGGCGCGGTGGACTCCAAGACGGGCACGACCGATGCGGCCAAGGTGGCCTACTACTCCATGGACGGCTCCGGCTGGCGCGTTACGCTGCAGAATCGTGGGACGAAGCCCTTCGTTTCGGGCGTGAAGTTCGAGATCGGTGACGTGCCGGCTGATGCGCACAGCGGACGACTGTACAACTTCCAAACCGATACCCTGGTCATTTCCAAGGCGGCTTTCGAAGCTGGCACTCTGGCGGCGCTCGATTTGGACTACTACGCCTACGACGATACGGCAAAAGCCAATCGCCAAACCCGAAGCTTCAGTGAAGCGGAGCTGGCGGCTATGGCCGATGCTTTGGGCGTTGCGCTTCCCGAAGGAGTGACGGCGGGTTCGCTTCCCGAAGGCGTGACGGTGGTAAACGATCAGATTCACATCGACAAGACGGTGTGGAACAGCGGATACCTCGCAAAGGCGACGGTGGATTATAGTCGCTTCAACGGCAATGTTGCGGCAAGCACGGGTGCCTTCGTGGAGCTCTACGGTTGCACCGATTATCTCATCGATAACATTACGCTGCCGGCGACGTTTACCACGCACGAGTACGATGCTCTGCTCGGCGGAGACGAAACCGACTGGGTGGTTACGGGAAGCCATAGCGCTACGTTGAAATCTCAGATATCCCCGATGAACGGCTTGCCGGTTGTTCTCGGGTTCAAGGGTTCCTCTGCCCCCGGCGCTACGGGCACCGGTGGCGTGACTATGGCCAAAGACCAGCGCGTCATTTGGCGCGAGCCCGGGAGCGGCTATCGCGTGAACCTGCGCAATACGGCCGATTACGCCATGAATTACGGCGCGGAGTTTACCATCCATGCCATCGCTGGAGAAGCCTATGCGGGAACCGATCCGGCGCTTACGGGGAAGCTGGTGGACTTCCACACCGAAAAGCTGTACTTCTCGCGAGAGCTGTTCACGGCGGGCGTGCCCAACGAGAAGGTGACGCTGTACTACTACGACATCAACGATACAGCCAAGTCGCAGCTGAAGGCCGTGACGCTTTCCATGAGCGAGATGGCCACGCTGCTTGGCCTCGATGCCGATAAGGTAGCCGCTATCACGCCCTATGCGCCGGTGAGCGTTACCGGGGCGGGTGTTATGGGCAGCGTCACGGGCCTTGACCCCAACATAATTGCAGGCAATACGGGATTTTTCGCGGGTCAGGGAAACAATGCTCCTGCCGCCTCCTCATCGGCGCTTTCCGTCGACGATGCGAACAACGGCGTTGTCGTGGACGAGTCGGCCTGGAACGGCGGCTATCTGGTCGGTCTGCACCTGACCTACTCGTACATCGACAAGAACATCGACACTGCCTACAACGCCTTTGTCGAGTTCTACGGCACGGGCGACAACCGCAACATCAATATGCCGCTGACCGCCACCCTCACCACGTTCGAGCGCGAGGACAGCTGGCGCAAGACGTTCGAAGATACGGGTATCTTGCGCGTGGCCTTGCCGCCCATTCGCCCGGTAGTGGCGAACAACGCCTACGCCCAGGTGGAAGACCAGGGCGATTTGGCGGCCACGTTGCATGACAACAACACCGCCGGTTCGGTGAAGATCGGCTCGAGTCCGGTGGGCTATCTGTGGGAAGAGAACGCCGGCTTCCGCGCGATCGTCACCAACAACTCCACCTACGCCATGGACACGGGGGCCAAGCTGACGCTCGGCGATTTGGAGCCGGGCAGCACGGCTGGTACGGTGGCGGGCGCGCAAGGCTTGGAAGATAAGCTCGGCTTCCACACGACCAAGATGTTGCTGTCGGCAGCGCTGCTCGATACGGCGAGCGTGGCCGATCTGAAGTCCATCACGATCGACTACTATCCGAAGGACGCCACCGCGTTGCAGCGCATTCCCGCGAACCGCAAGTCCGTCACGTTCGTGTCCGATCGCGAGGGTGCGGGCGCTGGCTTGTCGCTGGAAACGCTGCTCGCTGACAACCTCGTCGCCGCCACGGGCAACGTGGTGATCCCCTCTTCGGTGTGGGAAGACGGCGATTTGGTGAACGTGGAACTGGAGTTCTACGAGGTGAAAGCTGCCGTGACGGGCGCGGGCGCGTTCATCGACCTGTACGGTTACACTAACGATTCGCCCAACGTGAACCAAAGCGTAACGAGCGGCTCTTCGAGCGACCATACGTTCACGACCATCTATGCGAACGCCCACTTCCAGGCGCTGTATCCGGTGGCTGCTTGGTCGTCTCTTTCCGAGACGCCCAACACCTACGGCGAGCAGACCCATCGCAACAATCACAGCTACTTGTACTCCATCGTGGGCAAGCCCGGCCCGCACATTACGCCGGTCAGCTACTTCGATGCCGCCAATGCCCACGGTGCGGGCAATCCGACGGCTAACGGCTCCGAGGCCATTTGGGATGCGACGGGTGAGCGCGAGGGCGCGGGCTATCGCATTAAGCTGTCGAATAGCGGCCGCCACATGTGGGAATCGGCGCTCGCTATCAAGACCGTGGCGAATCGAAAGATCCCCGCGCGCGACTCCTATGAGGATTACCAGCTGGCGCTTCAGGGCTTCCAAACGCGCGAGATTACGGTGAGCCACGAGCTGGTGGAGAACACTAAGATCAACACTATCACGCTTACGTACTACCCTTATGTCTACGACGTTGATGCCACGGTGCCTGAGGCGCAGACGATGACCTTCACGCTGGATGAGTTCCTGGCCGCGGCTACGGTGGACGATGCGACAGGCGACTACGTGCTCGACTACACCGTGTGGAGCGGTCTTTCCGCCGACGAGGCCACGCCGGGCACGCCGGACGCAGGCGCGCTGCCTTCAACGGCCGCTCCCCATCGCGCCTTCCTGCTCGGCATCGACATCACCTTCGATGAGGTGAACGCGGGGCTTACGACTGATGCCTTTGTGGATCTCTACGGCTTCGTGGATGATGTGAATACGCTGAACTTGCCGGTGGAATTCAAGACCACCTACCAGCATGACGGCGCATGGGATTACAACAACACCTGGTGCGCATCTGGCGACGCGAGTCTCTCTCGCGCGACGGCCACGGCCGTGCTCTATGGCCGTCCGCCTAAGAGCAACCCGGTGGTGACGCCTTACAGCTTCGAGCGCAGCGAGACGCCGGGCGGCAACACGTTCTACGATCGCTCGAGTGGCGCGAGCGGGCCTTTGAGCCTCGCGCAATCGAAGCAGGGTTACTTCGGCGTGGATGGAGCCGGTGCGGGCTTCCGCTTCATGCTGACCAACAATACCGCTGAAAAGATGGGCAAAGCGCGCTTCTTCACGAGTGATGTGCCCATTCAGACCCAGTTCGACATCAATGGAGACGGCTTGGCCGAGCATGTGGGCTTCGATACCTCTCATGTGGTTGTGTCGAAGGGCTTCTTCGATAGCGTGTCTCGCATGGAGGACTTCAAGCTCGATTACTCGGTCAATGCTACGGAGGTTACGCCGTCCGACACCTCCGTGATGAGTTTGAACATCCCTGAGGCGGTTGTGCAAGCCGCTATCGCCCGCGGCTACGTTCCCACCGAGACTGCTGACGATGCCAGCGGCGATACGGAGGACGCCACCGAAGGTGATAGCGCAGAAGGCGCTACCGAGGGTGCTGGCGAGGGCGCTACCGAGGGCGACACCGAGGGTGCTGGCGAAGGCACCGCCGATGGCTCCTCCGCCGAAGGCGCCGAGGGCGATGCAACGTCTGCGGCTACGGTGTACGATCCGACCGTGCTCACCGTGAGCGGCCAGCCTATCGACTCCAGCATGCTGTACGTCGACGAGAGCGGCAACCTTGTCATCACGAAAGAAGTGTGGGGCAACAACTACTTCCGCAGCATTGAATTCGAGATGTGGGATTTTGCGGCAAACGTGACGGCCGAGACGAGCGCGTTCGTCGAGCTGTACGGCGTCGGCACCTGGCGCATCGTGCGTCCGAAGAGCGGCAACAACTGGATTGAGAACAAGGTAACGGCGTCTTTCGGCACGAACTTCTTCCGCAATGGGCAGGACTATCCTGCCGAAACGACGGGGTGGAACCGCGATACGTATTCGGTGCATCCGGGCAATTCGCCCTATACCAAGAGCGGTACCGCCACCGAGACCTTCGTGTTGGCTCCGGTGCGCCCGAACGTGGGTCTGCAAACGTACGTGAACGAACGCGAGGTGGGCAACGTAAGCGCCCGGCTTTACCGGCTCGATGAGGCCGGCATGGGCGGTGGCTTTATGAATGGCTGGTCGCGTGGGGAATGGAACCTCTCCGACGGCGCGTATTCCTGCGGTCCTTATGCGGGCATCAACTCAATCAACAAAGATATGTCCACCACGGTAACGGTTACCGGTACGGCCAACCTGACGTTTGAGTATCAGACTTCGACGGAGGCCAATTACGACTTCCTGCAAGTTGGCATCAATGGTACGTATTACAACGTGGCTTCTGGTAGCAATACGAGCTGGCGACGCTACAATATCTCCCTGCCACAGGGCACCTACACGCTGAGTTTCCGCTATCATAAAGACGGGTCGCGCGACGGCGGAAGCGATACGGTCAAGGTGCGCAACATCAGTGTGGAGAACACCTTCTGGAAGCTCGACGGTACAGGACATCTTACCTATATCGAGCCCGATCCGGTGTCGTACACCTACGACAACTACGCCGGCTATCGCGCCATCATCTCGAACGATTCCGCCTATGCGATGAGCTATGGCGCCCGTTTGCGCATCGGTGGCTTTACGGTTGACCACAATATCGACAACGGCGACTTCAAGGAAACCAAGACCATCAAGAACGGCGCGCAAACGCTGGTGTGGCCATCGGAGATAGGCCCGAACAACGTCGCGGGCGGTCGGACGAACGACTACGGTGCCGCCCTGGCCGATACGATCGGCTTCCACGCGACGGGCGTTTTCGTAAGCGCGAAGCTGCTTGAGGCTACCAAAAACCCCTACGCTGCCGAGGACGCATCGGCGCGCTCTATCCGCTCTATTACCTTTGAATGGGTGTCGAAGCTTTCGAAGAAAGCGACGAACGAGCCGTCGCAATATACGACCTACGATGCGTCGTCTGCCAAATCGCTCGACGAGGTGGTAGCGGAGTGCACCGATGACGCTGGCAACCTGGTGCTTCCCGAGTCGCTTTGGCTGGGTGGTGACTTGAAGAATGTCACCATTGAATTCGAATACGTGCCGGCGCACATGGGCAATGGCTCGGCTGTTGTAAACAACGGCACGACGATGTCGAACAATGAGTACTTCGTCGATTTCCACGGCTACACCACCGATTCGGCCAACGTGAACAACGTGTACGAGAAGAAATCGTGGACCGACGATTCCACGATGCTGTTCTACCGTATCTACTGTCCCACTCACGGCAAGTGGATTGAAAGTGGCACCCATCGTCTCATCAGCAATCCGACCTCGAAAGTGGTTCGCGCCAACGGTACCGTGCAGTACCTCCGTACGGATGCCACCTGGTTCTACTATGCCGCTGAGCCTACGTGCAACTGCTACACCCAGATGATTCCCACACTGGTTATAGGTGCACCGTCCGGCAATAGTCCCGTTCGCACGAGCGATGGTGACACTTACTACCCTACGGGCGAGTATCGCTGCGACGACGGCAATTCTCATCGTGGTGGCACAGGCGAGTATGTGTACGACTACAAAATCATCGTTATGCCTTCCGGCGGCACCGGCACGGTGAACAACACCGAGATCGCCTGTGGCAACCACGGCTACTATCGCAACCGCTCGGGTAGTCTGGTGTACTGCGCCACCGTGAAGCCGCAACACTGCGGTGGTACGGTGGGCGCTCCCACCGGCGGCGTGCTCGAGCCCTACACGACCGATCATCGCCAGAACGACAATTACTACCTGATGGTAAATGCCGACACGCAGTTCACGGCGGTGTATCCCAACAGTGCTTGGGAGACGATTTCCAACGCGCAGGCCGGCAACGAGTATGCCGAGAAGACCTACGATAACTCGAAGAGCTCTCTGTTCACTATTTCGGGCCAGGTGTATCCCGATATCGAGGTGCAGTCGTACTCTGCTCCCGAGGGCGAAGACCGCGGTACCGCCAACGTTTTGTTCTCGACGATCACCAATATCTCGCGCCCCTCGTATACCTACATCAACGATGCGGGGTATTCGGTAAACCAGCCTGGGTGGTCTCAGTCGGGCGAGACGTTCACCGCAGGACATTTGACGCGGTACTACAACGCGACGCGCGACATGACCTTCACCTTGGATTTGAAAAAGGACTCGATATTCCGCTTCGAGTACACGGCCGACGATCGTTCGGACTACGACTATCTGCAAATCTCTTATGACGGCGGCTCCTTCGAGACAATTGTGCGAGGTCCGACAAGCGGTTGGAACAACTATGAGAAGAATCTGACGGCTGGCACGCATACTGTCACCCTGCGCTACTACAAGAGCGGCCGTTATGGTTACAAGGACTATTACGGCAATTGGCATTATGGTGCGAACTACGCTGGTTCCGATACCGTCAGCGTGCGCAACGTGCGCGCCGATTACGCAGTGGCCTACCTGACTAAGTGGCCGCGCGGCGCTGCGCTGGCTGATACGCCGGATTCCCTCACTGGTTCCGCGGAGGCTGGCATCGCCGCCGCTTCCAACCCCGTTGAAACGGTGTTCACGCAAGACGAGATCGACCACAAGGATGCGGCGGGCTTCCGCTTCGCACTGCGCAACTACACCATGGTGAATGGCTCGCGCATGAACGGCGCCGACATGCACAATGCCGAGCTGCGCATGGGCGTAGGCGATGAGATTGACCACACGACGGCGCCCACCAACGCCGACGGAAGCGTCTATCAAGACGACAAGGAGATGTACGAGTCCATCGTCACGGGCTTCCAGACGCGCGAGATCACGCTGAGCAAAGCTCTTTTGGCGGGGTCTGATCTTACCGGTCTTAAGGTGACCTACTATCCCGTGAGCCTTACATCCACGGTTCCGGCGAAGAAGACGGCCTACATCACTGCCGAGGAGATTCTTGCCCTGGGCGCCGATGAGGATACGGGCAACCTTGTCATCCCCTACACCATGTGGGAGCAAGGCTACCTGACGAGCGCTGTTCTCTATCTCGATCGCGTGGACGCCGGTATCGACACCGATGCCTACGCTGACCTTCACGGCTACATGAACACCTCCGACAGCACGTTCGATGTGACGTGCGACGGTTGGTTTGGCCAGGTGAACGAGAACGAAATTTCGGGTTGGAACTACAATACCTCCCGCGTGTTCACCGACACCAAGTACGATAAGTGGGATCTCATTTCTTGGGGCGGCAGCGATTCGGCCGATGCTGGGGCGAAGAAGGCCACTCTGATGGGGCACGTGCGCCCCACGCATCCGGTGGTGCTCGCGCGCACATTCATGCGCAGCAAGACGCCCGGTGCCAACGTGCCGAACGCCGATCAGTACGTGGCGGGCGAGACAGCGCCGACGTCGCTGGGTCTTGCCGGCCCGCTCTCTTACAGCGCGTATTACGGAGGCTACACGAGCGGCTGGACGAACTCCTATCGCGGCGAGAGCGGCTCGGGCTATCGCTTTATCTTGAACAACAGCGGAAGCTCGCACGAGCGCTTGGGCACCATGCGCAAAGGCTTCTTCACGACAAGCGGCGTGCCCTACGAGTATTTCGATCACGATGCCGACGATGTGAATGAGGTGTGCGGCTTCGAGGCCAACTATGTCGTGCTCTCGAATAAACTGTTCGAGGTGACCTCGCTGAACAGCTTCGTCATTACCTACCGCGAGATTGAGGCTGCTGCCGATGCGCAGAACAGCTCGCTTACCGTACCGGCGGAATATCTGAAGGCTGTGGCCGCAGGGGAGAGTTTGCCCGCCGACGCTCTGGTGGGAGATACGGCCGCCTCTGAAGTGCTTTCGCTTGATGAGGCCGGCAACGTGCTTATCGCCAAGAAGGCTTGGGGCGATAACTACCTTATCAACACGACGGCCACCTTCCGTGATTTCAAATACACGGGCGGCGACAGCAGTATCTTTATCGAGTATTGGGGTGCCGGCACGCACCGCATGGTGAACAAGGACGTCACGGCCACGTTCCGTACCGATTTTGTACGTGGAGCTTGGAATACCGGCACGTTCTACAACCATCGCTGCCCCAATGGCAATCTTGTTTCGGGCTGGGATCCGCATTCCGCCTCGCAGAGCTGCCGCTTGAACGTCACCTTGTACCCCGTGCGTCCCGATGTGTACACGGGTTCCTATATCGAGGAAGAGACGCAGGGCAACGCCGCGACAACGCTGTATAACGGCGACTCGCGCGCCAGCACCATCGCATCGCAGAACCAGAACGCCGCGAACATCATTGCGAACGGCGGGCGCCCCGATTATGCCAACATGGAGAAGTACCATCCGAAGCCCATTGCCTATGTGGGCGAGCTGGGAGCGGGTTACCGTGCGCGTCTGACGAACAGCTCGAACTATGCGCTCACGGATGGCGCCACCTTCACGCTGGGCACCATCAACCCGCGCACGGCCACCGATCATGCGGGTATTGCCGACACGCTCGGTTTCCACACGACGGCGCTTATGCTTTCAAGCAGGCTCGTTAAGCAGGACGTATCCAAGATTGAGAGCATTACCGTTAAATACTATCCGCCGACGCTCGTGCACGACAACCTGACGAACGTCGACAAGAACACGAGCCCCGATTCCGACGCGCGCACGGCGAGCGGGCTTAAGTCGGTAGTGTTTAGCGCCGACGCCGAGGGCAGCTACAACCTGGACACCCTGCTTTCTACAGCCGATGAAAACGGCAACGTTGTCATTCTCGAGAGCATGTGGCTCTACGGCGATGTGGCGCAAGTAGTCATTGAGTTTGAGCAGGTGGCCAAGAATCTGACGGGCAGCGATATCTTCGTTGATCTGTATGGCTACACCACCGACTCGCCGAACGTCAACGACGAATACCGCGAGCTGCTCTACACCGAGGAGGACCAGCAGTATTGTTCGAACCATGGATGGAATGCAGGCTGCGGCTCTACCGCAGACCGCAACTTCTACTATGGCGACAACTACTATGTCATCGTGAACGTGCCCTCGAGCTTCAAAGCGAAGTACAAGGTGAATGATGCCTACTTTGCCAAGAACGGCTATTACACGCCGTGGAGTGGCATCAACGGATGCACGACGGTAAACGGCACGAATGAGGACACCACCGAATCGTCCTATGCCGAGCTGTTCTCTATCGCCGGCAAGCCCGATTTGGCAGTGGCCGCTTGGTCGTACCACAGCGATGACGAAAATGCCGATCCCGAGACGATCACTCCCTCTTCCAGCTCGGTGGAGTCGCGCTTCAAGATCGGCCATTCGGGGTATCGCTATCGGGTGACCAACACCGGTCGCGGCATGGAGCGCGCCACGATCACGGTGGGCCCCATCTACTCCGAGGCCATTCCCGGCACCGACGATGTCGAGGACTACGCCTTCAAGCGTCGCGGTTTCGAGACCGAGAAAATCACTATCAGCAAGGGCTTGCTTGAATCGGGCAGCATCGCTCAGGTGCGCTTTACGTACTACACGGCGGCCGACGTGAAAGAGGATGTCACGTACGCCTTCGACGATCTGAAGGCGCTGGCTGGTGTTGCGACGGCCGCAAGCGGCAATCTTGTCGTGCCCGCATCAGCTTGGAACAATGGGTACCTGGAGAAGGCCGAGCTGTTCTTGAGTTCGTTCCGCGCGAACGTAGGCGCTGACAAGAACGCCTATGTTGACGTATTCGGCGCAACGACCGCTGTTGTGAAGGGCGGCATGAGCCTATCCTGCAACTTCAAGAGCAACCGCGAGATACCGGAATGGAACTGGGGCACTGCGCATACCCATGGCAATTCGTTCAACACGTTCTCCGTCAGCTCGGGGGTTTATGGCACCTTCACCCTGTGCAACTGGGGCGGTGCGAACAGTTCGAGCGTCGTGCATGCCGACGTGACCTCGTCCTCGCGTCTGTACGGGCGCCTCTATCATACGAGCCCTGCCCTTACTGCCGAGGCGTTCATGCATTCGGCGCGCCCCGGTGCCACCAACGCCGATTCTGACGACGGCGCCTACGCCAAACGAGTGACCCACGCCTCCAATGCGACTGACAACAGCTACAGCCCGATGAACTCGTATTACGAAGAGGACGGCTCGGGCTATCGCTTCACGATGGCGAACAACACCGCCTTCCCGATGCGCAAGGCGCTGCTTGCCACCAACAACTACATCCCTGCGCAGTACCACGACTACGACGGCGACGGTGTGGCCGAGAACGTTGGCTTCACCACCGACTACGTGGTCGTATCCAAGGGGCTTATCGCATCGTTGTCGGGCAACAACAACGGTGGCACGGCACTCGCCGAGCTCACGGTGGACTACAGCGCTACGGGCGATGTGACCACCACTCTCGAGACGATCACCAACGACGATGGAACGACAAGTACCATCACGCATACGTCTTCCAATGTGAAGTCGATCACAATATCGGGAGCCGTCCTCATGGCGGCCGTTGAGCGCGGCTACGTAGCGGGCGGTACGGCGCAGGTGTACGACACCACGGCCTTGGCGGCCAACGGTCAGCCGATTACGTCCGACATGGTGTTTATGGACGCTGACGGTAACTTACTTGTTGCGAAGAGCGTTTGGAGCGACGCAAATGATGCGAATTCGTATCTGCGCGGCTTCACCCTGAAGATGCGCAACTTCAAGACGCAGGGCGTTGCCGATGCGGCGTTTGTGGAGTTGTGGGGCACGGGCACTCACCGCATGGTCGACCAGGACCTCTCCGCTACGTTCAAGACCGACTTCCTCACCGATTCGTGGAATACGGACGATTGGGCGATTTACGGCTACAATTCGGATGGGCAAATCGTCTCTACCTCCTACAAAGCCAACTCTCCCTACATCGTGAGCGATGCGACGCGCTTGAACGTCGTGCTCACACCCGTGCGCCCGCGCATCGATATGTGGTCGTACAAGAACGCCACGGTGGCCTATGACCAGGCGGCATCGGTTGCCCTGTATACCACGGCGCGCCCGACGCAGGCGACGCGCACGTACACGCTGAACGGTCATTCCTCGACGCTTTACACGTTCGAGGGCACGCGTCCCCGTGCTTACTACGAGAGCGAGACGGTAGGCTATCGCGCCCGCGTCACGAATGCGTCGAACTACGCTATGACCCATGGTGCGAAGATCACGTTGGGAACGCTTAACCCGCAGACCACCTACGATGGCTATGACTACAACACCTATCCGGGCCTCATTGGCAAGGTCGGCTTCCATACCAGCACCGCCACGCTGACGAAATCTATCTTCGAGGCATCGAAGAAAGACGACGGCACGCCGACGCTCGGCCTTACCCTGAAATACGCTACCTACACGTACAACGCCACGGGAGCGGTGGATCTGACGAATGTCTCAAGCCTCACGCTGACCCCCGAACAGGTAGCCGATTTGTTCGAGACGGGCGGCGAGAATCTGTCGCTCACGGAGGGCGGAGACACGCTGCTTTCGGCCTTCGCCACGCGCGATGAGGCGGGCAACGTGGCGCTGGACGACAGTCTGTGGCTTGGAAGCGATCTGGTGTCTGTCGAACTGAATTACGGCTTCTTCAAGAAGAACCTCGCTGCGAGCGATAGCGCCTACATTGATCTGTTCGGCTATGCGAACGACTCGCCCAATGCTTCTGCGAAACGTATCGACCAAAGCGTGCGCTACTGCAGCAACCATGGATTCGATCCGACGTGTGGTGGTACGTCCTATGGCGCTACGTGGGATCGCTACTATACCGAGGTCAACCTGCCGGCATCCTTTGGCACGACGTACAACATTGAGAACTGGGATGGCTTGGCCGATAGCTATGCGCTCTACGACGACAACATTTACGGCGAGCTGAACAAGACGACCGACTATGGCGTGCTGTTCGCTCAGATGTCGCCGGGCAACCCGCAGGTATACGGCCGCGCCTACTTCAGCGCGGGCATGACGGTGCCCTTCTCGCAGGCGGTGACCGAGATTGACGACACGGCTCAGGCGTATCTGCGCTATGACGGGGCGGGCTACCGCTTCCACTATACGAACGAGCAGCCGCTTGCCAACAACGGTATCGGCTTGAACTACAACGCCAACGTTTACGACGGCTCCTATGAGCTGTTCGATTCGTATATCAACGTGGGTACCGTGCCGGCAGAGAGCGTTCCTGCTGACGAGATGGGCGACTACGCCAACGATTACCGCTCCTACGATGCTCGCTTCGTATCGCTGTCGAAGGGCCTCATGGAGGCGACCAAGTGGGATCATAACGGGCTGACGCCGAATGCTACGGCGGGCAATGCCCTCGACACCATTGTGGTCAAGGCGTACGTGCCGGCAGGCGGATCGCACCTCGATGGAGTTGAAGTAGTGGAGGGCGAGGACGGCTCTGTCGTCGGCATGATGGGTCAGCAGATTGATGACGATCCGGCCGACGACGAGGCGTTCTTCGAGGCCGCGCAGGCCGCGGGCGCCGTGACGATTGCCGGTCCCGATGCTGCAGGCATCACGACGTTCACCTTTGACGCCCAGAAGCTCATTGCCATTGCGGCAGCGGAGGAGGGATCTTCCCTGTTCCTCGATGCGGAGGGCAACTTCGTGCTTCCCCGGGCGTTGTGGAAGTCGGGTTATTTGAACAACGTGCGCATCAACATGAGCCACTTCAACAAGAATGTGGGCATGGCCCAAAACGCAACGGTGGACGTGCTGGGCGATGTGGATGTGGTTGACCGCGTGGGCCTCCGCTCGACCTTTGGCACCAATTACGAGAACATGGGCCTTCCTGTCGGTCTTGACCTGGCGACGGGAAGCGATTGGGCGTATTTGAACGCCAAGGTGCATCCGGTGCAGCCGCGCGTGACGTCCAAGACCTTTGTGGAGGCGGCCGTTCCGGGCGATACCACTGTGGCGCTGGCCGACGAGACTATCACGGTGCTCGGCAACAAGGACGCCGGCTATCGCTTCACGCTTTCCAACCCGACCGCCTTCGAGATGGAAAACGCCCGCCTGCGGGTGGAAACCATGAAGACCATCGGCGTGAAGAACCAGTGGCGCGGCTTCGATACCGATACGCTGTATTTGAGCCCCGCCCTCGTCGAGGCCATTTCTACCCACCACAACTACAAGAATGACGAAGGCACCTGGGAGCCGATTCCGGATGAGAATCGTCGCTTCATGTTGGAGGGCGCCTACGTTGAGGTAGAGCTGCTCAAGCGCGACAGCGCTCCTTCCGAGCTGCCCATCGATGCCGACGGCGATGGTGTGACCGACCAGGATGCCGATGGCAACGACTTGTACGAGGATCAGATCATCGTCGAAGCGGCCGATATCGCGACAAGCCTCACGAACGGCAACACGATCGTGAAGCGCACCATCGACCTGTTCGGCATCTACGATGAGGCCACGGACACGGTGACCACGCAGTTCTACGACGACGCTACGGGATCCATCTCTATCCCGTCGACGGCGTGGGATGGCGACAACTACTACCTCATCGCCGCCACCTTCCATTTCAAGAGCTTCGATAAGAACGTGAGCCTGCCGGCCAACCCGGCGATATCGGCTGCTACCGATCCCTTCGTGGAGTTCTTCGGCGCTCCCACCCGTGCGGGCAAGTACGATGCGAGCAACAACCTGCAAAGGCTCGATATGCCGCTCACGGGTCTGTTCTCCACCGACTACCTTACCGAGTCGTGGAACACGGTGGACTACAACGCCGCCGCAAGCCCCGCACAGGATCGCTGGACGCGCGACCGCGACAGCTCGCTCATGTACGCCAAGACCGCGCTGCCGCGCCTGACCACGTACTTGAACTGGACTGGTGCCGACGCCAATGGTGTGACAGGAGCGACGCTTTCGAACCTGAACAAGGGCACGAACGCCACAACCGTTCCCTATCGTTGGGGTGAGACGGCTGTCACCTACCAGAAGCTTGTTGGCTCCTCCACCCGTGTGACGGTGCCCACCGAGCGCGTCTGGTACTCCTACATTTTCGAGAACACCGCTGCCGCTCCGGCCCAGGAGACCTACCTCGATTTCACGCTTGATGGCATGTACAAGCAGGGGGCGACGGACGGTCGCGCCCGCGGCTTCTATGCCCACACCTTCGAGCTGGACGGCTTCACGAAGCAGGATGACGGCACCTGGGTCCATCGCACGGGCACCATTCCGAATCTCATGCTGTTCAAGTATTCCGGCACCGCCGCTGCCACGACGGTCACGGGCGATTCCACCGCCACGCCGTGGGCTACCATTGCGCTCACGGATGCGTTCCTGGATGCCCATGTGGTGACGACGGGCACGACGGATAACGGCACGACGGCCGATGGCACGCTGGTGGTCGATCTGACTGAGGCCGGCATCGCCGCGCTTACGACTGAGGGCGCTATCCAGTTCGGTGGAGTGCCGACGTGGGATTACGTATCCACGGTGCGCCTCGATATGGCTGTCATGGATGCCACCACCACGGTGGCCAACGGCAAGGCCCTGCGCGCTCGCCTGTTCGGCGAGGTGCAGACCCATGGCGCCTCCACCGGCACCAACACCTACGACAACCGCATCAAATCCACCCAGGAGATCTTCCCGCGCACGCCGTTCTACGACCAGATTCTGCGCGTGCAGGACAACGAGAACTGGATCGGTCAGTACGATGCCTACACCTCGTCGCGTTCCTTCCGTCTGGAGCATACGGGCCATCCCTCGTTGGCCGCAGCCGCTTCAAGCAGCAACGGCTTCGATGGCTCCTCGAACTCCTATGTTGAAGTGGGCAACAAGATGGATGGCACGGGGTACGCGTTTACCAACCGCGCCAAGACCGGCTTGACGTACTACACCACGACGAATGCCAATGGCGTCGTGTCCTACCACAACGTGGACACGGTTTACAACCGCGCCGATTCAGCGACGATGACGGTCACCTTCGACAGCGTGAGCCAGAAGGTCACCCCGGTGACGGCGCTGAACGATACGTCTGAGGACGCGAAAGACTTCTTCAAGGGTCGCTCCACCGTGCGCGGGTTCAAGACCCAGGTGCTCGATTTCTCGAGTCAGCTTTTGCTGGCGGGCGATCTGAAGGCCGTCGTCATCAACTACCGCATGCCGAACAACGCGTCTGCCACCGATACGCTTACCCGCGATCAGCTTGAAGCCAATGGCGACGCCTGGCGCGTCACGTTGGCGAGCAACTCCGCGACAAGCGCTCATGCGGCTGGCTATGTGACGAGCGTGCAGCTGCAGTACCACTCGCTCGAGCCGTTCTGGAACACCGGGCGCAACGACGTCACGGTGACCGCCACGGGTATCTCCGACTGGTACAACAGCCGCGAGAACTCAAGATCGGGTTGCGTCATCAGCGGTGGCCATCAGATTTCCACCAACTACACGGCCAACAAGTCGAATACGACAAACGGTCTTGAGCCCAACGTGACCGAGACCATGCTGCACACGCACTTCACGTTCGCGCAGACGAGTGCCTACGATACGCGCTCGTCCGCCAATAACTGCGCCGCGCTTTCGGTGCCCCGCAGCTGGCTCGGCGTGAACACCTACGTGCAGTACGGTACCGAGGCCTACAACGAGAAGACCTGGGACGAGGGCCTGGGTACGGTGTCCTCCACGCCGAACCTGAATTACTGGCATAACTCCAACGCCTCAAGCATCTGGTATATCGATAACGGTGCCTATTATGTGAAAGGCAACTCGCGCAACAGCGTCAATGTTCAGATGCAGATGACCATCAACTGCTCGGTGGCCATGGACGTTACCTTCGAGGTATATGCTTCAACTGAGGGCTACTACGACAAGCTCATCATGTACGACAACGGCACGGAGCGCGGCCGTTGGTCGGGCAGCGTCTCGTGGCCCAAGCAGACCGTGCGTCTCGCCGCCGGCAGCCACAACATCATCTTCGCCTATGTGAAGGACGGCTCGGTGTCGCGCGGCAGCGACATGGTCGGCGTGCGCAACATCAAGTACACCTCCGATGAGTACACCTTCGGCCAGCTGAACGCCAACTCCGACAAGAACCTCACCGAGGTGTCGGTGCCCTACGGCAAAACGTTCCAGTTCTGGGCGAACCTGCGCAATATCTCGAGCGACGCGCCGCTGAATACGGTGCAGAACGGGCTTGTTACCAAATACGGCTCGGGCAAGCTGCAGGACTCGAAGAGCGGCCACTCGAAGATCGACGACAACGACGTCACGCTGAACTTCCCCGTGAGCTTCGAGACGGGCATCAAGACGAGCGCCACGGATACCGTGGATGCATGGACCGGCTTCCATCCGGTGAGCTTCCTCATCGATGAGGCCTACCTGAAGTGCTACCCGCAAAACGATGACGGTAAGCCGAACCTCGTGGGCAAGCTGCGTCTGTGGGGTATCGCCACGGGTCAGATGAACAATAGTGCCGCCGACACCCAGGCGGTGAAGGTGGTCATGGCCCCCTACTACGCCAAGGCCGACGGCACCGAAGTGCCGCTGGCGGCCAACGGCTTGAAACCTGAAGGCGCCGAGCGCCTGGCCGGCTGGTATGTGGAGTCGGTCGACAAGGCCGGCGCGACGACCACCTATAATTTCGCGGATATTGATGCGGCGAAGAAGGTGGCCTACAACGGCAGCGGTAACTTCACCTTGCCAGAGTCCATCTGGTACAACGAAGGCATCGCCTCGGTGACCCAGTTCCAGCTCTACGCCTGGAAGGACATGGCCGAGGAGCCCTCCTCCGGCACGAGCGGCACCGTGAACAACCAGAACGTCGTCGTCAACGGCTACATGGACGCCAACTTCGAAACGGAGTCCATCATCACCGCCAAGGCCGAGACGCATCTGGATTCCTTCCGCAATCCGCCTTACACAATGCCGGCGAACGATCCGTTCAGCATCGTGCGTACCGACAGCTCGCGTGTGTTCGTGTCGAAGATGTACTTCGACACGGTGAGCCGTGCCGCCTACGCCGACGTGAACCAAGGCGAGACCATTACGGACAAGTCCGACGAAAAGGAAGAAAGTGTTCTCGACACGCTCATCGGCTTGCCGCTCAACGACACGGTGGAAGATGGCAAGACCATCAAGGGCGCTCTCACTATTCTGGAAGAGAACGGCTACGACTGCTACCTCTACGGCGACGATGCCGGCTACACGCCCGGCGAGGGCGATCCGGCCGCGACGGACAAAAAGTACTTCACCGACTACAGTGAAACGATAGCGAAGGACTTGGTGCTCGGCGCCGAGTTCGCTGAGGATCCTGCCGCTACGGGCGCCGACAAGTTCCTGTATCACGTGACCGATGTGGGCGGCGTGGAGAGTCGCCGTCAGGTGGTGAAGATCACCCTTTCTCTGGGCAAGCAGAAGGAAGTCATCGATTACGACAGTATTATGGCGTCGGTAGTGGGCGAAACCGATATCGACGCGGCTCGCAGCACGTTGGCAGCTGGCAAGATGGACGTGCTGGATGCCGTCGTGTACGATTACTGCGAGAAGAAGGGCGGCGATGGCGAGGACGCCGATGATCCGGTCTACGCCAAGGGCCAGATTATGCGCGTCGATACCGTCATGGCCGAAGATGATGACAAGGGCACCAAGCGCGTTGTGCAGATCGTCATTTCGCGCGGTCTCGAGCCCGACTTCTCCGACTGCGTCAACGACACCATTGAGAACGTGAGCGCGCGCTTCGCCGACGAGGCAGTCTACAGCGTGCAAATCGTGCACGTGAAGAACGACGAGTACGCCGAGGGCAAGGTCATCTCCGTGCGCGAGAAGGATCCCGAGTCCACCGACGATGAGAAGCTCACGTACCTCATCATCACCGTGAGCGACGGCCCCACCGATGCCATGGTTGAGGCCACGGCCTTCCAGGCGCTCATCACGGCCGGCACCCATCGCGACGATGTGCTGGCAGCTCTCAATGGCGACGACACGCTTGCTTTCGGCGACGATGCCTTCGAGTACGTCATCAACGAGGTAACCGAAGAGACGAACGAGGCCGAGGCGGGCACGGTGCTCGCCATCACGCGCGTGGAAGCTCCCGAGGGCGCCGAAGCGGGCAAGCGCTATATCGACCTTACCGTGTCGAAGGGCAGCTGGACCGAGCAGCGCCGCGTGCTTCTGGCCTCCTGCCAGGGCAAGACGGTCGACGAAGTGCGCACGCTCATTGCTGCTGCCGACTTCGCTGAGTTCACCATTGTGGATGAGGCCCAGCAGGAAGAGTACAGCGAGGGAGTTGATGCGGGCAAGGTCGTCTGCGTCCACGTGGTGGACGGCGACGAGACCGGCACTCAGCTCTATCTCATCCTTTCCAAGGGGCCGCATATCACCGAGGCCATGATGGCCATGACGCCCGAAGAGGCCAAGGCGGCCTTGGAGGCGTACACCGACGTGACCTATATCGTGACGTTGGCCTACGACCCGGATGCCGTGAGCGAGACTCAGCTCGCAGGCTCCATCGTCTCCATCCAGACCACCGATGCTCCCGCCGAGGGCGCGGTGGAAGGGGCGTGCTACGTCACCATCACCGTGGCCGGCGCCGAGCCGATCACTCCCACGCCGGAGGACGAGGTGGCGGCCCAGGCCGAGCAGAATCAGGCTCAGGCTCAGGCCCTCTCCCGCATGCTCATGGCTCCCATGGCCGCTTCGGGCGCGGCGCTCTTCGCTGCAGCTCCGGCGGCGTATGCCATGACGAGCCCGAGCGCGGCTGACTCTGCGTACTACGACGCCACGACGGGCACCACCCAGGTGCTGCCTGCCGGGCCGCCCGCGGGCTATACCCGCTTCAGCAACTACACTTCCGGTTCGGGCGATTCGCACCACAGTGGGCATTCCGGCTGCTGGGGCAACTCCAACGACGAGGGCTCCGCGAACTTGTCCATCGGCTACAAGGCCCAGGGCTCCTTCCTGGCCGACTTCCGCCAGGTGCGCACGACGCCCGGCACCACGCGTCCCGAGGCGACGACGTTCATGGAGCAGGGAACTTACGGCAACTACACCATCTACGACTCGGCGTACAGCTGCCCGAGCGAGTACAACGGCACGAAGACCGCCTTCTACCAGTATGCAACGAGTGCTCCCATGCCCACGGATTCGCAGTTCGGCACGGCCATGGTGAATGCGTCGACGTCCGCGAATCTCTATGACGTTCCCGAGGCCCATATCCGTTACGACACCGTGGGCGGCATCACCTACAATGCCGGTGCGCGCGTGAAGCTGACTCAAACGTTCACCTCCACCACGCCCGGCGTGCTCGGGTTTGACGCCTACTATGTGAAGATCCACCAGCAGGCGCTGCCCTACATGAATGGCGTAACGGTGTACTTCAGCGACGGCGGCACCATGGAAGTGTCCGGCAACACCATCCGCGAGCAGGCGGCGGCCAGCGGTGGCTCCTTCCAAACCGATGCGAACGGTGCCAAGTACTTCCGTCTGAACTTGCTGAAGACGAGCACCACCGAGGCCGACGGCGCGACGAGTGTCGTCCATGAGCCGAGCTTCGGCGTGAACCAAGCCGATGCCTTCAAAGACACCTTCCTTGGCTACAAGGACGGCGCCGCCATCACCACGGTGGACAAGATCGTCTACGACGTGACCATCAACCAGGGCGCGCTCAATGCCGATGGTTCGGCGAAGGTGTCCGATTACGGCACCTGGTTCGCCGACAGCCAGAGCTCGGCGCTCAACTGGGCCAACGCCATGTCCTTCGAGGTGACGGGCCGCTTCTACCGCTCGCCCTCCACCATCACCTGCACCACGACGGCCGAGATGGTCTTGGGCGGCGAGAACCAGGGCGAGACGACCTACCTCAACAAGGCCGTCGAGCGCTACAGCGGCTCCCCCAACGGGGCGTCCACCGGGGATGCGGCTGCCAAGTCCCAGGCGGCCGGCACCATCACCTCCGGCAACGACCAGACAAAGAGCAGCTTCTCCTACAAGAACTTCCACCGTGTGGGCTTCTGCCACTACCAGCGCTATAGCTCCGGTGGTTACAGCTACTATCATCATACCCACCCGCTCTCCTTCGACGAGGGTAAGATGCGCCACATGAAGTCGCTCGTGAGCTTCAGCACTTACGACTCCCGCAACTTCCTGCGCAAGAGCTTCCGGGAGACGACGCCGGTTCAGGGCACCTACGCCAACGGCGACCGCAACAACAATGCCGCCAACAACTACAAGTTGGGCAACGACTCGAATATCGACGCCGGTTACGGCGAGACGCCTATTGCCGTGGAATACGGCAGCGACCAGCGCTTCTGGAACGCGCTGTATCGTTGGCCCGCCGGCTCGAACAATTCCAGCTACGGCAATTCGAACTACCAGCCGTGGGGCGGCTACATCACGGCAGCCGACTCCCTGAAGATCGCCGACACGCTGCCGACCATCTATCCCGACAGCGATATCGAGTACTTCGGCTTCTTGGCCACGGGCCTGCAGTTCAAGAGCCAGGCCGGTACGAGCCGTCACTTGGATCCCTATCGCTACACCACGGTGGTGAACAACCCGAAGAACTTCGACGACGTCTCCATCGTGCTGCACACCACGGCGTGGGCGGCCGACGACGAGGCCGCCAACGACGCCAAGAAGGAAAAGGGTTATGCCAACGGCTTCAGCCCCAACCCCGATGCGAACCGCACGATCACCGTTAAAGAAAACTTCATGACGGTGACCGACGCTGCCGGCAACACCACCATGGTGGACGCGCACCTGAACCCGGTGACCGACCGTACGTTGTCCCCGGGCCTGCGCGACCTGTTCGCTGCCGCCGACCCTGCGACCGGCGTGCTGGCCGCCAACCAGCCCACCTTCAACCAGGCGACCACCTATCCGCTCTACACCAACGAGGTTACCGAAACCAGCAGCACCACCAACACCACGGCCACGACGACCAAGCGCTTCGCCCGCAACAAGGCTGGCGACGCCTATATCTGGTTCAACCGCGACTACGATCACGATCCGGATTTCTACAATTCCCAGAACTCCGATGACGATTGGTACGCGGGCACGATGCCCTTCACGCTGTATCTGGCCGACAACGAGTTCGTCACCAGCTACGAGCTGAACCTCGGCCCCTATGCCGGCGACGCCGACGCCACAGCCGAGACGGCGCGTTTGTACGACGGCGATGCCGATGGTGTGGTGAGCGATACCACCGACGGCACGCTGGCCGTGACCACGAGTGTTGCCGGTGCCGTGCAGAGCGCCGACTTCGCCGTGGTGGGCCGCCCCTATATTTACGAGCAGCAGGCCAACCGCGCCTTCGCCGCCTACAACGGCAGCGACTACGCCAATGCGGCCTACGGCGTGGCAGATTGGAAGACCAACGCCACGAGCACGGCCACCGTTTCCATGCGTCGCGCCTACGATACGACCGATCAGGTGACGCCGACCCACCAGGTGTACGAGCAGAACTACTATTATTGCTACAACAACTACTACAACTCTTGGACGTGGGCCTACCACTGGAAGAACCGCAACGCCGCCACCGATCAGGCGAACATGTACGCCTATCGCGTGAATTACGGCTACGACACCACGCTGCAGACCGACAACAACGGCTTGTGGCGCACCGACGAGATGGCCGGCAAGGTGCCCGGCACCGCCGTGGACAACACCGCCGTCATTACGGGCCGTACGCAAGTGGCCGGTGTGTCGGGCGGCAGCACCGCGCCGACGAGCAAACTGATCACCAAGCCGACGTCGACGGATCTGAAGCTGTCGGAGACGAGCAGCGCCTCGACGACCTACGACGAGTCGGTGGGCGCCACGCTGAGCAAGACGTGGAGCGAAGGCCAGGCTGCCGCGAACCTGCCCGCGGGCACGACGACGGCCGTGGCCGACGTGCGCACCATCTACGACTACAGCACCGACAACATCACGCCGAACCGGGCCTCCTACGAGGTGCGCTACCGCAACGCCTCCGATGCCTCCGGTGCGACCGACGACGCCAACGCCGGCGCCCCGCGCCGCGCGGCCCACATCAGCGAGATCACCCTGCGTTCGGAAATTGACACGAACTTCGCCAAGCAGAACAGCGAGGACTTCGGCATCTTCCGTATGCAGAACCTCTATATCCCCGAGTCCATCGCCAAGTCCGCGGCCAACGTGGCCCGCACGCCTCACGCGGCGACCGGCACCTGCACCCAGTACCGCGACGCCAAGGGCGCGTTGCACTGCCAGGACGGCTGCACCTGCGACGAGTGCGCCAACTCCTGGTTCTCGGTGCGCTCCATCACGTTCCGCTACCTCGATCGCACCGGCGCCGAGCAGACGGCCCAGGTGATGTGGGATCGCCTCGTGAGTGACGGTCGCGTGGAAATGAGGGGGGGCACGGTGGGAGACGCTGACGGCGACGGCGATGTGGCGGTTGACGTGGAGGGCTACCTGCGCGCCTATACCGCCGCCCAGGCCGAGGCCGACCCCGAGGCCGGCATTGCCCTGCTCGCCGCGGGCCTGCCGCTTTCCGGTGCCGATGGCGCGAGCTACGACACCTACAAGGCACTCGAGGAGACGAACACCCTCACCGGCGGCTTCGGGGCGCTTTCGGCCAATGCCGAGTATGCCAAGCCCATTGTCACTTCCATCTCGGTCGCCTTCGTGGCGCCCGAGGCCAATCGCCGCTTCGCGAGCACGATGCTCGACGGCAGCCAGTGGCTCACTCGCTACAGCCTGCGCAACCTCACCGATGATGAGGCCAAGACGGCGGCCGATGCCGGCGCGGCCGAGAAGAATTACGCTTTCCGCTATGATGGCGTCTTCGCCGACCGTACCGTGAACAACTTCACGTCCGCCACCGCCGCTACCAACGATCCCACGGAAGGCAAGTGGGATACCACCTCGACCCCCACCTTCGGCAAGGTGTTGGTCGAGAACGCCCAGGATCAGCTGAACAAGACCTTCGACGGCGAGAGCTCGCGTCATCAGCTGTACGTCGACCACGTGAAGTCGAAGGATCCCAACGCCGCCACCCGTGTGGCCAATTACACCACCAACGCCTCGGGACAGCCGGTCTTCTCCTCCTGGACCTATTACAACAACACGGCCGCCGCTTCCACGGCGAGCAACTGGTCGGCCCAGTACGACGTGGAGCACCGCCTGGGCAACATGGATATCTCCTACGTGCGCGGCAAGAAGGTGAACCTGTATGACGCCGATGGCACGGTTAAGACCGACGCCGACAGCAAGCCGCTTGTGAAGAGTATCTTCGCTTACGATTTGGATTCCACCAGCGATGCGATGCCCTACAGCTACGAGGATTGGGACGAGACGGGTCATCGCAACGAGGTGCCCGATGGCGCTCTGTACGCTGGCGACTACCTGGAATACACCCTTGAGATTCGCAACGAGCCCACCGCCAATGGCGCCGCCACGGTACCCCTGAACTTCGTCCAGGGTCGCTTCGAGGTGAAGCCGGGCCAGCGCATCGTCGGCTGGGAAGTGGTGGAGTCTACCGTAGGAACCACGACGGTGGGCGACACGGGCAAGCAGTACTACGGCGCCGATCCGCTCACCGAGGCCGAGTCGGTCGCGCTTGTGACCGCCCAGATGCTCGGCGACAAAGTGGTCACCGAGACCGATCCCGAAACCAACGAGACCACCACGTCCGTGGACGGCTTGGAAGTGTCGCTTGACGATGCGCAGCCCCATACCGACCTGACCGCCGCCGCGCCGGCGCGCGTCAGCGCAGACGGCGCCTACACCGTTGACTACAGCAAGACCCGCGCCCTGCTGTTCAGCGTGGGCTCGCCGGCTGGCGAGTCCGATGGCGGCGCGGCGACGCTGCCCACCTACCTGAATCCCACCGAGCACGTGGTCATCCGCGTCATCACCCAGATGACCGACGAGCTGCAGGCCGACCGCGACGCCTATAACGGAGCGAGCAGCGTTGCCTTCACGGGCGATGCCGATGCCATCTCCTACAACGGTGCCGAGGTGGACGCCACCTTCACGGTGACGAGCGCTCCCACCCACGGCTATACCCAGTTCCTCGTGGCCAACGACGACGACACCGTGGGTGACCGCACCCTCGATTACTACGGTCCGTGCAGCGGCCATCCCACGGGACACCCCTACACGGGCTCGTTCGGCTTGGGCGCGAACGTGTACTCCATGGAGCAGGGCCAGTACCGCTACGAGAACACCGACCCGGGCTACCACAACGTCTACTACTTCCATCAGCCGACGCTGGTGGCCAACCTCACCGACGAGAAGCAGTACGGCGCCAAGGCCACCTCGAAGGTGCGCTTCTACGAGCACGACCGCGATGTGACCGATTCCGACATCAGCAACCACAGCGCGGGCAAGGTGACGAGCCATGGCGGTACGAGCCCCGATGGCACCTGGTGGCCCCAGGTGCTCGTGAACAACGTGTTCGCCGCCAACGTCATCCTGAACGACCCGAACATGCGCGCCTTCGCCCAGGCCGATGCGACGAACAACATCCTGAACCCGTCGAACATGATGGCGAACCACACCAACGACGTGCAGCTCACCTACGAGTTCCCCTACGATTCGGCCACCCGCCGCACGAGCAAGGCGAACCAGGACGGCAACCCGCTGTACCTGCATGTCACTAACATGAAGAACACCACCTGGCACACCGGCGATGTCACCGTGACGGTGCCCTTCACCGAGGGCTTCGATAGCGCTCGCCAGGTGCCGACGGGCAGCCAGATCTTCGAGATCACCGGTCATGACATCGCCTACGAGGAGAACTTGGCGGCCAATAAGAAGCTGACCGACCGGCCCGTGGTGAAGATCGAGTACTACATTCCCTCGGCCAACGACGGCGCCGGAGCCTGGCTGCGCCAGGATGATGGCTCCAACGAGCTTCTGAACTACATGTCCGGCCGCGATTTGGATGCTGAGGTGACCGACGCCACGGCTTTGGCCACCGGCCGCAGCAATGCCATCGAAGGCACCGACCATGTCGTGAACATCAACCTCTATCGCGAGGCGGCGGCCATCCGCTGGACTTACTACGACGTGCCCGCCACCGATGCGGTGGAAGAGGGCGACATCACCACCTGGACCGTGGGCCAGGATCAGCCGGCGGTGACGGCCACCACGGTCAATGGCGTGACCACCTACAGCGCCAACAAGGACGTGCCCGGCTACAACCTTCCCGACGTGACCTTGGAAGGCGTGGGCCGCTACAACGACCTGCGCGATGCTGCAGCCATCGCCGAGGCCTACGAGGAGCCGGCCAACTACTACGAGAGCCACCTTCAGGTGGACATGGCCATCGACCACAACCACAACGCCGACATCACCGAGAACGCCGCCGGCGATGCCTCCGACTTCTCCCATGACGGAAGCCGCCTGAGTGCCGCGGCCAAGGCCGCCGACGAGCCGGCCAGCGTGGTGACGTGGCGCACGAAGCAGAGCGAGTGGAACGCCACCAACACCGGCCTTGCCAAGCAGGAGCCTATCCGCGTCTACCGCAAGGTGCCCAACGCCGCCTACCAGACCCAGGTGTTCCAGAGCGAGGACTTGGCCAGCGCGCCCTACGCCGATGATGCGGAGCAGAAGCTGGGCTATGTGCCCGGCGAGGTGTTCTGGTACAAGGACACCCTGCGCAACGCGCGCCTGTCGCTGACGGCCAGCAAGCCGGAACTCAACCTTGCCGCCGGCGGCTACGCGTGGTCCTACGACGCGGGCTCGGGCGAGTACCGGTCGGGCAACTTCAACGTGCATAACTCCAATTCTAAAATGACGACCAAATTCACGGTGTACTCGACCACGACGTTCTCCTTCGATTATTACTACTATTCTGAGAGCTACTCTTACGACTATCTCACGGTGGACTATACGCGTACGAACGCTGCGGGCACTGCTTCGTGGCGAGCAGCCCGCTGGGGCGGCCTTGATGGGGTTTGGCATACGTATACCGCCCAGCTTGAGCCGGGCGACTACACTGTCACCTTCAATTACCAGAAGGACGGAAGCGTCCACGCGGGCACTACGGGTGATCTGGACACCGCGAAGCTGCGCAATATCTCCGTGGGCGCCGACGCCACCCTGACGGCGGCCGAGATCGGCACCTACAGCGATACCTATCCCGATACCGTTATGGTGCCGGGCACCTCCGAGCAGGGCGCCGGCGAGGGCGAGCTGTACAACCCGGTGTTCTACGAGCGCATCCCCACCACCTATCTGCTGACCGCCGCCAAGGCCGCTGGCTTCACGGGCGCCAACCTGAGCAGCGCCGATGGAAAGGCCATCACGGCGGCCTATCTGGAGCAGGCCCTGGCCGGCAACGTGCGTTGGACCGACATCGCCGGCAACGACGTGACCGCCGAGCGCACCCACGGTCTGCGCCTGAAGGTGACCCAGGTCGATAGCGCCGAGGCCACCGACTTCGGCGGTGCCATGGATTACGTCTCGGCCGATCGTCTGGCCGCGGTGTCCGGTAACGTGACCGGCCAGGCCTTCGCCGACCTCGACCCGCGGGCCACCGGCCTTTCGGCGGAGGGCGACCCGACGGCGGTTTCCCATGAAACCGATTTCGCCACCTTCAAGATCGAATGGGTCTACGACGAGCACAACACGGCCGGCGCCGCCGGCATCAACGCCCCGGCTCTGGATAATCCGCTCGAGAGTCTCGTGGCTGCCGAGCGCGAGCTGCCCACCGGCTCGGTGAACCCGAACGGCTTCGGCATCGACGGCGCGGAAGGCACCGAGGACGATGCCCCCAACATGACGCAGCTGCGCCCGACCGACCGGGCCGATTACACCTCCACCTGCATGGAAGTGGGCGACACCCTGGAAATCTGGTTCCCCGTGCGCGCCGCCACCGAGAACCTGCCCCAGGTGATGCTCGATCTGGACAAGTCCGCGAGCACGGCCAAGACGGCCGACGGCGCCGCGAACACCGCGGGGCTGGAGCCGGCCTACCTGCCGCGCTTCGGCCAGTACTACTTCGCCGTGAACGCCACCAACGATGGCAGCCTGCCGCTGTTCAACCCGTCGCTGAACGCCGCGACGAATGCCGCGGCCTCCATGGCCACCGGCGTGAACCGCGTCCAGACCCAGGACGCGCTGCTCGACATGGACTCCCTCATGCACGAGAGCGCGTTTAGCGCCGATAAGCCGAAGCATGTGGACAACTGGAGCTTCCTGCGCAACGCCCTTACCTACATCCCCGGCAACGCCTCCAACGACGGCGCCTACAGCCACGGAGCCAACGACGTCTTCATGGACGAGGACGTGAAGACCGCCAACAACGTGCAGCAGGTCGCCTACGTGGTGGACGGCCGTCCGACGACGGCGGCCGATGCGCTGCGCAGCCCCCGGGCCGCAGGCTACACCTACGCTACGGTGGGCTTCGGCCGCGCCCGCGAGCGCGACTACTTCCAGTTCGTCACCGGTCCGCGCATCGAAGAGGCGCGGGTGACGGCGGCCGGCTCCGGCGAGCTTGTCGACGAGGACGGCCCGCTGGCGGGCACGGCGCTTTCCGGCACCCCGCTCGTATGGTCCCAGACCCGCGTGCACCTGCAGAAGGCGTGGCTCGCCGGCTCGAGCGCTTTTGTGGCCGACGGCACCGATTACCAGGCCACGCGCCGCTACAACACCCAGGATCCGAACAAGACCTGGAACCTCTCGGGCAACCTCGCCACGGCCCAGGCCACGGTGAACGGCACCACCACCAACCGCGGCATCGAGTACGGCCAGTACGAGACCGCGTTGCAGTACAACGACGAGTTCACGGCGCGCCTGACCGCCTACAACTACGGCGACCGCAACCTCGATGGCGTTGAGTTCACCTACATCATGCCGCGCGGCGTGGAACCGGTCATCGCCGAGGACGGCACCGTGTCCCTTAAGGCCGAGCTGCTCGGTGCGGCCAACGGCTATACCAACGGCCTGGCCGACAACGCCGGCGCGGCCACGGGCGAGAAGTACGCGCCGAGTGTTGTGGAAGCCTACCTTGCCCTCGATCCGTCCCAGGTAGAGGTCGAGGTGCTGCAGACGCCCTATTCGGCCTACGCCGGCTACGATGCGCCGAGCGCTTCGCAGGATCCGGCCAGCTACCGCACCGGCAATCGCGGGAAGGCAAATATGGCCGACCTCGCGGCCGATGTGACTGGTTCCACCTACCTGTCCGTGCGCTCCGGCGAGGACACGACCGCTATCGACAAGAACCTCATGAAGGGCGAGAGCTACGTCAAGAGCTCGCAGCCCTGGGTGCTCAGGATCACCGTGAAGCAGTACCTGGGCAAGTGGTACGGCCGCGCCATCGACAACACGGCCGCCAACGCCGCCGACCCCGACGACGTGACGAACAAGTACGTGGAGGCCTACGAAGCCGGCGGCTACAAGCTGCGGGTGAACGTGCGCAGCCACGTGTTCGGCAACAACGAGAACGGTGCCTGGTATGACCGCGTGCTCGTGGCTCCGTGGGACAACACGACGATCGTGAACACCGTCGAGGGCATCGCCGGCGCGGGCAAGACGGCCGATCTGGCCGGCGGCGGCGCCGTTGCGGCCATGGCCGCGGTGCTGCCCACCTCCCGCGACGAGGAGAACGACGAGAGCGCCGTTCTGGCCACCATCCTGACGGCCGCTGGCGGCGCCGACGGCGATGGCGACGACGAGGCGCCTTCCACGATCGTGCCCGTCGCCGCTGCCAACGGCGTGGGGGTCTACGATCCGCTGGCGGGCGTCACCCGCACTGCCGGCAGCACGGTGCCCGCCGATGCCGAGGCCGCGCCAGTTGTGGCTCCTATGTCCGCCGAGCCCGCCGCCCAAAGCGACGAGTCCCTGCCCGAGACGCCCGAGGCGTTCCAGGGCTACCTGTCCATGACCGTGGACGCCGCCGCCACGCGCCTTAACGGCGACGGCTACCAGGTGCTGCGCCGCGGCGTGCCCAGCGACACCGTTGCCGAGGGCGTCATCATGGCCATCTCCGAGGTGCACGCGCCGGCCTACGAGACCAATCCGTTGGCCCGCTATGTGGAGATCGTCTACAGCACGGGCGTCGATTTCTCGCCCTATCTGGCGATGACCCCCGACGACGCGCAGGCGGCGCTTGAGGCGCGCGGCTTCGAGGTCACGCGCACCACGATGGCCAGCTTCATGGTGGCCGAAGGCGCCATCATGACCGTCGCCCCCACGACCACCCCGGCCGAGGGCGATCCCATGAAGACCTACGTGCAGATCACCGTGAGCTCCGGCCCCAATTTCGAGTCCTACCTGGCGCTTACGCCCGACGAGGCTGCGGCGGCGCTCGCCAACGAGGGCCTTGCCGTCGAGCGCGTCGAGGCCTACAGCGACGAGGCGGCCGCCGGCACCATCATGGACATCGCCATGACGGACTTCGACGTCCACGAAGTGACCATCACCGTGAGCGCCGGGCGGGCCCCCATCGACTTCTCGGGCTTCCTTGAGGGCAACACCGAGCCGGACGTGGTGAGCAAGGCGCTCGAGGACGCCGGCTACGTGGTGGTGCTTCCCTACCTCGAGGCGACCCATCATGTGGACGACGACGAGGTGGAGGGCCACCAGACCGGGCATGTCATCTCCATTCGCGAGACGACGCCGCCCGAGCCCGCCGAGGGCGCCGAGCCGGATACGCGGACCCATGTCCAGCTCACCATCTGCGTGGGCGTCTCCAACGGCACCGAGGAGCCCGGCCCGGTCAATCCCGGCATCCGCGACGACGTTGAGGTCATCGAGAACCCCTCCGAGCCCTCCGCGTCTTCCAGCTACTACGCCATTTACGATACCGACCTGTACGAGGGCGGCGCTGCCAACGCCGGCCGTCGCCAGAACGTGCAGCCATTTGGCATGGACTACGCCTACACCCTGCGCGGCAACGCCGGCGCTACCTGCGCCAGCTACCTGTTCGGCTACGGCACGCCCAACATGCCCGCCGTGAACGGGTACACGGTGCTCAACAACACCGTGGTGACCGATCCGGCCATCGTCGGCGCCGAGGCGGACAGCACCGCCGAGGCTCTGGCGGCCATGGGTCTGAAGGTAACCGACAACCGTCAGATTCAGTGGAACGCCGGTGACAAGGGCGGCCAGCGCCTCTATGCCCAGACGGGCACCCACGCCGTGCAGCGCGCCCCGATGCTGCGCACCTGGACAACGGTGAGCTCCTTTGTGCCCGGCGCCGGCACCTCTTCCTCGGTGCGGACGCCCCAGCAGGTCGACTACTATGTGGATACCGAGGCCGAGGCCCGCCAGCTGAATGTGTTCGTCGAGAACCGCTACTGGCTGGAGACCCAGCCTCTGCAGTGGACTGTGGCCAACGAGTCCTCGGTCTACAACAACGCGGCCGCCGATTCCACGGCCAAGAACACCTACGCCGTCGACGGCGGCTCGAAGGGCGACTTCCTGCTGCCCGTGGTGACGGTCGTGCTGCCCTACGGCGTGGCGCCCTACAGCCAAACGACGCTTTCTCCCTACGATGCCGATCCGACGGCCGGCCCCCGCGAGATTCCCGTGAGCGATTGGGAGATGTCCTACACCGAGGGCACCGACGCTACGAACCTCGATGCTGCGCGCCCCAATGCCACAGGTGGCGGTGAGGGCCGCACGATCGGCTCCAACGTGGACGCGAACATGTCCGAGGAATGGAAGCAGAAGAACTTCAAGGTCACCTACACCTACGAGCAGGTGTCCACCGATCCCTACAAGGTGTACCAGAACGGCGCCCTGCAGAACGTGTCGGCCACCGAGTACCGCTACGTGGTGCGCATCGAATCCACGGCCGACGGCTACAACTCCGGCGCCGCCGACATGATCACGCGCATCGCCACCGACGGGCTCGACGTGTTCAAGCTGAATGTGGTCACCGTGGCCAAGCCCAAGGCGCTCAAGGGCAACCAGTCCGCCGACGTGTACGAGAACGTGCGCGCCTTCGTCACCTCGAAGATGACTGGCTTCACCTTCCTTAACGACAACGACATCACGGTGAAGGAAGCAGGCCTGAACGTGACGGCGAAGAAGGCCGACAACCCCTACACCGTCGGCTCGCCCATCATGCTCACCAAGCAGCAGCTTTACAACGCCACCTACGGCGCGGCCATGCACAACGGCATGACCCAGCTTCAGCGCAACGCGCTGGCCGTGGGCACGCCGAAGGACGCGCGCCTCGATTCCATGAGCAACAGCTACCTGACGCACACCCACTACTCCTCCAGTTACGCCTGCGTGAACACCACCAACGTGGTGCCCGGCCACATGACCCAGATCATCAAGGGCGCCTACACCGATCCCTCCAAGGCTGACGAGCGCACCGCCGAGCTGGCGGTGACCGGCGCGGCCGAGTACCCGAACTACCTCATCGGCTTTTCTGGCACCTACAGCGAGAGTGCCGGCACGACCCGCGGCTGGGTGCTTGACGGCAACCACGCCCTGGTGAAGAGCGGCCTTACGCTGCCGCTCTCCGGCGCGCCTCTGGCGGGCGGCGCCGGTCTGCGTGTGGGCGATTACACCGACGTCGACCGCACCTTCGGCCTGTCCGAGGCGACGACGCGCGGGCTGAACGCCAACAGCGCCTCGGTCAACGTCTCGGGCGCCGATGGCATAGGGGAGAATGAGACCGCGCGCTACGCCGAGCGTTTCGGTAACCGCGCGAACGAGAACGCTGCCGCCGACGTGCACGACGACGACGGTCTGTACAGCACCGTGAAGCTGCGCTGCATGACGCCGACCCTCGACGTGACCTACGAGGTGGAGGCCAACCCGACCGACCGTCCGACCGACAGCGGCAACCCCGCCACCGATCGCGAGGGCACCCAGCGCACGGGCGCCGGTGCCCATGCGGGCGCGGAACTTGCCTTCGACGGCTCGGTGACGCAGCCCACCAGCGATGTGGACGTCATCAACTACAGCAACGGCAGCACCGACTACAAGCGCACGCACGTGAAGCGCAACGCGGCGGGCAGCGTGGTGCTCTCCGCCACCGAGGTGACAACGGTGGGTCGCAACAACGCGAGCAACGTAACGGTGGACGACATCTATCGTCTGCGCGATAACGGCACGCGCGTCTTCACGGCGAAGCGCACGCGCAACAACCTGAACGGGCAGGTGTCCATCGATCTGGTGGTCTACCAAGAGGACGGCACCACCATCGATTGGCGCGTCCATCAGGATGCCGTGATTGAGAACCGCGACGGCAACGATATCGTTGCCAGCCGCACGGCCTCGCTTTACCAGGGCGACGCGACGACGCCTATCGCTCGTACCGATTACGAGGACAACGGCGTCGATGAGACGACGGGTCTCGCCGTCGGCAGCCAGAAGACGGTCGTCGATATGGAGCTCGCCTTCGCCAGCGTGTCCGACTACGATATCGAATACGACGAGTACAGCGACTTCTACGAGTACATGTCGCTTTCGGTGGCCGACGCGAAGCAGGGCATCGCCGACGCTTTCGGCGAGCACTACAAGTTCCAGGAGTCGACCCGCTTCTCCGCTCAGCCCGTGGGCACCATTCTCTCCATCGAAGTGGTCGAATCGCCCATAGGCGCCGATCCGGAGGACGTCTGGGTCGAAATCGTCTCGAGCCGCGGTGCGCCGACGGCCGAGGAGCAGAAGGACCTTACCTATCACTTCCAGAAGACCTACTACAACAGCGGACTGGTCGACACCTATCGCTCGGTCTTCTCGAACCAGTGGTTCCACACGGCCAACGGCTACTTCAAGTACGCCGTGCCCGCCTGGCGCTTCGATGCCGACATGGGCCTCATGTTCGGCCCGTTGGAGAACTGGATCGATAACGAGACCTTGTTCGTTCCCGACAACGACGAGGTGTGGAACTACGACGACACCCCGTGGTTCTCGGCCACGGTATCCAACAACGCTCCGGACGCTACTGTGGAGACCTCCGGCTCGGTCAAGCACGCGGCCCTCGTATTCGCCGTGCAGCTGCCGCAGCAGGTGACCTTCTACGACCAGAACATCCTCACGGGCTCCTACCGCGATTCCTCGGCGAACGCGACGGGCGGCGGAAGCGCCACCTACATCGCCGACTACGAGGGCGACGACTACGCATTCTACGTCGAGCGCACGTGGATCGATCGCCATACCGGGCGCACGATGAGCGCCAAGTACACGCCCAAGCAGCTTATCGAGGAAGGCTGGACGGTGAAAATCACCGCGCAGCCCAACTATAGCGCCAACACCTACGGCGCTGCGGGCACCGATGCGGCTCACTATGCCAAGCCCGATACCGACCAGCCCGATGACACGCTTACCTCGCGCGGCATCGAGAACATCAAGCCCTACGAGCATGAGGCGGAAACGGTGGTCTTCGAGATCGCTCCGCCCGACGATGCCACCGACGAGGAGTTCCTCGGCTACAACACCTTGTTCGATGCCTACTATGCCGGCGTGCACGCCGACGGCTACCTGGGCTTCGGTGACTCCATCACGTTGAAGGTGCGCACGCGCATCGACAACCTGGATTCCGGAAACGTGCTCGAGGACAACTTGTTCGACGGCGCCGGCGACTTGGTGAGCTACAAGGATCAGATGAACACCATCAACACGTGGACCAGCGGCTCGACCAACGTCTACCTCACGGCTCACGATTCCGATCTGAGCTTTATGGCCAACGGTAGCAACTGGACCCATGTGTTCGACGCCGACGTAGCCTCTTATAAGGGCGACGACGACCAGCCGAAGTACTCCGTGGCCGACCAGGGCAAGAACTACATCGCCGCCGATGTGGCAGCGAGCACCCATAACAACGACCGCCCCGGCGCCATCCCGAGTGATCTGTACCTGAAGAGGGGAGACGTGGCCTTCAAGGCGAAGAGCCGCGTGGCCGAGGGCGCCAACGTGTCGTCCTTCGCGCCGCAGGACGTCGACCGCTTCTTCAAGAACAGCGCCTCGGCGAAGGAGTCCGACAGCGATGGTGGTGGGGACGAAGAGGGCATCGTCGACCACGACAAAGACGGCGACTACACCGACCCCTACGTCACTGACGAGGCCGGATACCTGCGCATTCGCAAGCCGTCTTCCAGCGTGCGCGCCGATACCTCCTCGTTGCGCAACAACGTGGGCAACAAGGATCTGGGCAGCACGCGCGGCGACGACGCGACGCTGAAGAACGTCAACGACTTCTTCATCACCCAGGCCATCAACACCGGCGGCTCGGTGAACAGCTTCGTGCTCGATTGGCAAGTGCCGTTCTGGGGCACCGATACCCCGTCGCTGAACGACGCCTACTTCGAGAGCACCACCGTGGCGATCGCCCGTATGAACTCGCTGTTCAGCTCGGTGTCCACGGGCGTGTGGGAAGTGCCCGGCGCCGAGTATCAGGACGCCTCCGGCAACGTGGTGGCCGCCAACGCGGAGGGTGCCGAACCCGTCAACGACGAGGCGCGTGTCGAGAGCAAGCTGCGCGTATATATGTACGCGCGCATCGTCTCGAACGACCGCACCCGCGACGGCAACGTCTTCGCCGAGCAGAACGGCATGGAGTACAACGAGTACGAGAACTATGCCTTGGCCGGCACCGACGCCGACCGCGACCACTGGTACGGCGAGGACGACCTCAGCGACGTGAACATGTCCACTGACGGCAACAACGCCGACGAGTTCGAGGGCATGTGGCTGCCCATCGGTGAGGCGAACGGCTATGCCGTTACCGACAAGAGCAACGTGAAGATCGACGACTCGTTCCTCGCCGAGCACGATGGCTACCAGGTGCGTCAGATTCGCTGGGTCGTAAAGGCCGGCGAGCTGGATGCGGCCACGAACACCGTGCGCGACCTGTCTCGCGAGGTGGCCGTGCCCCACGGCTTCCGCCTCGATGTGGACGCCATGGGCCCGCAGTACTACAAAGACGAGTATACCGGTGTCGAGAAAGAGGTCATCCAGGACATCACGGCCGGCAAGCAGGAGGCCGACGACATCGACCCCGAGCGCTTGAACGAGAGCTGGAAGTACAAGCTCGACGAGAACGGCGTCGTCATCGACGAGGTGCCGGTGCTCGACGAGAACAACAACCAAACCTACGACTTGAACGGCGATCCGGTCGTCGAGTCGAAGCGCGCCTTCGATTTCTCCGGCACGGAAGAAACCGAGATGCCCGCCTCCATGACGGACAATGCTCCGGCCATTCGTTTCAGCACCGACCAGCTGAGCACGCCGACCATCGGTCAGAACTCCAAGTACAACCTCCGCGGCTACTCGCTGCCCAACCGCGCTGACGATAACGAGGGCGTGGCCGTGGCGGCCGAAGGCGATGGCACGGGCTCCGGTACCGGTACGGGCGGCGACAGCGGCGCGGGTGCCACGGTGTCCACCGGCGGCAACCTGCACCTGAACCACTTCGTCTCCGCCACGCCGCGCTACGACGACACGAAGTACGTCCAGGCCGAGCGCAGTCGTGCCGGCTTCTACAGCGCCTCGGCCAAGCCGGCCCTGTCGCTGTTCCTCACCCAGGGCTACTTCATGGGTGATACGCAGACTGGCTACGCCTGGGTGTCTGGTGAGCACAAGATCGAGATTCGAAAATCTCGCATGATGCGCTACCGCATTCAGCTGACCAACATGACCGACGAGCAGATCGCCCTGAACAACTTCCCGAAGGAGGCCGAGGAGGGCGTCTGCGTCGACCCGCATCTGTCCATCATCCTGCCGGCCTGCGAGGGCTTCGGCGGAGCCGAAACGCTGAACAATGGCAACTTCACCTATGTGCCTTACAAAGAGCTCCAAAAAGGCATTCAGGAGTCTGCCAGCACTGGTGAACGATACGAGTATGACTACTTCAGCTGGGATTATGTCTCGTCACCCATTCAGATTGGTGGCCTCGTCATTCCGGCAGAGCGTCTCGATTCCGCCAAACCCATCTGGACGTACTACCTCTCCGACACGAGCGATGAGATGACCGAGGACAACCAGTTCCCGCTCACCGACACCATCGACTTCGAGGCCAACAGCTCCGTGCCGCGCCTGAATGATCCGGAGGTGGGCGGCGACTTGCTCATCCAGGACAAGTACGCCTCCACCACCTCCGACATTCGCCGCAAGTTCCTCACCTGGCACTTCAGCGGCACGCGCGCCGGCGATGCCGATTCCTCTGCCGACCGCGGCGTGCTGCGCCCGGGCCAGTCCATCGTCATCGAGATGATGATGCCCGTCTCTGCCGAGGCGACCGACGCCATCGACGAGGATCTGCTCATCGCCGAGACCTGGGGCTGGCAGCCCACGAAGTTCTACGGGCATCAGCCGGAGAAGAAGAACCCCAACGACCCGAACCGCGCCATGATGCAGGACACGCGCGATTCGAACCTGGACGGCCGTACCGCCCAGGAAATGATCGTTATGCAGCTGTCGGCTCTGAAGATGGATTCCACCGAATCTACCCATCAGACGAAGACCTCTGCCTCGTCGCTGGAGACCAATGCCACGCGCGACAGCGCCGGTCCGGTCGCCGTGCCCGAGGGCGGCACCTATAGCTATACCGTGAAGCTGAACAATCCGAACCGCGACGAAGCGCTGCAGTACAACAACAAGGGCATCGTTTTCTATGACGTGCTGCCCTACCGCGGCGACGCTCAGGTAAGCCAGCTCAACGAGGCTGGCGAGCGCTGGAGCCGCGAATCCACGTGGGCCGGCTCGCTCGTGAACCTGGATTCCATCACGGTCAAGCAGTACTCGGCCATCGATCGCGAGCTGGCAGGAACGGGCAAGGTGCTCGCCACGACGCCCACGACGACTGCTGGCGCTGGCGGGCAGCCGGTTACCTACACCGAGGCTTCGGTGTACGTCGGTCCCTTCAAGCGCGACGACGACGGCGTCATCAGTGTCGTGCCGGAAGATGAACTGCTATGGCTCTTCGATATGTACGATGAGGAGAAGCACTCCTACTTAAATGCCCTGATTTCTGGCGCTGGCTACCGTGAAGTTTTTGACGAAGAGGGCAACAAAGTCGGTGAAGAAGCGATCTCATTGGGCGACTACGCGCTGATTGAGCTTAACGAAATGAAAGCCTATCTGAATGCTCATCCTGAGATGGAAGGTGATGTACTGCGGGCGCTGCGAGCCATTTGGGTCATGTGCGACAATTCTATCTACGCGCCGCGCAAGGGCTACGTGTCCCTTGAGTACTCCCTGACCGCGCCGCTCAACTTGCCGAAGTACGTGGGCAACAAGAACGGCGACCCGAAGGTCGATATGTACGAGCTGCCTACCCAGAAGGACTACGACGCCATGACCGAGGAGCAGCGCGCCGAGGCGCGGGCCACAGCCACCCGTTCCGACCTTCTGGCCTCGGTCACCCAGTGGAACACCTGCCTGACTCGCATGGAGTCCGGTGGTATCGACGCGAACCCGTTCTTGTGGGAAACCGCTCAGGCCGGCGCCTTCATCGATGCACCGCGCGATCGGGGCTACATCGGCGACTACGTGTGGCTCGACAAGAACTGGGACGGCGAGATGAACGACCTTCTCACCGACGAGGCCTTCGACGGCATGAGCGCCGACGAGCGCTGCGCGTTGGCCCGCACCCGTTCAGGCCGCGAGGATCTCACGCCTTCCATGTTCGGCGCCACCGGCACCTTGTCCGAGGGCGAGCAGCGCGAACTGTGCGCCTCCTACCAGGAGAGCGCCAACGGCCGCAAGCTGCTGCGCGGCGAGCGCGCCGTCACCACGACGGTCAAGAACGCCGACGGCTCGGTGAAGACCGACGTCCTCGGCCGCCCGGTAACCGAGACCACCTATGTGCCTTTCGACGGCACCACTGACATTACCGACACCAACGCCGGCGCGAACTTCGACGACCTCGACTACGACGGCGTTTCCGACGACGATCCGGGCATCAATGGCGTGAAGGTGGAACTCTTGAATGAGTTCGGCGTGCCGGTGAACCGCGACGGCCAGGCCTCTATCTACATCAACAACTCCCGTTCCGGCAATCGCTGGATTTGGGCCATCTGCGACGACCAGTACGACTCCAACGGCAACTTGGTGCCGATTGTGAATCACCTGGGCGTTTACGACACGGCAGACGCCGGTGCGCCGCTGTCCTACACGACGACGACCGACGCCTACGGCAACCCGGGCTACTACATGTTCTCGAACCTGAAGCCGGGCAACTACCGTCTGCGCTTCACGTTCCCCGAGCAGTACTACAACTTCTCGCCCACCGAGCCCGATCTGGGCGTGAACGAGGACTGCCGGGTGACCGTGGCCCGTACCGAGGCCGACCCGGCCACGGGCACGCCGGCCACGATGACCATGACCACCGACGTGATCAAGGTGGACGCCGTGGCCTATGACGATGAGGCCATCTCGGCGGGCACCGAGGATGCCGTCCATGCGGCCTACGACACCAAGATGTCCGGCTACAAGCTCGGCATCGCCCAGGCGGTCACCTTCGAGGGCGTCACCTACCAGGACGACGTGTCGGTCGAGCCCATCTACGTCAACGACGAGGGTGACATGTCCGTCAAGCGCCCGCTCTACGACGGTAGTGGCAACCCGGTGCTCGATGCCGACGGCAATCCCACCTACGAGCACTACATGGTGGATGCCTCCCATCAGACGATCACCTCGGGTGGCTCTATCGTGCGCCCGAGCGCCGAAGAGCTGGCTAGCGTCGAGGGCTCGCCCCGTCGCGGCTACACTGAGGACAACAAGATCATCAACTCGCTGCTCGATTCCTACAGCGCGGGCGCCGGAACGAGCGAGGAGCAGATCGCTGGAGCCTACCCGGTGGAGGAGAAGCGCCTCGACGGCATCCGCGTGGCGGCCTACGAGTACAACCGCGAGCGCGGCACCATTTCCAGCACCATCGCCATCGACGCCGACGGCAACCAGGCATCCTATGTCACCGGCACCGATGCGACCCTCGATGCCGGCTTCTTCCGCTTCCGCCTGAAGCCTGGGCGCACTTATATCATCAAGTGCACCGACACCAATTCCAACCGCCTCATCAAGCCGACGCTGCTCACCTGGAGCGAGGATCCGCTGAAGTACGCGAACGATAACGACCTGCGCTACGTCTCCGGCTCGTCGCGCACCTTCCCCTTCGATGCGGAGCTGCCCGTCGACGAGAACGGTGTGGTGCGTTACGAGGACCCCGACAATCTGTGGAAGGGCTTCGCGCGTCAAAGCTCGCTGGCGCTTGGCTACGTTGACGGCACCAAGGGCTACATCGGCGATACCGTGTTCAACGACGAGAACTACAACGGCGTGCGCGAGGAGCACGAGGTTGGCGTCGGCCAGCGCTCGGTCGACGGCGGCGTGGCCGTGAAGCTCGAGCAGTGGTACTACGGTCCCGTTCAGGGAGGCGACCCGAATGATACGGACTCCTATGTCTGGCAGCTGTATCCCTCTGGCGAGCCGTTGCGTGTGGCCTACACCGGCGACGCGGCCTCGGCGGGCACCTATCTGTTCCGCGATGTGAAGACCTACGTGGTCGATCCCTACAGCGACGCCGAGGATGACGACGCGAAGAAGAAGTACCTGGCCGGGTACCGTCTGCGTGTTGACCAGGAAGACCTCGCGAAGCTCGATGGCGACTACGCGGTCACCCTGCGCGACCAGCTGAAGGAAATCGAGATCACCGATGAGAACGGCGAGACCATCACGGTGCCGGCCATGTCCATCGACTCCGACTCCGACCTGTCGGCCAAGCCGGTGTCCACACCCATCATGGGCCAGGTCGGCTACAAGTTCGGCCGGGAAGACGAACTCGGCAACAAGCTCGATGTGCAGACTGACGCTACGAGCAATACGGCCAACGCCACGACGCTGACCTATTATCTGAATGAGCCCGGAAGCCAGCCCGAGAGTGGCTCGTTCGCCGACGGCTTCATCGTGGTGGCCACCATCGGCCAGTTGCAGCAGACCGGCGTTCTTGTGAGCCCCGTTGAATACAACGCTCCCGATACGGTGACCGGCGGCCTTGTGCGCGATCCCTTGAGCAAGCTCGATGCCTTCGAGCGCATCGTCGAGGGCGACGTGGTGCAGGTGACCTACACGACCACCTATCGTAACGAGACTGACGCGGTGCAGGACGTGGTCATCGCCGACGCTTATCCCGATGCCGACGCCGTGGCCTACGAGGGCGACCATGCCTTGAAGGTGGTTGACGCGACGACGACGTGGAACGGCGGCAACGTGGCCATCTACGAGGGCAACCGCGGTACGGGCTCGTTCGACGAGGGCGCGTGGGCCGGCGCGAGTCGTCCGGCCGACGACGCCGTTTCCTTCCGCATTGGGCGCATGCTGCCCGGCGAAGAGGCGACGGTGAAGGTGACCTACCAGTACCAGGTGAAGAAGACCGTCGCTCACTTCTCCCAGATCTTCGTGGGCGACGAGCCCATGGACACCAACGTCGTGAGCTTCAAGATCATCCGTACCTCGCTTATCGAGCCGAAGGTCGAGATCAGCGAGGACGAGCGCGTCCACCTCAACGAGCTGCTTGAGAAGAAGTTCGAGGACGACAAGGCGGCCTGGGTGGCGAAGGTGCTTGAGGAAACGGGCGAGGCGCCGGATCCCGCCAATTACCCCGGTACGCTGGAAGTGTGCGATACCACTATCCTCGGCATTGGCGAGCGCACCTGGCTCGAGCTGTTGGTGACCGACGCGCGCCAGAGCCGCGATGCGGCCAAGCGCCTCGTGCCCGCCGAGCCGGTGCTGCCGCCGGATCCGGAGACGCTCAAGCGCGACCAGTTCAAGTACAACAAGATGAAGAACCCGCAGTACGATCCCGAGAACCCGGGTGACACTCCCGAGTACATCGATCGTAAGGAAGAAGATGCCGACGAGTTGTGGGCGGACGACTTCATGACGTTCTGCCGCACCTATGCCGACGTCTTTGGATTCGTGTATGTTGACCTTGACGCAAATATGCAGATCAATCCGAGCGAGCCTTCGTGGTACCAGGAGGGCATGGACCTTACCAACCTGGCCGTGCAGTGGGGCAAGCCCGGCGGCGGCAAGTACGTAGTGGCTAACGACACCTCCTACGAGGACATCTACTACGGAACTGGCACCCTTGAGGGTGAGAAGGGCTACAAGGCCATCTATGACGAGCTGAAGGCGACCTACGACAGCACTAGCGCCGATTACGAGCAGAAGCTGGCCATCTACAACGACTTGAACGATCGCTACAGCACGTGGCAGCGCGCTTACTCGGCCTACGCCGTCGACTTGGCCGAGTACGAGGCCGAGGAAGATTACGGCGCGAATCGCCTCGTGGTGGGCGATGTGGTATACAACCTCGCCGATGCCGCCCGTCTGTACAACTGGGATATCGGTCTGGTGAGCGTGCCTCGCAGCTCCATCACCGGACGCGTGTGGGACGACTCTTACCATCCGACGCCCGAGCCGGTCGAGCCGGTGCAGGCCGACTACCAGACCGACGGCGCCGACGATGTGGTGACCTTCACCGCTGCCCATGACGCCTGGGTCGTCGAGCACGCCGCGTGGGCTGCCGCGCCGAATAAGGGCTACAACGGCATCCAGGACGAGGGCGAGCCGGGCCTGGCGAACCAGGAAGTGCGCCTCACTCAGTGGTACTACCTGCCCTTGGCCGATCTGTCCGATGCGGACGAGCCTGCTGCTGGTGATGAGCCCGAGGTTGCCGACGATGCCTTCAAGTTCGTGACTGACGACGCCCTGAAGGCGCTGGCCGATAAGTGGGCCGCCGGTACGCTGGCCGAGGAGGACGAGAAGGATCTGGCGGATCGCGCTATCGCCGCCGGCGTTCCGGTGACGTACGTGACCGATGAGGCGGGCGCCGCAACCGACGAGATTGAGACGATAGCCGACTTCGAGCCCGCCTCCGACGGCAGCGGCTTCTGGGTGCGCAACATGAACTTCGGCACCGATCGGTCGACGGGCAAGATCGCGAACGTGCCCGTCACCGATCCCGACACAGGCGAGGCGGTAACCGACCCGGTGACGGGCGATCCGATCACCGAGCAGGTCACGCAGCCTCGTACCGCTGGCTCTTGGATCGTCGAGGGCACTCCGGGCGTCATCGCCGTGCATACGGCCGATGTCGGCACGAAGACGGTAAAGACGACCGATCCGACCACCGGCATTACCACCGAGGAAGTGGTGCCCGACGAGTCCACCTGCGGCGTCTACGCCTTCGACAATCTGCCGGCCGCCTACACGGGCGCCGACGGCTCCCATTACCTGGCGAGCTATCGCGTGGAAGTGGGGGATACGAACTACACAAGCACCGACGAGACCACCTTGGCCGACGACGAGGCCTGGTTGCTCACGCGCCTGCATCGCCCGCTGGAGGCAACCGACGCCGATGACCCGCTGGCGTCCCAAGTGGTCGATTCCGACGCCGATTCCTCCGAAAAGGCCGTGACCGACGGCATTGCCGTGACGGCCCAAGATACGGTGCTCGTCTTGAATGGCGCGGATTCCTACAACGGTGTTCGCGCTCATTCCGGCCACATCATCTTGGCCGACGTGGCCGAGAGCGTGCGCTACTCCAATATCGACGCCAACGCTACGGCCAACGACCTGCAGACCTCCAAGGTCACGATTCCCGTGACCGACTTGGTGGGCACCTCCGCCTCCGGCGATCCCGAGGCCGCCGACTACGTGCACACCGAGGGCGGCGTGCCGGTGAGCGTGCTCGTGCCGACCGATCGCTACGTCACCTTCGACTGGCTTACCTACAAGACGAAGACCGACGAGGCGGGCAATGCCGTGCGCGATCCGCAGACCGGCGAGCTCGTGCACGAGGTCTTCGGCGGCGATGCTGGCGAGATTCAGCCGCCCACTCAGAAGATCACGGGCGTGGTGTTCAACGATGTCGACAACAACGGCATGAACGGCACGCTGTTCGCAGGCGAGGGCGCGACGGCTGCCGATCGTCCGGTGGCGGGCATCCAGCTCACGCTGGAGCGCTACTTCACCCTGGCCAACCCCGAGGGCGCCGAAGACGCCTCGGCGGTAGCCGACGGCTGGCACGCCGATCCCACGTGGTCCGATGATTGGAACACGCGCGATGAGCTGAGCGTCGTTACGGCTACCGGTGCCGAGGCGGGTGCTTATGCGGAGGATCCGACCCAGGGTCTTTCCGGCGACGACACCTATGGTGCGGTGGTGCCCGCGGGCGTCGCCGATGGCGGAGCCGCGGACGACGAGAACAACGAGGCCGACGAGCCTGCGGCCGTTGCCGAGGATGACGCGTCCGACGAGGGCGACGAAAACGACGAGGACGTTTCGCCGGCCGAGCCCGCCGCGCCGACCCACAACACCGTCTCGGCGGAGGACGGCACCTACGTCTTCGACAACCTGAAGAGCCAGGGCTGGCTTACCTTCGACGAGGACGGCAACGTCGTGGCCGACGGCACCGAGGGCGCCACCAAGAAGCGCGTGGTGTTCGGCTACCGCGTCCGCGTGACCGACGCCGACTGGTGGAACCGTTACTGGGGCACCGCAAAGTACCTGCAGGGCGATCACTACACGCCAACGGCCGAGGACTACCGAGCCGATTCCGACCTCATCCACCGCGACGGCTACCTCATGGCCGCCGGTGCCGAGGGCGACGAGACGGGCACCTTCGACGAGTACACGGTGCTGCTGAATGTGGTTGCTGGCGACAGTCCGTCGTGGAACCTGCGCCGTGCCCTGAACCCGAACAACCAGAACCAGAACACCCAGGATCGCTACGGCGCCAACAGCCGCTACGACAACCTGAACGAAACGAAGATCGAGACGATCTACACCACCAACGGCGTGGCCGAGGTGAACGCCGACGCTGCCGCCATGGGCGTCGTTGAAGGCGCCGAAGGCGATGCGGCTCTCGTGGACTATCATCCGGTGCTCACTTACGACTTGGCTCGCGGCGCCGATCGCGCCGGCAATGACGCCGGTCTGCGCGAGCCTGCTCAGCAGCAGATCGCCGGTCGCGTGTTCCACGACGTGGACTACGATGGCCTCTACGATAGGGGCGTGGCCGACGATCCGGCGACGGCGGACGTCGACGAGACGGTCGAGCCCGAGCCCGGTTACGCCGGCAAGAAGGTCATCCTGAAGCAGTGGTACTTCAAGGATGGCGCGTGGATCCAGAACACGAACTTCGGCAACGACGGCTACACCGTGGCCGGCGAATCGGTCGCGTACGAGACCGACGAGGCCACTGGCGACACCACGGGCGCTGTGGATGTTGACGCCACGCGCGCCAACGATGCTGCCTACGCCGACGGCCTGACCACGATCATCCCGAACGCTACCTACGACGCCGAGGCGGGTGGCCTCTTCCTGCTCACCGATGCCGACGACGACACCGATCCGACCGCCATCAAGGTGGCGGGCGAGTACCTGTTCGACCGTCTGCCGGCCCGCTACGTGGAAGCTCGCCGCGCTGGCACGGAGGCCGTGCCGGGCGTGGAGGCCGACCCCGAGGCCGGTATCGAGGGCGTGCCGGGCATTCCGGCCACGCCGAGCACCTTGGGAGCGCCCGCCGAAGAGTACCTGGCCGGCTACACCCTCGAGGTGCTGGGCGGTGCGGTTGATATCGACAACCGCGAGGCCATTCCCGGTCTGCCGGCCACCTTGCTCCAGCAGGGCACCCTGGCCACTGACGGCGACAACTCCAAGGCCATAAGCGCGCTTGCCGCTTCTGGGTCCGATGCGCAGAACTTCGCCGATTACACCGACGGCAACTATCCGGTGCGCTGGAACGAACTCACGGTGCAGAACTACGGTGCTGGCGACGCGACGACGAAGGCCACGCTCGACGGCAAGATCATTCTGGCCGCCGTGGCTGAGAAGCAGGAAGTAGCCGGTACGCGCAACGCCGCTGCCGGTACCCGCGTGGCCGCTGGCAGCGATGCCGCCACGGGCACGCAGCCCCAGTACTATGTGAACGAGACCCGCGGCACGGAGGATACCGCTGCGGCTGGTTCGAAGTTCACGGCCGCCCTCGACGTCGACGGCGCTCAGAACGTCGTGTTCGACTGGTCGCGCGGCCGGTCGGAGACGCGCATGAACGCGGGCTTCGGCGAGTACGGCTTCACGACCATTTCCGGCAAGATCTGGCAAGATCAGAACTTCGACGGCATCCTGAACCCGGGCGAGACCATCGTGCCTTCCGGCACGCTGCACATCACCCAGTGGTTCTGGGTGACCGATACCGAGCTCATCGCCGCCTTCAAGAACGATGACGAGCACTTCGAGGTGCGCGACACCGAGAACATCCTGCGCCGCCAGGCCCCGGGTGACGCGCCGCTTCAGACCGAGGCGGGCGCCTGGGTGTCCGTGAAAAAGGCTGGCGAGAAGGACGCGGCATCCACCTTCGTCCGTTCCGCTGCCACGACCGATCCGACCACGGGCGTCTACCGCTTCGATCAGCTGCCCAGCTTCGTCTACGTGCAGAAGGTGACCAAGGAAGCCGCCGAGGGCGAGGAGCCCGTCGTGAGCTACCGCATCCTGCAGCCCAACGACACCGATATCACCGGTGCCAATGAGGCGAACGCCGTCGTGCTCGATGAACTGTTCATGACCGGCTATCGCCTCACGCTGGATGAGGTGAATCCCGTCTACGGCCTCACCTCCACCCATGTGGGCGTGAACGTGGGCGACAAGACCCGCGACAGCGACCTGGCCACCATCACCGTGGGCGGCGTCGGCGAGCGCGGCGACAACGACGCGCTGCGCCCCGGCGCTCCGGACGACCGCACCATCCAGGTGGTGGAGGAGTTCTTCGACAGCTCGTTCGAGGCCGAATCGACCAACGACGCTTACGAGAACAACGCCCAGAACGCCTACGACAACGACGATCGGGCTCAGAAGGTCGAGGATGCCACGGTGTCCGGCGGCAGCCTGTGGCGCACCGACGGCTACGTGATCGTGGCCGCTCGCGGCACCGCCCACAACACCGCGACCTCTGGCGAGGGCGATGCGGCTGTGAGCACCGACTACTACAGCTATCAGTACGAGGACATCTACAACGGCGTCCGCTACGACGTGCCGCGCCCGCTGTTCGCCCAGTCCGGCGGCCAGGTGGGCCTCGTGAAGATCCCGCGCACGAGCCTCACGGGCCGGGTGTGGGACGACACCGGTATCAAGGTGAAGGTGGCCGACGCCTCCGGCAAGCAGCCGGGCGAGGCGGGCTACGTCGATACCTACGCTTACAACTACGCCACCGGCTACAACGGCGTTCAGGACAAGGGCGAGGCCGGCCTGGCGGACCAGACCGTCTACCTCACCCAGTGGTACTGGGTGCCCGCCGCTGCCTGGGTCGATTTCGCGAAGACCTACCCGGCTGCGGCTGCCACGGTGGACGCGAACGTCAAGAAGGTCGAGACCGAGATCGACGGCGTGGTATCCGAGGTTTGGAACACCGATGCCGTGGTGGCGCCCGCCGAGGGCTACTGGGTGCGCAACACTGCCTTCGGCGCCGACACCTATACCTCCAACAAGTACAGCCGCGGCGCCGACGAGGCGGTGGCGCCCATCATCTACGACGGCAATGCCACCGCCGTCACGCCGCTTGCGGCCGTCGACGGTGTGGACGGCGCCCTGGCCGTCACGACCAACGCCGAGGGCCAGTGGCTCGTGGAGAACTTGCCCACGGTCTACGTGACCGACGACGATAAGTACTTCCTGGCGGCCTACCGCGCCGAGCTGGCCGATCTGTACCGCGAAGTGGCCGGCAACACCGTGGACGGCACCACCAACCAGTGGATGCTCACTCGCTACCACCACAACGAGAGTGCCGAGGAGGGCGCGGCCCAGCTCACCGCCGAGATCGCCGAGATCAACGGCTCCGAGTCGGTGGTGAACGACTCCGACGTGGCCAGCGAGCTTCTGCGCGGCGTGGCCGGCGGCATGGTCATCGCCGGTCGCGTGGAAGGCGCATCCGGCGCGGCCAAGGTCGATGCGGCGGCCACCACGGGCGTCGCCTCCGATGGCGCGGCGCTCGACGACGCGGACACGGTGCGCACGACTCGCGCCAACGATGGCCAGATCATCCTGGCCCAGGTGGCGGCCGATCGCGGCAACGTGACGGGCGACACCTATACCTATACCGACCGCAACGCGTTCGTGACCCTGCCCGACGGCGCGGGCATGGGTACTGGCGAGCAGACCTACGACTGGATTCTCGATCCCGAAACCGACGAGGAGGGCAACGTGGTGCCCGTCGAGGCCGGTGACGTGGGCGAGGTGCGCGCGCCGCTCCAGACGATTTCCGGTGTGGTTTGGGCCGACGAGGACAATAACGGTGTCCGCGACGAGAACTCGACCGCCTCGGCGCTGAAGGACATCTCCATCGCGCTCGAGCGCTATGCACTTGTGGCCACGCGCGACAACGACGGCGTCTGGGCCACCTCCGGCACCTGGAAGCGCGACCTCACCTGGGCCGACCAGAACGCCTGGGATGACTACGACGCCAACCCGACGGCCGGGCTCACCGGCACGGGCGACGGCACCTCTCGTGTGACGACCACGGAGGCCGGCGGCTCCTTCGCCTTCGGCAACCTGCCGAGCCACCGCTTCGTGGCCGGCACCGCCGACGACCCGACGACTACCGAGGTCGATGAGGCGACGGCGGATACGCTGGTGCTCTACGGCTATCGCGCTCGCGTCATCGATCGCTCGTTCCGGGATCGCAGCCTGGGCGTGACGCGCTACCAGCAGGGCATGAACGCTACGGTGGATTCCGACCTCATCTACGAGGACGGCTACCTGATGGCGCCCGGCGAGTACGCGGTGCTGCTGAACGTGGTCACCGAGGAGTCGCCGGCAGGCAACCACTTGGTGGCCCCGGCCTCGCGCAACGCCGGCCAGAACAGCGTCGACCGCTACGCCGAGGACGCTGCGAAGGCGACGACGTCCACGGACGAGTCCGTCCTGTGGACAGCCGCCCAGGCGCCTGTGGCGGTGACCGACCGCTTCGGCCGCGCCATCGCCGGCCCGCTGTACGACAAGGCGGCCAACTACGAGGGCGATGCTGCCGATGCCCATCGCGGCTACAAGATCAGCACGGCCACCAAGCTTGGCGATACGGCGGCGCTGCTCACCTACGATCTGGGTCTGGGCGCCAACCGCTCCGGCAACGACGCCGGCATGCGCGAGCCGGCCGTAAGCGAGCTCTCGGGCCTGGTGTTCAACGACGCCAACTACAACGGCTTGTACGACGAGGCCGTGGCGGACGATCCGGAGACGACGGACGTCAACGAGACGGCCGCCGCCGAGCCGGTGTTCACGGGCAAGCGCGTCATCCTGAAGCAGTGGTACTATGTGCCGGCCACGCCGGCGGTGGGCACCGAGGGCGGCGAGGGCTATGTGGCCGCCACCGAGGGTCATTGGGTCCAGAACACCGACTTCGGCAACGACTACTGCACGCTGGCCGCCAAAGGTGCCACCGTGGCCGTCTCCCACAGCAGCCGCCAGTTCCGCATGGAGAACACCACCTACGACGCCACGGCGGGCGGCGTGTGGGTGCGCACCTCCGACGGCACCCAGAAGGTGACCGACCCGGATGACGCTACCAAGACCTTGACGGTTGAGGCGGGCCGCTACCTGTTCAACAACCTGCCGAGCCGCTACGTGAAGCTGAGCGAGAACGCGGGCGAGGCCGCCACGGAATACTTGGCCGGCTACACCATCGAGATCGAGGGCAACGCGAAGGATGCCACGTCCATGCACGGCCTGCCGGCCACGCGCAAGCAGGTGGCGACCCTGAACGTGCAGGACGGCTTTGCCAAGGAGGCCTTCTCCTATGACGTGGCCACCGATCCGGCGAACTCCAACGTCTTCAGCGCCAAGCAGAACGCCGATGGCACCTACGGCGCGGGCAACTACCCGGTGCGCTGGAACGAGGATACCTGCCAGGTGGCCATCGACGCCGCCGGTGCCACGGTACCCGCGGGCGACGCCACCTACACCAAGGCCACGCTGGACGGCAAGATCATCCTGGCCGCTAAGGCCGACGTGAACGAGCCTGCTTCCGCGGGCGATGCCCAGACGGCCTTCGGCGCCACCAACGGCGCCTACCTGCGCGAGGAGACCCGCGGAACCGGCGATGCCGCCGTAACGGTGCGCTTCGATTTGTCCGAGGGTCTTACCGACCGCCGTCTGAACGCCGGCTTCGGCCCGTTCGGCTACACCACCGTCTCCGGCACCCTGTGGGAGGACGCCAACTTCGACGGCATCAAGAACGCCGGCGAGCAGGGCCTCGCGGGCAAGTCGCTGACGATCACCCAGTGGTACCTCGATGACGAGGGCACCTGGCAGCGCGTGACCGACTTCAACGGTTCGGGCAGCGCCACCACGGTGACCGACGACGGCACCGGTGGCCTGGCAGCTGGCGAGTACTCCTTCGCCCACCTGCCGAGCTTCGTGTACGTGGAGGGTGACAAGGTGTACCAGCCCGGCACCCGTCCGGCCAACAGCACCGACGAGAACGATCTGGCGGTCACGGGCGACAAACTGTATATGACGAGCTATCGCCTCGCGCTGTCCGAGGTGGCGCCGAGCTTCAGCCTCACGAAGGCCCATGTGGGCATCAATGTGGAAACCGACGAGTTCACCGTCGATGACAACGGGGTGGTCACCAACCGCGATACCGAAAGCACGTCGGCCACCCGTCCCGGCACCGGCGCGACCGAGACCCAGGGTCGCGAGGATAGCGACTCCGATGCCATCCGCACGGGCGAGGGCGGGAACACCATCGAGCTTCGCGAGGAGTTCTTCGACGGTGTTCAGAGCGCGTGGCGCACCGACGGCTACGTGCTGGTGAGCGATCACGCCGATACGGCCGACGGCCATCAGTACAAGCGCAACTACGGCGCCGAGGCCACCGGCACCGTCGCCTACGACGTGCCCGACCCGATGGGCGCCCAGCGCGGCGGCGACGCGGGCCTCGTGTCCGTGCCGCGGGCGGCCATCACCGGCAAGCTGTGGAACGACAGCTTCAAGGGCTCCGATTCCGCCGATAGCTACAACGGCATCCAGGACGAGGGCGAGCCCGGTCTGGCCAACGAGGTCGTCTTCGTTACCCAGTGGTACTACGACGCGACCCGCACCAATCCGGACGATGGCGGCAGCCACTGGTTCCAGAACACGCAGTTCGGTCTGGATCGCTACACCTCCAACCGCGACGGCGCCTACATCTTCAGCGGCACTACCTACGGCCAGGGCACGACGGTGGGCGATGCGGACGCGCCGCTTCTGCCCATCGTCTACAACGGCAACGACATGACGCCGCTTAAGTACGTGTACGCCAGCGCCGGCAAGCGCGTCGACGCCAAGGGCAACCTATATGAGCTCGGCACCAACGCCGACGGCACGGTCATCGCCGAGGGCAACCTGGTGGAAGGCGTCCTCGCCACCACCACCGGCGATGTGCGCAAGATAACGGTGAACAACGAGGACGGCTCCACCTCCGAGCAGGAGCTTGACGACCAGCTCGGCCTGTACCACTTCGCCAACCTGCCCACGGCCTACGTGAGCGAGAACGACGAGTACTACCTGGCTGCCTACCGCATCGAGGTGGCCGATGTCGAGCACACCGTCAACAACGACGGTACCGACAACCAGTGGCTGCTCACACGCTACCATACCGAGAAAGATGCGACGGGCGCTGCCCTCAACCGCACGCTTGATTCCGATGCGCTCGATGTGACGGATGCGGGCGTGGCCGGCGGCATCAAGCTGACGGGTAGCTACGAGGAGAACGGCCAGAAGACGCGCACCAACGATGGTCAGGTCATTCTGGCGGGCACTCGTCCGACGAGCGCCCTGGCGAGCGTCGGCATCACGTCGGCGACTAAGCCGGTCGTGGTGCTCGAGGGCGCCGACAGCTTCGATACCGAAAGCCAGGTGGCCTACGACTGGACGCGTGTCGCCGATGTGCGCGCCGACGGTTCGGTTGTGGCCGACCCCGCGGGCACGGTCGCCGTGCGTGGCGGAGATATGGGCGAGGTGCAGGCTCCGGTCCAGACGATCACCGGGCGTTTGTGGTTCGATGACGACAACGATGGTCTCCTGACCGAGGATGCCGCTGGACGCGACGGCGAGCCCGGCGCGGGCGACGACACCATGGCCGCCGGCATGCAGGTCACCCTCGAGCGCTACTACGCCATCGTGGGCACCGACGAGAACGGCGACTACACGTGGAAGCGCGACGATAAGGCCACCGATGGTCTTGCGGGCAAGTCCGCATGGGCCACCACCGATCAGTGGGCCGCCTACGACAAGGATCCCGTGTCTGTCATCGACGGTGAGGCCACCGATATGAGCGATGCCAACACCGATGCGGTCAAGCGCGTGGTAGTCACCGACGAGAACGGCACCTTCACTTTCCCGAATCTGAAGACGCAGGAATGGGTGAACCTCACTCACACGGTGGGTGAGGGCGACGATGCCCATGAGGTGACCGAAGAGGTTCAGGTCATCTACGCCTACAAGGTGCGCGTCACCGACCAGCGCTGGTGGGATCGCTACTTTGGCACCGCCAAGCTCACGGTGGCCGGCCTCGATGGCTACGCCAACGATTCCGATCTCGTTTACGAGAACGGCTACCTCATGGGCGCCGACGAGTACGACGTGCTGCTGCAACGGGCCGACGAGAAGTCGCCGGTTTCCAACCGTCGCTGGGCCGCCAACTCCAAAAACCCGAACAACGGCGAGGATGAGGCCGCGACGGCTTCCGACGTGACGAGCGCCACGCGCCGCTACGACATGGCCTGGGGCACGAGCCGTCTGCACAACGACGGCGGCCTGCGCATGCCGCTTACCCAGTCCATCGCCGGCCTTCTGTGGCGCGACGCCGACGACGCGTTCAACGCCACGGCGACAACCGACTACAACGGCCTGCGCGATGAGGGCGAGCCCGGCCTTGCCGGCAAGCGCGTCATCCTTAAGCAGTGGTACTGGGCGCCTGTCGACAACAACGGCAACTACGACGCCACCGGCACCACCTATCAGTGGATCCAGAACACGAACTTCGGCAACGACGGCTATACCGTGGCCGCCGAGTCGGTCGCGTACGAGACCGACGAGGCCACCGGTGACACCACGGGCGTTGTGGATGTTGACGCCACGCGCGCCAACGACGCCGTCTACGCCGACGGCCTGACCACGATCATCCCGAACGCTACCTACGACGCGCACGAGGGCGGCGTCTGGGTGCTCACCGACGACGGCGTTGTCATCACCGAGAACGAGGACGGCACGACCACGGAGAGCGTCGATGCCGAGAAGGTCGGCCGTTACCTGTTCGATGCGCTGCCCACCCGTTACGTCGCCGATCGTGTTAAGGACGCCGATGGCAACTGGGCCATCGCTCACGAGTACCTGGCCGGCTACACGGTGGAAGTGCTCGGCAATGTGAAGAACGCTGACTCGGTCACCGCCGATCAGGCCTCTCAGGCCGTGACCGGCCTACCGGCCACGCTCAAGCAGAAGCGCCCGACGGCCGATACCCGCAACGACGATGTGCTGAATTCCGAGGCCCTTTCGGTGACCGCTTCGGCCACCACCAAGGCCGATGGCGCAACGGCCAACGGCAACTACGCGCTGGTGTGGGACGAGGCCACCGAGCAGGCGTCCTATGGCGTTGCCGCCGAGGGTGCCGCGGTGCCGTTCACCAAGCACACCCTGGACGGACGCATCGTGCTCGCCGGCGTGGCCGAGACCGGCGATGCCCCCAGCCCGGCCCAGTACACCGTGGCGGCCACGACGTCGGCCAACGCGGCGACGCCGAATGCGAACGTGACCTTCGATTGGAACCTCGGCCGCAACGAGGAGAACCTCGACGGTGGCTTCGGCGCCTTCGAGTTGGGCCACGTGACCGGCTTCGTCTTCCAAGATAAGAACGTGGACGGCTTCTACAACCGCGACGAGCGCGACGGCCAGAATCCGGACGTGCCTGTGGCCGGCATCCGCATGCAGATTCACCAGTGGTTCTTCGTTCCCGATGTGAAGGATGGTGAAGGCTACAAGGAGAACCCGCTCGTTGGAGAGCTCATCGCCGCCGGTTATGCGACGGCGGACAATCCGTCGACCCCGGCTGTGGACGAGCGCGAGATCGACCGCGCGACCGCCGGTACCGACGCCGATGGCAAGCACACGGCCGAGACCGGCGTGTGGGTGAAGAGCCGCTCGTTCAAGTACACCGATGCCGCCGCCACGGAGACAACGCCCGAGACGACGGGCGCCGTGACCGACGAGACCGGCGTTTATACCTTCGAAGAGCTGGCGCCCTACGTGAGCGTGGATACCATCGTCCGCGATGGCGCCGGCGTGGCCGACGACGCTGAGGTCGACGGCGCGGATGGCGCCGACGGTGGTGCTGCGGCCGTGCCGACGCCGGTGCTCACCGACGTGCAGCCCTACGTACCCGGCCTTACCCACGCCGCCACCAGTGCCACCGAGGCGGCCCAGGTATCCAGCGACCGCATCTTCATGACGGGCTACCGCGTCACCATGGACGAGGTGGAGCCGGACTTCGCCGTCACGTCGCCGAGCCGCGCCATGGAGGCGAAGACCGAGGCGGCCACGGACGCCAATCCGGACACCATCGCCACCGACTCCGACGCGGTGCGCGGTGCCGGCAATATCGTGAACCTGCTGGAAGAGGTGCCCGGCGAGCACGGTGCTGTGGCAGCCGAGAAGGCCTTCGACGGCACCGACGTGCGCCGCGACGGCTATGCCATCGTCTCTGCCGAGCTCGGCGACGAGAAGCGCGCCCAGGCGACGGGCGGTCAGTACCAGACCGGTGACGTGACCGGCCGCGACAACGGCTCTGTCGTCTTCTACAACGGCAAGTTCTACGACGTGCCCCGGGTGACCGACGCCACGGTGACCCGCATGGTGGATGTGACCAACCCCGAGACCAACCAGACCGAGACCCGCACGATCACCGTGAACGGTGCCGTGCGCGGCGGCGACGCGGGCCTGGTGGAAATCTTGAAGAGCTCCATCGCCGGTCGCGTGTGGGATGACTCGGCCAACTACGACGGCCTTCAGGCGACGACGACCAACGACGCCGGCCAGACGGTGCTCGACGAGGCCCACGAGCCCGGCATCCCCGGCCAGGAGATGCGCATCACCCAGTGGCTCTACGTGAAGAAGAGCGGTTGGGAGAAGTTCGTCACCTACCACAGCGATCTGGTGTCCGCCATGCTCACGGACGCCGAGCGCGCCACCTATCCCGATGCGACCGCCATGCTCGCCCACCTCGACGAGCTGTGGGCGCTGCTCGCCAACGTGGCCGCCACGGGCGAGGGCGAGGCGGCTTCGTTCGCCGATGGCCTGTGGGTGCGCAACCTGCTGTTCGGCGAGGAGCGCTACACGGCCGACACGCCGCTCGACGCCGACGGCAACCCCAAGAAGGACGCCGAGGGCAACGTGGTTCGCCGTCCCTACATGACCGGTTCCCGCTACAACGGCAATGGCGTCGTGGCCGTGGATACCGCCGCGGGCAAGCGCGGCGACGACAACGTGCTGCGGGATGCCGGCACCTACGTGTTCGACAAGCTGCCTACGGTGGCCATCGTGCAGAACGGCGACCACGACGAGTTCTACCTCGCGGCCTACCGCGTCGAGATTCCAGCCATGAACGTGACTGAGGCCGTTGACAAGAAGACCAAGGACAACGCGAACGGCGTCGAGGATTCTGCCGATGATGTCTGGCTGCTCACGCGCCACCGTGCCACCGTGTCGGCCAATGCCGAGAACCTCGACTCCGACGTGGCGAGCCTGGAAGGGCCCTTAGGCCCGGCCGGCGGCCATATCGTGGCCCAGCAGGATCTCACGACTCATAGCACGCGCCAGCTCAGCGGCCAGATCATCCCGTCGCTGCGGGTTGACGAGATCACGAACAAGAACACCCAGGAGGAAGTGGACGATTCCGAGAACATGTCCTCGGAGAAGGCCATCTACGACTGGATGAGCGGCTACACCGATGCCGAGGGCAACGCCATCGGCTTCCGCGGCGGAGATGTGGGCCAGGTGCGGCCGCCCTATGAGTCCATCAGCGGCCAGGTGTGGGTCGACGACAACAACAACGGCATCCAGGATGCGGCGGAGACCGGCGCGAACCTGTCCGCCTCCGCCCAGGGCCTGAAGGTGTCCCTGGAGCGCTACTACCTCGATGTGGACGACCCGGATGCGGCATGGACGTGGGACGATCAGTGGGCCGACGCCTATCCGGACGACTACACCGACGACGTGCAGGCGACCTCTTCGAAGATGAAGCCCGGTGTCGGCCGCTGGAGCGATGAGGCGGGCCCGTGGGTGTGCAGCGATGCCGCCTACGCCAACACGACGACCAACGCCGAGGGCATCTACGAGTTCAAGAACTTGAAGAGCTCCGACTACCGCACCGTCACGGTGGGCGAGGGCGATGCTGCCACAGAGAAGACCATCCACGTCATCTATGGCTACCGCGTGCGCCTGACCGACGAGAGGTTCCGCAGCCGCAACCTCTTGGCCGCCAACTACCAGGTGGCCGACAGGGCGGCGACCTATGCCAACGACTCCGACCTGGTGTACCTCACCGGCGAGCTGATGGCCGTCGACGACCACGGCAAGCCGGCCGAGTTCGCCGTGCTGCTGAACGTGGCGGACGAGCCGGCCAGCGAGACTGACGGCGGCTATGTGGCCAGCGATCTGAACACCGTGGACAACGCCGAAGCGGGCACGAAGGTCTCTGTGGCTTCCCAGCCCTCGAACCTCGTTACCGCGAAGAACTCCAACAACACCAACCAAGACGAGAACGACCGCTACAACCGCGTGCCCACCCGCGTGGTGCCCACCTTCGACTTCACCTATGTCGACAGCGCCGGTGCCGCTCAGACCCAGGCCGGCAAGCTCGCCCGCTACGGCAAGAACAAGCCGGCCGAGGACGGCGAGGTGGAGGTCGACCAGTGGCCGACGACGCTTACCTACGACTTGGCCAAGGGCGCGAGCCGCGCGAACAACGACGCGGGTCTCATGGAAATCCCGCGCTCGAAGATCTCCGGCTACCTGTTCCACGATGCGAACTACAACGGCGTCTTCGACGCCAACGACGCCTCCTTCACGGTGGACGGCACCACCTATACCGAACGTGGCATCAACGGCAAGACCGTCACGCTGAAGACCTGGTACTTCGTGCCCGGTGCGCACAGCATCGAAGGCGAGACTACCCGCACCGTCGATGGCGGCGTTTGGGTGCTGGCCGACAACACGCCGGTCGCCGATGCCGGCGACGAGGCGGGCGAGGAAGAGACGGCCGAGGTTGCGGAGCTGCTCCAGGCGCTCGTGGCCTCGGTGTTCTCCGTGGCGCCCACGGCTCCGGCGACGCAGCCGGTGGTGGTGACCACCACTTCCGCCCACAACGCCGCCACCAACCGCGACGGCTACTACGAATTCGCGAACCTGCCCATCTACATCGCCGTGGAAGGCACCGAGTACCTGGCCGGCTACACCGTCGAGGTTGCCGGCGGCACGGCCGACGATGCCCTGAACTTCCCGGTCACCATGGCCGAGAAGAATCCGGCCGCCGCCGATGACAACTCGGTGGCCCGCACCATCGGCCACGAGCTGGCGAGTACGGAAGTGGCCTACATCGAGGGCAAGACCGACGCCTCCGGCGTGGTGACCGGCAAGGATGCGGCGGCGGGCAAGATTGCCGCGGCCAGCGAAGTGAATGCCTATGCCACGACCAACTACCCGCTGCTTTGGCACAACCTCACCGGCCAGGCTGTCATGGACGGCACCTTCAACGCCGCTTCCGGTGCCGCTGACGAGGCTGCTGCCTCCCTGGTGGCCGGCGGTACCGTGCGCAACACGTCCAACTCCACGCTGGACGGCATGATCGTGCTGGCGGGCAACACCACGGCCTACACCCAAGACGACAACTATAAGGTAGTGCAGACGCGCGCTACCGGCGAGGGCGCCACGACGACGGTGGCCTTCGACATGGCCACGGCGCGCGACGAGACCGAGCTGTCGGGTGGCTTCGGCTACTTCGGCACCACCGAGATCTCCGGCACCGTGTTCAACGACGACAACTTCGACGGCCAGCTGGACGACACCGATGCTCCCGAGGCGAACCAGGAAGTGCGCCTGACCCAGTGGTTCTACCTGGATGGCAAGACGGACGCCAGCGAAAAGGGCGCTGTCGTGACGAAGGACGGCAAGCAGTACTTCGTCTCGGCCGAGGTGACGAACAACAAGGGCGAGCAGCTGCGCGCCTCCTATGAGTACGAGAACACCGGCATTCACGACATGGAGCTGGTGGAGAAAGACGGCAAGGTCGTCGGCGCCTGGATCCGCAACAAGAGCTTCGGCGAGCCCGTTTACGAGGACGTGACGGTCGAGGTGCCCGGCGTTGACGGCGCCGAGCCCACGACGACCATCGAGCACCGCTTCGTGGGTTATGTCGGCTACCAGACGATGACGACGGGCGCCGATGGCACCTACCGCTTCGGCGACCTGCTGTCCTTCGTGCAGTTCGACGGCGGCGGCGCGCCGACGCTCTCCGGCGACGGCAACGCCACCGACGACGTGCTTGCCTTGGCGGGCTACCGGGTGACGCTGCCCGAGGTGGCCGACGGCAAGGTGCTCGCGGTGTACCACGCGACGACGGGCGACCCCGCCGCGTCGGTGGGCACGACGGTCGACTCCGACGCCAAACGCGACGTGCTGCGCTCGGTGACCGACGCGTTCGGTTACGACCAGCTCGTTGTGACGGCCTATCCGCAGTTTGTCGCCGACGGCGAGCAGGCCGACGGCTCCTTCGCCGAGGACACCGGCTTCATCGTCACGGCCTTGAAGGACAACGACAGCTTCTATCAGAACGCGGGCAACGTCGGCGGCGTTTCCTACGACGTGGCCGGCCGCACCCCGGCGCGCGCCCATGTGAACACGGGTCTTTACCGTGCGCCCACCTCCGAGATCGAAGGTATCGTTTGGGACGACACCGAGCGCGATAGCGCGGGACGTGTCGATAACAAGGCCTCCGACGGCGTGCGCGATGCCGACGAGCCCGGCCTTGCCGGCGAGACGGTGCTGGCCACCCAGTGGTACTACGTGCCGGCCGATGCCCCCGCCTTCGACCAGATCGATACCGGCGATGAGGCCGGCGTGGTGGAATGGGTGCTCGACAACGGTACCAAGACGGTTGCCGCCACGGGCGCCAGCGCTCCCGCGAACGCGGTGGGCGCCTGGGTGCAGAACGCCGGCTTCGGCAGCGATTGGGCCACAACCGTGACGGCCCCGGCTGCGGCGCCCCTCGGCGGTCTTTCCCTCGCGGCGCCCCTGGCGGCGGCCGGGTCCGCGACGCGCGTGCCCGTCGTCACGGGTGGCGAGAATCGCGCCGACGGCCGCAACAAGGCCGCTGTCGTGGCCGTGAAGACCAACGGCACCGGCCGCTACCTCTTCGACAACCTGCCGACCATGGTGGTGCGGAGCAACCGCGTCACGGGTATCGACGAGTACTTCCTCGCCGCCTACCGCGTCGAGCTGGCGGCGACCCGCAACTACCTGAAGACCGGCTACGTGAAGGGCGTCCAGGATCCCTGGCACCTCACGGGCAAATATCAGGGCGAGAGCACGGCCCGCGATTCCGATGCTGATGCGGCGAGCACGCCTGCGGGCGTGGCCGGCAATGCCGACGAGCTGGATATCGCCGATAGCGACATCCGGGCGTTCTACCACAGCTACCCGATTCAGCCGCGTTGGGTGAAGACTGCTGAAGGTGACGCTCCGGCGGTCTCCGGTGTGCGCGCCAACAACGGTCAGGTCATCTTGGCGAATGCGGTTGCCGTCGACGCCGCCCCGGCCATTGCCGAGGTTTCGGTTGCTCTGCCGGCCGGCCATGCCATGGACACGGCAGACGCGACGAGCTACCAGCTGACGAGCCCCGCTGCGCGCCAGCAGGGCGGCGATGTGGGCGAGATCGAGCCGGCGTATCGCGCCATCGGCGGTTACGTGTGGAAGGACAACGCCTACAAGGACGGCTGGTACAGCCGCACCCCGGGCACCTACCCCAACCCCGACGCGCCCGAGGAGTCGCTGACGCTGGAGGCCGTCGAGGAAGGCCGTGTGCCCGCGACGATGTACCTGCGCCAGTGGTACTACGATCCCGACCATGAGAACACTGACGACACGCGGGCTGGCGACAAGCATTGGTTCCCGGTGACCACTTACGGCACCGACCGCGACAACGCCGACTTCTACTACGCCACCACGTCGACGCGCAGCGCAACGGTATCGGGCAAGGACAACGACGGCTACTACCAGTTCAACGACTTGCCGGTGCGCGTGTTCGTGAAGGGCAAGGAATACCTGGCCGGCTACACCGTGGCCATTCGCGGCAACCTCTCCTTCACGCCGGGCAAGGTGGAAATGGAGACGACCCCCGATACGTCGGTGACCGATATCAGCCGCGCCACGGAGACCAACCCCTCCGAGCACGATCTGTGGAACTCCAAGGGCCAGTCCAACGTGAATGCCGGCGGTCCGCGCGAGTACCGATTCGGTTTGGACACGTTCCCGCTCGTGCGCAAGGACGCCTTCAGCTCCAACGGCGACATCCATACGCTGGATGCCATGCTGGTGCTCGCCGGCTCTACGACGGTCGACGCCACCGGCAGCTACACGAGCGCCACCCAGTATCGCCAGGGTGCCGAGGGCAAGAACCTTGAGACCGATACCGATACGACGAAGGTTTCCTTCGACCTGACGTTCGGCAAGAACGAGACCCGCATCAACGGCGGCTACATCATGCCGCCCGCGGCGCCTATCGAGGGCGACATCTGGAACGATGCGAACTACAACGGCCTGCGCGATGAGGGCGAGAAGGGCATTGCCGGCGTGCAGATTCGCATCACCAAGTGGTATCTCGATCCGGCCGACCATTCGGGCGGCACTGATGGCACCTGGAAGCGCGCCTACCTCATCAATGAAAAAGGCGAGCAGGTCCTTGAGCCGGTTACCACGTGCGTGACCTCCGATGGCAAGCCGGTCTACGACTCCGATGGCGTGACGGTGGTGCAGGATCTGCCGCTGGGCCACTACAAGAGCGAGGATGTGCCTACGCGCTTCAGCAAGCCCGATGAGGAAAGCGATACCACGTACCTGTGCGGCTACACGGTCGAAGTTGCGTCGGTGCCGGCAGGCTACACGCTTACTCGTCCTCACCTCGCCGAGAGCTCCGAGAGCTACGGCGTCGAATCTGACCTGTTCCGTAATGCCAATGGCACCGGCATCAGCAACGCGCAGTTCGCGCTCGTGAACCGCACGGTAGATGTGTCCGACGACGGCGCCCGTCCCACGCGCGCCGACGGCATGGTGATCATCGCTCGCGAGAAGCACTCCACATCCACGAACACCAAGACGCTGCAGACCTACAAGGGCACCACCTACGACACCGACATGAACGAGACGTCGGTGGCGGGTGGCGACGGCGGTCTGGTGGACGTGCCCACCACTTCCATTACCGGCATCGTGTGGGACGACTCCTACCAGGAGCAGTCCGACCCGGTGAAGGATATCGCCGAGCGCGAGCGCTCCTACGACGGCATCTTCCAGGAGAAGTTCGAGGCGGGCCTGCCCGGCCGCACCGTGGGCCTTACCCAGTGGGCCTACGACCAGGAGGACAAGACCTGGACGCGCGTGACCGACTTCGATGGCGACACCGATTACGGCCGCGTCACGACGACGGCCGACGACGGCACCGCGACGACCAGCCTGGTGGACAACCGCACCTACAACGGCGACGGCGTACGCACGACGAAGACCAGCTCTATCGGCTACAGCGAGAAGGACAAGAAGATCGTCGACACGTTGAACGCCGGCACCTATGTCTTCGACAAGCTGCCTTCGGCGGTGACGAACGTGGGCGCGGTGTCCTTCGACGATATTGAGATCGCCGCCTCCCCGAGCCTGAGCTTCACGGGCGACAGCTACTCGCTGGCGAGCTACCAGGTGGAGATCGACGGCCTTGGCTCCGGCGGATCGGACGCCTCCGGCTCCGACAACTGGATGCTCACCCGCTACCATGTGGGCGACGGCTACGCGGTCGACTCCGACGCCGAGTCCATCGACCGCAACGGCGTGGCCGCCTTCGGCGTGAGCCGCATGGGTCGCCCGGTGACCGACCGCGCCTCCGTCATGACGACCGCCGTGGGCGAGGACGGCGAGAACGTCTTCGTTTCCGGCACGCGCGTCGCCGGCGGCGCCGTGGATGCCTCCGGCAATGCTGCCGCCGTCGCCGGCGGCCGCATCGTCGTGGCCAGCGAGGGCATCGTCCAGGGCGAGGGCGCGACGAGGCTCGCGAGCGCTGACGACTACGTGAACGTGGCTGCCGGCCAGCTGATCGAAGGCGCGGCGGGTACCGTGAACTACGACTGGCTGACCGTGGATCGCGAGGAAGTCACTATCGAGGACTCCTGGGAAGGTAACATTCACACGGTTAAGACAGCTCTGTGCACCTCCCCGGTCGCCGGCGGCAATGTGGGCCTCGTGCATCCGATGCGCCAGCGCATCACCGGCCTGGTGTGGAACGACGAGAACAACAACGGCCTGCAGGATATGAAGGAGGACGGCTCCGGCTACGAGGCCGCCCAGAACGGCTACGAGGTGACCCTCGAGCGCTGGTACTCGAAGAACGGTACCGGCAGCTGGGTCAAGGACACCTCCGCATGGGGCGATATGGTCATCGGCTCCGATGGCGACAAGGTGGCCGACAAGCGCGCCAGCTACCGCACCACGACGACCGGCGATGTGCTCATGAAGCGCTACGCTGCCGAGCCGTTGATGCCGAAGGCCTTGGGCGAGTACAACAGCGACGAGAGCGGCAAAGACGGCGACAAGGACGGCAATGCTACCGGGCCGCATCTGTGGCGCCACGGCACCTACGCCTTCGACAACCTGGAGACCGCCGGCGTGATCGACGGCCAGTGGGTGGTCTACGGCTACAAGGTGCGCCTGTCCGATTCCCGCGTGACCCGCGGCAGCGTGCTGAAGGCCAAGTGCCGCGTGGCCACCAAGGAAGACGGCTCTTCGGTCTCCTACACCGAGGACTCCGACCTGTTCAGCGACAACGCGCTGGTGGACAATGGTACCGCTGCCAACGAGCTGATCGTGCTGCTGGACCAGGTGGATACCGACGGCAAGACGACCGACGGACGCGTGAGCGTCGACTCCAACAAGATCGCGGCGCCGATGTCCCACAACGGGGCCGTGAACGCCAAGCTCACCGAAAGCGATGCCGATCGCGAGGCGGCCACTGCGGGCGCCGATGGCAAGCTGGCGGTGTACGACCTCATGAGCGGCTACGATCGCGACCACAACGACGGCGGCATCGTGCCGGTGCCCACTTACAGCATCTCCGGCTTCCTCTTCGAGGACGCCGACTACGACGGCCTGTACAACTACCTCCCCGAGACGCGCACCGACACCGCCACGGGCGATAGCGTCGAGTACCGGGAAACTGGCTACAACGGCAAGTCCGTCTACCTGCAGAAGTGGTTCTACGTGCCCAATACCGGCACGGGCTGGGATAGCGCCAGCGTTATTCCGGCGGGAGCCACGGTCAGCTGGGTGAGGGCCGACGGCACCTCCCAGACGACCAAGCCCAGCGGGGATGCTCTGAATAATGCCCTGGGCGCCTGGGTCATGCTCGACGAGAAGGCACCGGCGACGCCGAAGCTCAGCTTCTACGATATGAAGGACAATGCCTACAGCGTTGGCACGCCCGCCGTTATCGATGGCCGCGTGGAAACTAAGACCAACACCTACCAGGCCATCACCGGCACCGAGCGCAAGACGGCCCTCGCCAAGACCAACGAGCAGGGCCAGGCCGTGGTGGACGAGAACGGCAAGCTCGCTTACGAGGTCGTCTCTTCGAACCCGGACGGCTACTTCCGCTTCAACAACTTGCCCACGGCAGGCTTCATCGCCAACGGTGACGGTAACCGCACGTGGTACCTGATGGGCTACACCTTGGAAGTGAATGGCGCCAATGAGGAGAGCGGCATGTTCTCGCTGCTGGTCACGAGCTACGAGTGGCAGACCACCCCGGCCGACGCCATCAATTCCGATGTCCATCCGGCGCTGACTGCCGACGACCTGTTCGCCGATGACCAGCACTCGGTGCGCGATGCCCAGTGGCTCGGCTACGCAAGTGGCAATTACCCGATCGCTTTGGACGAGGACACGGTGCAGACCGGTGAGGCCAAGCACCATGCCGACTGGAGCGAGACGGTTGCGGGCGCTGATGGCTCCGATACCGTGCTGCACAAGGGCTCTGAGGCTAATCCCGAGGAAGCCCTCAAGACCGACGGCTTGAACATCTACGGCAACGATGCCCAAATTGCCCAGCGGGTCAAGGGCGGCGTGGCTCGCCTCAACGGCGTTTCCAAGAACGCCCTGGACGGCAAGATCGTTCTGGCCGGCGTGGCCGACAGCTCTACCAACGCCTCCCAGAAGGTGGCCGGTAAACGCACCCTCACCGCCACCACGTCCGAGGGCGTTGTTTCCAACACCGTCGACTACGCCTTCGACTTCGGCCGCGGCCAGAGCCAAGAGGCCATGAACGCCGGCTATGCGCCGCCGGACCACGCCAACCTCTATGGCGCGGTCTGGTTCGACGACAGCTACACCGGCATCTACGACGAGGAGAAGGGCCTCGCGGGCTTCAAGGTGGCCCTGTCCCAGTACTACTTCGTGCCCAACTACAATGCCCAGGGCTACCAGCAGTTCGAGGACGAGGACGGCAACCTCTTCTACTACGAGCCCAGCGCCAGCTTGAAGGAGGATGTGCTGAAGCTGGAGAGCTCCGCCAAGGGCAACGTCATCGTGGGCAACGGATCCGACGGCACCGAGACGGTGTACCTCGTCCGCGCCGGTCGCGCCTACAGGTACCAGGATCTGGTGGAGGCCGGCAGCCGCAAGCTGTTCGCCTCCGGCACCTGGGTGCTCAACCGCGACTTCGCCGGCAACGGCAACGAGTTCCGTCCCGCTCCCTTGACGTTTGACGCCAACGACGGCGCGCTGGTCGATGACGCGGGTGCGCCGGTGAAGGCGACGGGTGAAACCAAGGGCATCGATGGCAACAACACGGCCAAGGTGACGCTGCCCGATTGCGGCTTCACCGCCGCGGGCTACCACTTCACCGGCTGGAACACCGCCGCCGACGGCACCGGCACGGGCTACGGTGCGGGCGACGAGTTCACCCTCGTCGAGCCCGGCAGCACGCTGTACGCCCAGTGGGAGAAGGATGCTGTTGTAGAGCCCGAGCCCGAGCCCGAGGCCGAGGCCACGCAGGTCTTCTACGAGACAGACTTCACAACGCAGGTGTTCTTCGCCGCATCTGCCGCGATGCCGCGCGCTGCAAGCGCCGAGGGCGCCTCGGCCGACGCTTCCGAGGACGTGGCGGCGGCCACGGCGGCAAGGACCGAGGATTGGGAGCTCGTAACGCTTACCGAGGGCACATCGGGCGAGTACCGCTTCTACGACCTGCCCGCCTACGTGGTGGTGGACGACAAGGTGAGCGATGTGATCGACCCGGCCGCTATCAAGGACAAGGTGTACCAGCCGCAGTCCGAGTGGAACCGCCTCGACCGCTACCAGAAGGGCGCCATCGCGGTGAAGGGCCCCGACGGCAGCGTGAGCTACTACGAGCCGCCCGAGGGCTTCGCCCGTTACGACACCGCCACGCCGTATCTGGTGGGCTACTCGGTGCGCGTCATCAACGACGATCCCGAGACCGCTCGGTACATGGTGTCCAAGTACCATGTGGACGCCCCGGGCGAGCGCACCTCCGACATCACGGAGTTCAACGCCAGCCTGAACGGCGACTACAACGTGGACGGCAACAAGGAGGAGGCCTTCGCCGTCGTGGCGCAGGAGTCCAAGAAGGATGCCGATTCCATCGACTTTGGCACTGACCGCTACGAGATCGTCTACCGCGGTGTGCGCTACGACTTGGCCAACCGCCTCTACGAGAAGCTGGCGGGCGACGCCGGCGTCGTGCTGCAGAACCCGGTGCTCATCGCCGGCAAGGTGTGGGAGGATGCCAACGAGGACGGCCTGCGCGCCGAGTCCGAATCTGGTGTGCCCGGTGCGGTGGTGAAGCTGGAGCGCTACTGGTACGACACGTCCGGCCTGGGCTCGCTGGAGATCGCTCCTGGCGAGAAGGCGCCTGATGTGACGCCTGAGACCACGGGTCTCACCTCCGAGCAGATCGCCGAGATCTACCGTTTGGGCGGTGTGGCGTATCCGGCGCCCGAGGGCACCGAGATCGAGGTGCCGCAGGAGTTCACGGATGACCAGATTAGCGCCATGGTGACGTGGATCAAGGATATTCAAGCGAAGGTGGAAGCCATTAACGCCAAGGTTGCCGCCGGCAACACGCTCACCGACGCAGAGAAAACCTATAAGGCCTCGGCTCTGAACCGCCTGCTCGCCTTCGAGAGCATCTACCGCGATTTGGCTGACGGCTACTGGAAACCGGTTGTCGACGGGGAGGGCAATCCGAAGTACGAGAAGGTTCCCGCCAACGAGAAGATTGTCGAGTCGTTGAAGGCCGCCATCTTTGCGGCCAGCGTCGATGCCGCCGATATGGTGGACGAGAGCGAGAAGGGCGTCTGGCGCCGCGACTGGAGCTTCACCCAAGCTCAGGCCTTCGTGATGTTGGAGGGCAATGCCGTTTCCGCCGAGAGCCTGGGCAAGAACGAGAGGCTTTCCGACGAGGCCGCCATCGACATGGTGGCCGACAGCGGCGACATTCGCGATCGGGTGTACCGCGACCAGAACGGTGCCGCCTACATTCCGGGCGCCGCCTTCGACGAGACGGTGTCCTCCGGCGACTGGGCCTTCCTGGCTGCCGGCACGGGCACGCACAAGGTGGGCGGTGCCGAGTTCAAGGTGCTCTACGGCTACCGAGTCCGCATCGTCAGCTATCCGGACACGGACAACTACACGCCCACCGTGTCGCATGTGGGCGTCGATATGGTGCCCAATGAAGGTGGCTCCGCGAACAGCTACAGCGAGAGCGAGCCGGGCATCGACAAGACCAACTCCGACTACGACGAGGCCACGGGCGCCCTGCGGCCCAACTACGAGGACAAGAAGCTGGCCTCGAACCTCACCGACGAGGTGGAGGTGGACGGTAGCCTGAGCAATCCTGAAATGGGCGACCTCATCGTGGTCACGCGTCTGGCCGCCGCTGGCGAGCACTCGTTCACGGGAGGACCTTCGGCCCGTTACGCCGACGTCAACGGCGAGGGCGCGGTGGAAGTGGCCCTCGACGCCAACGGCGGCACGGGCACCATGGATGCGATCACGGGCCTTTTGGGCGAAACCGTGGTCGTGCCTGCGTGCACCTTCACGCGCGAAGACTACACCTTCGCAGGGTGGAACACCTCCGCCGACGGCTCCGGCACGTCCTTCTCCGCTGGCGATGTGATCACCCTGACCAGCGATATGGATACGCTCTTCGCGCAGTGGACGGAGCCCGCACCCGAACCCGCACCCGAGCCCACACCTGAGCCCGGCTCCGATGACGATGTCGAGGAGAAGACGAGCCTCTCCTCGCTGCAGGCGCTCTCGCGCGCCCTTGCCGTTATGGCAGCGGTCGCCGACGACGCAGGCGGCGAATCTGGCGAATCTGGCGAGACCAATCCCGCCGACCCCGTCGATCCGTCGACGCCCGAGGTGGACGACTACGTCAAGACGCCCATGGAAGAGCGGCTGCTTGCGCTGTGGCCCAACGAGATCGTTCCCGGCAAGGCGGCTGTCCAGGCGGCGCTCCTCGACGCTGCCGATTGGATCTCCCGCGCGAGCGTCGCCGATTTGCGCGATATGGACGACGACCACCGGACGGTCATCTTCGGCGATCCGGTGGACAAGTTCAACAACGATACGGGAGCGGAAGGACCCGACGGCAAGCAGGATCTCAAGTTCGACGAGGCCACGGGCGAGATGGTGCCGGTCCATGCGGGCAACGGGTTCGAGGTACTGTACCAAGCCTATGTGGCGCGCATGGAAGTGCTGAACCGCGAGGTCTCGAACTGCTGGTCGGATGTGAACTGGGCGGACTCGCTCAACCACGACTTCGGCCTTGTCCCCGAGAAGAAGGACGAGGACGGCGATTCCAGCCTCGACGAGAACAAGGTGCACATCGCGGGCATCGTCTGGCAGGACGACGACTACGACGGCGTTCAGGACGCTTCCGAGGGCGTGCGCTTCCCGGACGTGCCGGTGACGCTCTCCCGCTACTGGTACGGCACCGACGCCACGGGTACCGGCTGGCACCTCGACGCCGAGTTCTCCGCGAGCGCGGTCTCCGATGAGAACGGCCGCTGGATCTTCGACGGCTTGGAGATCGCCGGGACGGCGCCGGACGGCCGGGGCCGGGTGCTCTACGGCTACAAGGTGACGGTGGAGGATCTGCCCCACGGTTACGGCGTCACGCGCCTGAACCGTGGCAGCGCCACCACCGACTCCGACCTGAACGAGGACACCAAGCTCATCGTGCCGGACGAAGCGCAGGAGGGCATGATCGTGCTCGCCGATCCCGCGACCGACGGCGCGGCGGCCTTTGTGGCCGGCCCTGCCGGCACGACGTGGCTCGCCTCCGAGGGCACGAGCCGCGACTTCAACGACACGGGCCTGGTGCCCTACGCCCCGGCCGAGATCGCCGGCGTCGCCTTCAGCGACCCGGAGGCCGACGGCCTGAAGGGCGCCACGGCCGAGGCGGTGCCGGGGCTTACGGTCTACCTCGAGCGCCGGGTGCTCGACACCCGCGCCGTGGGCTTCAACGGCGCCTCCTACGTGCCGACGTCCCTTGCGGCCGTCCAGGGCGGCAAGGTGCGCTCCGAGGGCGAGTGGGCCGTGGTCTCCCAGATGGAGACCGACGTCAACGGCGCCTACCGCTTCACGGGCCTGCCCATGGTGGACGCCGACGACAGGCCGTACCTGTACCGGGTGCGCGCCACGATGCCCGACGGCTGCGAGTGGGTCTCCATCAACGCGGGCGCCGACGACAACGACGACTCCGACTGGGGCGAGGCCGCGGGCTCTGTGCCCGGGCCGGGACGCGTCGGCATCACGCCGGCCATGTCCGTGCTCGGCGCCTTCGACGCCGTGCGCACTACCCCCAACGCCTACGGCCAGATCTTCAACGTGCTGAAGGCCTACAACTGGACTCCGGAAACGGGCCGCTCGGTCGATCTGGGCATGCACGGCGACGGTTGGCGCACGCTCGTGTTCACGACGCCGTGGGGCACCCGCCTGTTCTTCGTGAAGCTCCCGCAGACCGGCGACGAGCTCATGCCCTGGGCGCTCGGCCTGGCCGCCACGGCCGCCCTCGGCCTGGCGCTGGCCGTCGTGGCCCGCCGCCGCGAGGAGGACGAGGAGGAGGAAGAAGACCTTTCCGAGTAGGCAGACGGCCCCGCGGGGCCGTCTGCCGAAGACCGCCAGACGCCGCCGCCCGAAGCGCGCGGCGGCGTCCGGCGCACATACACGCCATCTCCGATGAAGCAGACGGCCCCGCGGAATCCTGATTACCCGCGGGGCCACCTGCTGTTTGGGGGGCAAAAAACGCCGTGCCGCTGCAGGCCGCCGCCTTCGTTGGGTCTCCCCGACCCCCGATTTGGTCGTATCCCCTATAATTGTCCTCGCAACTTTGCAACATACCCCATAGAAAAGCCCAGGAGGCATGGCTCATGGCTGACATTCATTTTGGAACCGACGGCTGGCGCGCCATCATCGGCGAAGATTTCACGCCCGACAATCTGAACCGCGTCGTCGCGGCGGCGGCCCGCATCTTCAAGGAGGAGGCCGTGGCCGCTGGCCGCGATCCGCAAGCCCCGGGTACGCTCATCGTCGGCCACGACTGCCGTAAGGATGCCCACGCCTATGCCGAGCTGGCGGCGCAGGTGGCCGCGGGCGAGGGCTTCAACGTGCTGCTCACGCAAGACTACTGTCCCACCCCCACGCTGTGCTGGTCGGTGGCGCATAACGACGACGCCGTGGGCGGCATCATGCTCACGAGCTCCCACAACCCCGCCGAGTATTTGGGCGTGAAACTGCGCATGGCCGACGGCGGCGCGAGCCCCGCCGCGTTCACCGATCGCGTGGAAGCGGTGCTGCCGAGCGAGCCGACGGACATTCTCGGCCCCTTCCAAACGGCCGACCTCATGACCGACTATTTGGCTGCCCTGCGCGAGCTTGTGGACACCGAGGCCATCCGCGAAGCGGGCCTACGCGTGGTGTGCGACCCGCTCTACGGCGCCGGCCGCCACTACTTGGCCGACCTTCTGCGCGATTTGGGCGTGGATGTCGTGGAAATTCACAACGAGGAAGACCCCACGTTTGGCGGCCTGCACCCCGAGCCCATTCAGCCGTGGGTCGATGAGGGTCTCGCGAAAGTGGGCGAGCTGGGCTACGATGCCCTGTTCATCAACGACGGCGACGCCGACCGCATTGCCGCCGGCGATTCCCGCGGCAACTACGTGAACGCCCACCGCATCATCACGCTGCTCGTGAAGCACATGGTCGATCGCGGCGAGACGGGGCGTGTGGTTTCCACGGTGACGGCTTCGGCCATGCTCGACCGCATGTGCCGCAAGCTGGGGCTGGAGCTTGTCAGCACGCCGGTCGGCTTCAAGTGGATCTACGGCGAAATGGAGAAAGGCGGCGTCATGATCGGCGGCGAGGAGTCCGGCGGCATCGGGCTTCCCGATCATGTGAAGGAGCGCGACGGCCTGCTCATGGCGCTCTTGCTCACCGAATGCATGGCGCAGTCGGGCAAGGATTTGGGCACGATTATCGATGAGATGCTCGCCGACCTCGGACGTATGGAATTCGCTCGCCGCGGCCTTTCCATCACCGATGAGCAGATGGCCCGCTTCCGTGCCGAAACCGTGCCCACCTACACGGCCGACGAGATCGCCGGCAAGCCCGTTGTGGGCGCCGATCGTCGCGATGGCGTGAAGCTGCTTTTGGAAGGCGACGCCTGGGTGATGATGCGCCCCTCCGGCACCGAGCCGCTCGTGCGTATCTACGCCGAAGCCGCCACGACCAACGAGGTGAACGAGCTTTTGGACGCCGCCGAGGAAGTGGTTAGGAGCCTGTAGGCTGTTTCAGCAACCAAAATCTCAGAAGTCTTTCGTTTGACGGGACAATTGACTGTTTGCTGCATTCCAATTTCGTGTACAAGTTGTACATGAAAATTCGAAGTTTCGTGTACACTGTGTACGCGAAATTGTAAAATCCAGGGATCAGTTCAGCAGCGGAGGTCTCTTATGGACTATGAAGCGCAAGCTGGAGTTGCCTATCACCCAGTGGGCAGCCCGTGATCACCACCGGCCTTTGCTCATTCAGGGGGCGCGGCGAGTGGGCAAGACCGCGCTCGCCGAGCATATGGGAGAGCAGCTGTTCGCTGGTGGGTTCGTGAAACTCGATTTTCAAACCGACCTCATGCGAATCAGCAGCATTTTCGATTGGCCCACTGATGATGTCGAAGGCCTTGTTCGACGTATCGCTGAGTGCAAAGGGCAGGAGATTCGGCCCGAGACGACGCTTCTCATCTTGGACGAAATCCAGCTCTGCGAGCAGGCGCTCAACGCTCTGCGCTTCTTCGAGGGGACGCCGTGGCGCGTGCTGGCAACGGGAAGCCTGCTGGGAGTAACGACGAAGAAGCGCTCCCTGCCCTTCCCGTCGGGAGTCGAACAGCTTGAATTGCACCCTCTCGATTTCGAAGAGTTCCTCTGGGCCATGGGGGAGGAGGTCATGGCCTCTGATATTCGCTCTCATGTTGCGAACACGACGCCTTATATTCGGCACGACCGGGCCCTTGAGTGGTACCACAAATACCTCGTCCTCGGCGGTATGCCGCGCGTTTTAGATGTGTACCGCAGCGAGGGAACCTTTGCTGCTTCCCTAGAGGTGCAAAGAGAGATAAACGCAACCTACATCGCCGATATGACCGATCCGGACAACGGCATAAGCGGCATCTCGGCAAAGCGCATCTGGGACAGTTTGCCGAAGCAGCTCCTGCGCGCCTCGACGAAGAAATTCAAGTATGCCGAAGTGGTTCGTGGTGGGCGCCGCGAGCGTCTGCTTGAGCCCCTTGAATGGCTCTCTGCGGCTGGCATTGTCACCATTAACGATTTGACCTGCGATGATCGCGCTCCGCTGGCCCCCTACAATGATGAGGAGGGCAGCTACTTCAAAGTGTACGTCGCCGATACGGGTCTCATGTTCTACAAGTTCGGCATCGATCCTGCGGTGTTTCTCGACGAAGAGATGAGGCTGAACTTGTCATCTGATTTCCGAGGCGCTCTTGCGGAAAATTTCGTCATGCAGTCCTTGGCGGCGAATGACGTGCACACGTACTACTGGATGCCCACCGACAAAGTCGGGAACGGCGAGGTCGATTTCGTGTTCCAGAATCGCCTGACCCGCGTTATTCTCGTTGAGGTGAAATCGGCGCGCAACGTGAAAGCGAAGAGCCTCCAGAAGTTCATGCGCGAGGGGAACTCCCCCTACGCGGTGCGCCTTTCTGAGTCGAATTTCGGCCGGATGGCTATGGAAGGCTCCGGCGGTACCCTGCTCAGCCTGCCCCTCTATGCGGCTTTCTGCCTTGGGCCCAGCATGGAAGTAGATGAGGGCTAATAGCGGTCTCTCTACCGCAGCTTCTTCAGGAGCGCCCAGGCGCGCTGCTTGTCGGCGGGGGTGTTCATCATGCCCTCGAAGTCTTGGAAGATGACGGCGGTGCGGCCCAGCAGGCGATTGTCGGCGTCCAGAGTCACGGGCGTGCGGTAGGCGGCCGAAAGCATCTCGGCAGCGAAGGCGTCGCAGGCCACAAGGGCCACCGGGTCGAGGCCTTCCACGATAGTTCGCACGTCTTCCGCGCCCAGCTTGCCCTCGTCGGTTTCCACGACCACCCGTGCTAGCGGGGCGGCGCCGAAATCCAGGCTCGCCGCCGACTTCTCCAGGGCCTCCAAGGCTGCGTCGCCCAAGGGGGTCTCGCTCAGCACGAGCAGCGTGGAGGTTGGCGCGCCGGTCAGGTGGCTGCCGTACAGCATGAGTACCGATTCGCCCGTTACCTCAAAAATGTTACTCTTCACGGAAGAAATCACACTCCCTCTTGCGCTGCGCCCGCGCTCGCGATAAAACATTCCTGTATATAGTAGCAAATTCCAAGGAGGCGCCCATGTGCACCAATGGAGTCAACACCGGCCAGCTGGAAATGATGATCGACCAGATCGACGACCACATTAAGCTCGAGCGCCGCCATGCGCACGATCTGGGGCATCTGGCCTCCGACGCCGGGTTCGCCACGGTGGGGGAGAAGCTGCATGATGTGATGCACCTGCTCGACGAGGTGCGCGCCGCCCTGGACGAGGCCAAAGAGGCCATGGAAGACGACGCGAAGGATGCCGCCGGCTTCACCGTCGCCCGCGTCTAGGCGGCGCGACCGATGAGCAACGACCTCGTTCGCTTCTCCGTGGCCATGCCCGAGGGGCTGCTCATGGAGTTCGACCAGCTGGTGGCTCGCCGCGGCCTGGCGAAGAACCGCAGCGAAGTGGTGCGTGATTTGGTGCGCGACGCCCTCGTGGAAGAAGAGTGCGCAACGCCTGGGGGCCTTGTCATGGGCACGCTCACCATTATTTACGACCACCACTCCAACGATCTGCAGGAGAAGCTGCACACCATTCAGCACGACTACTTCGACACGATTATCTCCACGATGCACGTACATGTGGACGAGCATATGTGCCTGGAAGTCATCGTCATGCGCGGTGAAACGGGCCTCGTGCAAAGCGTGGCGAACCTCATTTTGGGCACCAAGGGTGTGAAGAACGGCAAGCTGGTGCTCACCACCACGGGAAGGTTTATGTAATGGCAGACGAGAAGGTAATGCTGGGGCATGGTTCCGGCGGTTCCATGATGAAGCGCATCATCGACGAGGTGTTCTTCGAGGCCTACGGCACCGATGAGCTTCTGCGCGGCGATGACGCGGCGGTGCTGCCGGCCCTCGCGCCCGGCGAGCGACTGGCTTATTCCACGGACAGCTTCGTGGTGACACCGCATTTCTTCCCCGGCGGCGACATCGGCCGTTTGGCCGTGTGCGGCACCGTGAACGATGTGGCCACCTCCGGCGCCCGTCCTCTCTACCTTTCGTGCGCCTTCATTTTGGAAGAGGGCTTTCCCATGGATGACCTGCGCCGCATCTGCGCTTTCATGGCCGAGGCGGCGCGCGAGGCCGGCGTGCGGTTCGTCACCGGCGACACCAAGGTGGTGAACCGGGGCCATGGCGACGGCATCTACATCAACACGAGTGGCGTGGGCGCCCTCGCCGAGGGCGTGAATCTGGGCGGTGCGCAAATCCGCCCCGGCGATGCGGTGCTGGTGAGCGGCACCTTGGGCGACCACGGCATCACCATCATGAGTTGCCGCGAGGGGCTGAACTTCTCGGCGAATATCGAAAGCGACGCGGCGCCGTTGAACCACCTCATCGCCGATGTGCTGGCCGCGGCGCCGAACACCCGTTGCTTCCGCGATCCCACGCGCGGCGGCATTGCTTCGACGCTGAACGAGCTGGCCGAGCAGTCTGGCACCGACATCACGGTGGACGAGGACGCCATTCCCGTGAAGGACGCCGTGCTGGGCGCTTGCGAGATGCTCGGCTACGATGTAATGCAGGTGGCCAACGAGGGCAAGATGGTCTGCGTGGTGGCCGCTGACGAGGCCGAGGCGGCGCTGGCCGCCATGCGGAAGAGCCCCTATGGCGCCGATGCCGCCATTATCGGGCGCGTGACCGAGGCCGACCCGGCCCGCGGCCCCAAGGTGTTCCTGCGCACCGCTTTCGGTAGCACCCGCATCTTGGACATGCTCGTCGGCGAACAGCTCCCCCGCATCTGCTAGTTCGTTACGCACTCCTTAGCCGCCCCCTGAAAAGTTTTCTATTTCTACTTGCGCTTCGGCTCTTTCATGGTATCTTGCGCAGTGAAGTAACGGGGGGCGGAAAGCCCCTGCTTCATAGACGAGGATTATCACCCGAGAACGAAGGAGCTTCCCATGTCTCATCCCGTAATTGAAGCTGACGAGTGCATCGGCTGCGGCATCTGCGTTGACGCGTGCCCCCAGGAAGTGCTCGAGGTCGTCAATGGCGTTGCCGACGCCGTGAACGAGGAAGCCTGCATCGCTTGTGGCGACTGCGTCGAGGAGTGCCCCATGGGCGCTATCCCGGAGATCGTCGAGGACTAGCTCTCAATTTTCGGTAAGTGCGATTGAGCGCGGAGTCTTCCAGAGTCTCTTTTATCGAAGTCCATTGAAAGCCCGTTGCTGCTGCAGCGGGCTTTCTTGCGAATTGAGTAAATGAACACGCAAAATGAGGTAGCCTGTCGTACCTTAAAGGGGTAAAATTGGCAAAATGAAAATGAGTTACCCCGCGAGAAGCAACATTCAGGAGTCACGTCGTATGCGAAAGAGCAACTGGATCATAGCCGCTGTGCTTCTGCTGGCTTCCGTTGCCTTCCTCTGGATTTGGCATGCGCTGCAGTTCGATCTCGTGGACAACCCCCTCGATATTGTGGTGACGGTTGTCTGGTGGGTCGTTATTGCCGCTGCCTGCGTTGCCATTCACTGGGCCGAAAAGAAGCGTCAGGAACGGATCCGCACAATCTTCGTTGCGCCGGGGCTGCTCTACAACAGCGAGATGGGAGTGGTGCGTCTGAGCCCCGATGATGAGGTGGTCGACGCGTTGCAGGCGATTCTCTCGAACCTTACCTATGGGTTCGAATTAGCCGAGCTGCCTGCCAACTCACGAGTGCGCTTCCAGCGCATCGTGCATTCCTCGAAGTTCGCCGATGCGGGCACAACGTGGGAAGGCGATGTGGTAGAGGTTGCGCGCCCCGATCGCCCCAAGGCGTTCCGTAACAGGGATGAGCTCATGGCGCTCGTTGGCGGTGCGCTTTAGCTCTCTTCTTGAAATCTAAGGCAATTATGGCGGCAGAGGCCGCCTTTTTCTTGCCTGTCATTGCCAACTCAAAACAAGAGAGCGACAGAATGTCAACAAATAGACTATCGTTACCATATCAATACCCAAGCAAATCGCGTCAACTTACAGCACTCTTAATTAATGCTACGTAGAATTCTCATCGATATTGAACGCCTCTATGCGAAAGAGGGCGGTTCCGAGATTCTGCTCGGAACAGACGAGAAGAGGAAGGCGGCAGCAAAAGGCTGCCAGGTTAAGGAGAAGTTGGTGGAAATGAACACGATACAGCGACTCACCGACGCGCGGAATTGCATTGAAGGCAAGGTCGTAGCCGTCGTCCTTTCCGTGCTCATGGCGCTTTCGTTTCTAAATGTCTCGGTGTTCGCCGACGTGGCCTTGGCCGATGACGCCTTCGATGGCGAAGTGGGCGAGAAGACGGTGGCGTCCTCGGTTGAAGCTGACGATCCTGAAACGCCTGCTGCCAGTAATGAAGATACAACAGGCGGCATCGAAAACGATAGGTCTGCCGTCACGCTGCCGTCGGTCGACGTTCCGCAGTTTGATGCGGGGACAACGCTGACGGCTGAGGCCGATGGCGTATCGGTCAATCTTGAGGCGAGCGGCACGCTTCCTGAAGGCGCGCGGCTTTTCGTTGAGGCTGCTGAGACCGACCAAGCGAAAGCCGCTGCGAGCAAGGGCCTTGCCGACGATGAGGAGCTCTTCCGCATCTATCAAATCTCCCTTGTCGATGAGACGAATACCGAGCTGAACCTCTCGGACATGAGCTACCGCGTCACGATGAACTGGGAGAGCATGATCGCAAGCTCGATGCGCGCCTATCGCATCAACAGCGCCGACGATGCCTCGCTTGTTGCGGTGGAGAAGCCTCTCACGTTTGAGGGCGAGATCAATCCGAACGTGTTAACCTTCACTACCGATATCCTGAACGCTCCGTTCGCCTTTGCCCTTCCTAAGAGCGCAGAGAACGAGGGCGAGGACGAGGTGACTCCGTCCGATGCTGCCGGTTCCGCCTCGGCTTCTTCTGAAGATAACGGGGCTGGCGACGACGCGTCCGAGAAGAGCGGGGATGCCGACAACAACGGCAGCAACGAGAACGACCCAGCGAACACTGTAGATATCACCGACGAGGAGGCCTCCGGGCAAGCCGGGGAGTCCGCGTCGACTTCCCCGGACGAGACGCCTGAAGACGAGGCTGCCGTCTCGCGCGAGATCACCCTTTACGCGGGGGAGACGCGCAACTTGAGCTGCTTTGTCACGGCAGGTGGTTCGTGGTCCTCCGAAAACACGACCGTAGCTACCGTTTCTGTAGACGGTAGCGTAAGGGCCCTTGTTGCCGGTTCGACGATCGTGCGCTGTGACGACGTTACGTTTGCGGTAACGGTAAAGGAGGCACCTGCATCGGATGATGCCGAAGGTCCGCAGTTGGCTTACTTCTACTTCCTTCCTCCGTCCGAGGACGTTTCCGGTAATGGCGGCGCCATTTCTGTGGCCGAGAATATGTCCAACGCCCAGTTTCTCGGCTCGGGCTTGGTGCAGATGCCCTCCGGCTACCAAAGCGGCACCACGCTCGTCAATGGCTCGGTGATTCCCGAAAGCACGGATGCCGACGGCAATCCCATCGCAAATAAAGTGGTGAATTTGGACGACCTCGTCATCTCGAAGCCCTCGGAAGAGGAGGTCAGTCTCGGGTTGCGCGCCTACTACAACGGCAGCATTGGCGAGGGTCGTCCGAAGGTCAAGTTCGAGGACATCACGGGCTACTCCTATGATGTCGTGCGCATTGACGGTAAAGTAGCCTGCACCGATTACAATGGCAGCCAGCTTGCGGCATCCGCAATGCGCGTCTATGTGCAGATGCGCATTCAAACGGCTGATCAGTTCACGGTCACGTACAAAGTGGCGGCGCCTACGGGCTTGCTGACCCATTCGGTGCTGCACGGCAATGGCGATTCGGCCATCGATCTTCTCAGCTACGATTCCGAAAAGGGGTCCAGCTCCGTTACGGTGGACGGCGTCTCCTATCCGGGTGTTCAGCGTTCGAGCGAGAACGGCGTCGACTACTACTTCGACGGCTGGTATCTCGACGGGCGCTATAGCCAGCGCGCCGGTGCCGTATACAGCGAGAAGGCTTCGGCGACGTTCTACGCGCGCTACTTGTCCCAGACCGCCCGGACAGCCACGTTTGCTTCTCGAGGAGGCACGTTCGCCGATGGCTCGAACGAGAAGACGATGAAGGCCGATGAGGGCGGCACCTATTGGCTCCCTGAGGCTCCCGAGCGCTTTGGCTACACGTTCGATAAATGGGTGAACAGCGCGACGGACAGTCGGTTTGCCGCTGGCACGGGTCTGGTGATGGGTGATACGAACGTTCTCTACACGGCGTCGTGGACGCCCGCTTCCGCATCGATCGTACTTGACGCTTGCGACGGTGTTTTTGATGGCGACGAAAAGCAAATCACCATCGAAGGCGTGACCGCCGGTGACGTAAATTCGACGCAGGCCGCCACTCCGGTGCGTGCCGGCTATAAATTCGTAAGTTGGAACACGAAAGCCGATGGCTCGGGTACGAGCTATGAGGCGTTGCCCGCGATATTTGTTGGCGGCACCATGACGCTTTACGCCCAGTACGAGGAAGATCCGAGCCAGTACTATACGGTAACCTATCGTTCAACTATTGGCGGCCGAGTAAGCTTGAATGGCGGTGTGGCGCCCGCGAGCTTAGAGGTATCTGAGGATCGCCTCTATTGCGAGAACAATGAGGGGATCAAAGGTGCTACGGCCACGCCAGTCTTCAGCTCATACTATACATTCAAAGGATGGCGCAAAGTAGATGCCAATGCCGTCGGAGACGGAACGTGGATTGGGAGGAATGATGACTCGACCATACTGACCGCAGAGGCTGTGAAAGACAATCTCAACAAAGATGCGAACGGCCACTATGTCGACACGGTGTTCGAGGCTCATTTCGAGTACACGGGAGGCAATAATACCAGCCCCATCAAGTTTTCCCTTAAGTACTACTACATGAACGACGACGGCACGTATCCGGCCGACGATGCTCCGACGCTCACGAGGCAATGCGAAGTGCAGGGTTTTCCCGACGCGCGTATCGATGTGCGCAACAGCGAATACTATGCCATCGACCTCGCGGACTCGAACTACCAAAGTCAAGTAAGCTCCGCTTTCGATTTGACGAATTACGACAAGGATGATTACGCCATCGATCAGCAGGCGGAAGGCAGCCTTCTGGGATTCAGGTACGATCCGGAAGCATCCAAGCCCGAGCTGAAGGTGTACATGCAGAAGTATCTGAAGGTGCGCTATGAGGCCGGAATAGGCGGATACTTCGACGGCACTGACCAGCGTGAGGTAGTTGAGCACCGTTGCCTAAAGGGTGACCCGATGCCGCAATCGCCGGCGGTTGCGGAACACGATGGCTATAAGTTCACGGGGTGGATGTGCAACGGCGTTGATGCGAGCGCTCAGCTAAATCAGCCCGTTGAGAAGGCCGCGACCTTTGTGGCGAACTACAAGGCCCTCTCGGCCGCGATCGTATTCGATGCGCAGGGCGGCTCGACGGTAGCGTCTCTGGAGGGTGTTACCAACCAGGAAATAACAGCCTCCCTGCCCACCCCGACGCGAGAGGGCTACACGTTTGACGGCTGGTATAACGGCGACGAGAAGGTGGAGTGCCTCCCGGAGGTGTTCCCGGCGGGGACGACGACGTACCGCGCCAAGTGGACGGCCGACGACGCCTCTATCGTGTTTGACAAGAATGCCTCTGACGCGACGGGCTCCCAAACAGGCGTGCAGGGAGAGACCGACGGCGCCGTTCCCACCGTCGCCTTCCCCGAGGGATCGAACTTCCAGCGCGAGGGCTATCTCTTTGCTGGGTGGAACACGCAAGCTGATGGCAAAGGCGAGAAAGTAACGGCGTTTCCTGACACGTTTGCGCCTGGCAAGACAACGTACTATGCCATGTGGAAGCTGGATACCAGCGCTCTTGCGGCGGACGATTTCTCTGCGTCATACACCTATAATGGACGGCCCCGCGGCATTGCTCGCCCTAACAATCTGCGTCTTCTCCAGGGTGAGGAAATTGAGGTTCAAACGCTTGAGGGCAAAGCGATGGCCGACCCCTACGGATTTGCGGAAGACGTCACGGACAGCATGACCGACCTCGTTGTCGTGATCAAAGACGCCCAGGGCACAGAGCTCAAGCGTATTGAAGGCGTTTCGGTAAAGGTGACCCCCGCTACGCTTACGGTTGTTACAAGCTCGGCGACGCGCCCCCTTGTGGGAGGTGCGGCCACAAGCAGCGCCATGACGGTGACGGGTTTGGTCAACGGCGAGACGATTGGCTACCGCACGACTGGTCAAGCAACCGAGGTCGGGCAAGAGGTGACGAACACCTATGAGCTCGTTTGGGCGGCGCCGGACAACAGCTACACGGCGCAGCAGGGCAACTACACGGTTGTGGAAGAGCTGGGCACCATCCGCGCTGTCATGGCCGCCTGCCCCGTGACGGTTGAGGGCTATGTCGGCGAATACGATGGCCTTGAGCACGCCATCGCCTACGAGCTGGGGGATGCGAATGCGTCCATCACGTTCGACGGGCCTACTGCCTACACGGATGCAGGCGACTACCAAATTGCCTACACGGTAACGTGCCCCGACCACGGTACCCAGACGGGATCGGTCGAGGTGCGAATCCTGCCTCGGTCGATAACCATTCTCGTTGAAGATGCCTACAAGGTCTTCTCCACGCAGGATCCTCAGTTCACGGGATCGATCGTTGAGGGCAGCTTGGTGCGCGATACCGACCTCGGTGCGATTTCCTTCGTGCGCACCAACGACGCCGAAGCGGTGGGAATCTATCCCGATGTTCTGACGGCTACGTATCTGCGCAACCGCAATTACCAGGTCAGCATCGTAAAGGGTACGTTCGCCATTGGGGCTGGCGCCGCGTCGGTTGTGCCCGATGACAATCCCGTGATTCCCGACCTGCTCAATCCGGCTGCTCCGCATTCCAGCCTTGGTGCGGGAACGCCCGAGGGCGAGGCGGCGGTCCAACTGGCCTCTGCCGTGGTGAACGCGGTTGCTGGCCCGCAGCAAGCCGAAGCGGTGGCCGAGCAGGCAGCTTCGATCATACTGGAAGAAGAAGCCTCCGGCACCGTCCCCGTTGCCTTCGATGATGAGGAGCCTGTCGTGACACGCATTGGCGGCGAAGAGGTCATCGAAGACGACGCTACGGCATTGGGCGCTTTCGACGAACCTCGTTGCTGGGCGCACTGGGTGATGCTTCTCGGCATGCTGCTCACGGTGGGCTACGCCGCGGTGGTTGTGGCGCGTCGCCTCGGCTACGCCCGTGAAATCGACGATTTCGACAGCTCTCTTACGAGCACTGTTCCAGTAGAAGAACCTCGCGCAGTCCGGGCTGCCCATAAGGCCTAAGGGCGCCAGCGACCGCAGGGGTCGACGAGTCGCGCGGATCAGGACGCGCGACTGGCGGCCAACTCCATGGACTGCCCGCACGGATCAGGACGTGCGGGCAGTCCTGTTTTCAGGCTCGAAGGTGCGTGATGCATTGCTTGGTGATGTCGTTATTTGACCTGCCAGAACCCCGATTTGTCCGACCCCACGCGATCGATAAGACCAAGTTCGCGCAACCTTCGGAAGCTGCGGCGGACGGTGCTCTCGCTGATGTTGAGATTTTTGGCGATACGTGAGGCGGTAAGGCGCCCGTCGATGTCGATCATGGCGAGCACTTTTTCATCGTTGAGCGTCAGTCCTATGTTTTGCTGGCCCGCGCGATCTCGTGCCGTTGACTGAATGGCGGGGAGATCGGTTCGTGCGAGAGGTGCGGAGGAAAGGGGGTCGTCGTGGGAGATGGTCGCGGCAAGCAAGCTATCGGGATCCATGGGGAAGCAGACCATGGTCTCGTCATCGCGCAATTCGAAGATAGGCTCGGGCGTTCCCTCTTCCATGCAGCGCATGCGCATGGCCGAGATGCCGTTTCCCCAGCCGTCGATGATGCCAAGCGATCTGAGCGCCGCTGCCAGAGCGGGGTTGTTCGGACGCGAGGTATGGCGCGAAAGCAGAGCGGCGACCGTCCATGTCCTGGGGGGGACGTCCTACGTTGTCGATGCACAGCCTATCGGTGAAAACGCTCACTTGAACAGGGGTGCCGCTGTCGTAGTTCTTATGCGTTAACGCATTGAGAACGGCCTCGTGAACCGCATCTTTCGGAGGACGCCCCTGGCCGCCGGAAATGCCCAGCCGGAACGATTTCTTGGGACGGGGCGTATCTTCGGGGAGGTATTTGTCATACAAAAGCTCGACGGTTGAGTGCACTTGCTCAATGAGGGAACCGAAGATCTCATCCTCGTAGATGGGCGTGCCGCATTGGCTTCCGAAAAACCCGATGCGCACGGTAGCGCCGGGGATGTACTGGTGCGGCCGATTATGCAAAAGCAGGATGCCGGCATTGGTGGGGGTGCCGACGCCGGTCATGAGGCCTGCGTGACGCAGCGTCTGCTCGATGGCCGAGGCCTCGTCGAGGTCGACGGTGAGATCGGTGTCGCGGGCCGCTCCGGTGAAACGCGTGACGAGACCGATGTTCAAGTCGTCCAGACTGGCCTGCACCACAGGGCGCTGCTCCCACTTGACGTCGACCTCCATGTCGCGCTGCATGAGCCGATCGAGCGCCTCGTCGTCGAGAACGTGGTTCTTGCCGTCCTTGTAGAAAAAGAAGATGCCGCGGAAGCTGATGGGGTCGCTGACCGGCGGAATGACCACCTCCAGGCAGAAGCGACCGCTGTCGAGCACCAATTCCACCGCGCAGGTGAGGTTGAGCGATTGCGCGATAAGCCCGGGAATGGTTTTCATGAGGCGGCTCGTGCGTCGCTTCACGGCGCCGCGGCTGTCTACGTCGGCGTCCAGGATGAGGCGACCTCCACCGGCGTTGGCGATGCCGCAGACCAGCTCGAGGCATTCCGTGTCACGCCAAGTGGCCCGGCGCGCGATAGGAAGTGAAGATTCGGATGGGAGCATAGTGGCCTCTCTTACCCTGGCAGTACCGTCGCATTACATTATATATAAAGAGCAGCTCTCTGTTCGACGGGGAAAAGAAGGGAATGCCCGGCTCATTTTGCGATGAGCGATCGCCTCATAGACATAAATCGTTCATATATCGCTTCACGAGAGGCGCTTAGGAAAGTGAAGAGGCACGCGCTCAATTTCTTTGAATTCCCCCTGATAACAGCATTGTTTTAGTTTGGCAACAGAAGCTCCGTGTCGTGTCTGCACCATATTTTGGCGCGTATTGTGCTGGGAAGTGAGCTTGTCTCACTGAATGTTGTTGAGAAAACTTGACAGCACCAGACTAAGGTTTTATAGTGCATCTCAACATCATTCATCTATACGTGAAACTGTGAAAGCGAGGCAGTACACAATGGCTAAGATTCTTGGCATCGACTTGGGCACGACGAACTCCGCCATGGCCGTCATGGAGGGCTCCGAGCCCGAAATTCTGGTGAACGCCGAGGGCGATCGCACCACCCCGTCTGTGGAGGGCTTCCGCAAGGACGGCGAGCGCGTCGTCGGCAAGGCCGCGAAGAACCAGGCGGTCACCAATCCTGAGAACACCGTCTCTTCCGTGAAGCGCTTCATCGGCCGCTCCTACGACGAGACTCCCGAAGAGCAGAAGACCGTCAGCTACAAGGTCCAGAAGGGCAAGGACGGCCGCGCGGTCATCGACATCGACGGCAAGGACTACACCCCCGAGGAGATTTCCGCCATGGTGCTTCAGAAGCTGAAGACCGATGCGGAGAAGCAGGTGGGCCAGCCCATCACCCAGGCCGTCATCACCGTGCCGGCTTACTTCAACGACGCTCAGCGTCAGGCCACCAAGGACGCTGGCAAGATCGCTGGCCTCGAGGTGCTGCGCATCATCAACGAGCCGACGGCTGCGGCTTTGGCTTACGGCCTCGACAAGGTCGACCATGACGAGAAGATCCTCGTCTTCGACCTGGGCGGCGGCACCTTCGACGTGTCCGTGCTCGAGCTTGGCGATGGCGTGTTCGAGGTAGCCTCCACCGCTGGCGACAACCACCTGGGCGGCGACGACTGGGATCAGCGCATCATCGACTGGATGGCCGACAAGTTCCAGGCCGAGAACGGCATCGATTTGCGTAAGGACCCCATGGCCCTGCAGCGTCTGAAGGAAGCGGCCGAGAAGGCGAAGATGGAGCTGTCCTCCACCACGCAGACCAACATCAACCTGCCCTTCATCACCGCCGACGCCTCCGGCCCGAAGCATCTTGACTACACGCTGACCCGCGCCGAGTTCGAGCGCATCACCAAGGATCTGCTCGACCGCTGCAAGAAGCCGGTGGAGCAGGCGCTGAAGGACGCCGGCCTGAAGATGGGCGAAGTTGACGAGGTCATTCTCGTCGGCGGCTCCACCCGTATGCCGGCCGTGCAGGAGCTCGTGAAGCAGCTGACCGGCAAGGCCCCGAACATGTCCGTGAACCCGGACGAGGTCGTGGCCATGGGCGCCGCTGTTCAGGGCGGCGTGCTCGCCGGCGACGTGCAGGGCATCCTGCTGCTCGACGTCACCCCGCTGTCCCTCGGCGTTGAGACCATGGGCGGCGTGATGACCAAGATGATCGAGCGCAACACCACCATTCCGACCCGCAAGACCGAGATCTACTCCACGGCGGCCGACAACCAGACCTCCGTCGAGGTGCACGTCCTGCAGGGCGAGCGCGAGATGGCCGCGGGCAACAAGACGCTGGGCCGTTTCCAGCTGACCGGCATTCCGGCTGCCCGTCGTGGCGTGCCGCAGATCGAGGTTACCTTCGACATCGACGCCAACGGCATCGTGAACGTGTCCGCTAAGGACCTCGGCACCGGCAAGCAGCAGCAGATCACCATTTCTGGCTCCACGGCCCTGTCCGACGATGAAGTGGACCGCATGGTGAAGGACGCCGAGCAGCACGCCGAAGAGGACGCCGCTCGCAAGGAAGAGGCCGAGGTGCGCAACAACGCCGACGCTCTGGTGAACGCCACCCAGCAGACGCTGGACGAGCTGGGCGACAAGGTGCCGGCCGACGCCAAGACCCAGGCCGAGGAGGCCATCGCCGAAACCAAGAGCGCGCTTGAGGGCACCGACATCGACGCCATCAAGGCGGCCACCGAGAAGATCCAGCAGGCCGGCTACAAGCTCGCCGAGGTCGTGTACTCCACCGAGGGTGCAGCCGCCGGCGCCCAGGCCGCCGCTGCCGAGACGGCTCCGGCCGATGACACCATCGAGGCCGACTACGAGGTCGTCGATGACGAGAACGAAGGGAAGTAAGAACGATGACTGAGCCCGAGAAGGACCAGGTCACCTCTTCTACTCCTCAGGACGTGGCCGCCGATGTGGCGGCCACCGCCTCCGCCGACGACGCCCGCGCGGCCGAGGTGGTTGCCGACGCCGAGGTGATCGAGGCCAACGAGGCCGGCGAGCTGGATGCCGAGCTCGAGCAGGCCGCCGCTGAAGCGGTGGCGAGTGCGATCGAGGAATCCGAGGAGCTGGCCGCCGCCAAGGCCGAGGCCGCCGATTGGCAGGACAAGTACGTGCGCTTGCATGCCGAGTGGGATACCTACCGTCGGCGCATGACCGAGCAGCGCGAGGCCGAGAAGGTGCGTGCCACGGAGAAGCTCATGGAGAGCCTCATTCCGGTGCTCGACGACTTCGCTCGCACGGTGGACTACGCCGAGACCAACGGCGAGACCGGCTTGCTGGGCGGCGTGAAGGCCGTGCAGACCAAGCTGTCCGATACGCTGGCCAAGGGAGGCCTGGTCGTGATCAGCCCCGCCGGTGAGGCATTCGACGCCCTTGAGTGCCAGGCCGTGGGTACGGTGGACGATCCGAGCGTTCCCGATGAAACGGTCGCGCAGGTTTATCAACCCGGATACAAAATGGGTACCAAGGTAATCAGGCCTGCTATGGTGACGATCACCACGGGCGGCCCCAAGAGGGAAAAGCCCGAAGAAGAGTAAGATAAACGAGGGCGGCCGCAGCTTGGCCGCCCTCGTGCTTGAAAGAGCAATTCTAAGTAACTAACTAAGGTAATGGAGGTGGAACGAATGGCGTCTACGCCCGATTATTACAAAACGCTAGGCGTTCCGCGCACCGCCACGGCCGATGAGATAAAGAAGGCGTTTCGCAAGCTCGCTCGCAAGCATCATCCCGATGCCGGCGGCGACGAGGCCAAGTTCAAAGAGCTGAACGAGGCCTACGAAGTCTTAAGCGACGAGAAGAAGCGCGCGCTTTACGACCAGTACGGCACGGCGAACGAGAACCAGATCCCCCAGGGATGGGGCGGTGGCCAAGGCTTCAACGTCGAGGATATCTTCGGTGGCGGTGGGGCCGGCGGCTTCGGCGGCAGTTGGGCCGACATTCTGGAGAGCATTCGCCACGGTGAAGGTGCGTTTGGGGGCAACTGGGACTTCGGCGGCGGTTTTGGCGGCCAGCCTCAGCCCCGTCGCGGTCAGGATATGAATGTGACGCTGAACGTGACGTTCGACGAAGCGTTCAACGGCACGGAGAAGCGCATTACCGTGCGCATTCCCGGCAAGAGCGAGTCCGACACCCACACGGTGAAGGTGCCCGCCGGTGCTGTCGATGGCGGCCGCGTGCGCCTGAAGGGCCAGGGAGCTCCTGGCGAAAACGGTGGTGCGGCGGGCGACTTGCTCATCACCACTAAGATTGACGCGCATCCCTACTTCGGTCGCGATAAGGCCGATGTGACGGTTGATTTGCCGATCAATGTGGCGGAGGCGGCGCTCGGCGCTTCCATCGTGGTGCCCACGCCCGACGGCAAAAAGATCAAGGTGAAGGTGCCCGCTGGCACGCAAGACGGCAAGGTGCTCACCATTAAAGGCAAAGGAGCGCCCGATCTGAAGAACAAGGGGCAGTTCGGCAACTTGAAGATTCAGATTCACGTCGAAGTGCCCACGGACATGAACGACGAGCAGAAAAAGGCCATGGAGGACTTCCTCGCCGCGACGGGAGAGGAGAAGCGCCCATGGGCCTAGACGACAAGAACCGGCCGCTGTACATGATTAGCATTGCCGCGGAACTGGCGGGCGTGCATCCACAGACCCTGCGCTCCTACGAGCAGAAGGGTCTGGTCACGCCGCGACGCACTAGTGGTAACACGCGCATGTACTCCCAGGCCGATATCGATCGGCTCAACCTGATCAATGAGCTGACGAGCGAGGGCATCAACCTTGCCGGCGTCACGCGCATTCTTGATCTGCAGAGCCGGCTGGATGAGCGCGAGGAAGAAGTGGAAGACCTGCACGCGCGGGTACGCCGCCTTGCCGATCGCGTTCGCGAACTTGAGAACCGCACCCCCGTCGGCGCCATCGTCCGCGTAACGCCGACGCGACGGCTCCCCTGACCTGTCCGGCGCGAGCTGCGGGGCATACCTCCCGTGCTCAAACAGCATTGAAGTGCAGGTTCCTTCGAGGGCTTCGGACTTTCCCCCATGCACTTCAATGAACTGCGCGCGGGAGGCACGCCCCGCATCTCGCGCCTCCTCAGCCAAGGTTGAGTGAAGCGGGATGCGGGGTGCCGCTCACCAAGCGAGTTCCGCAGATGGTATCGAAGGCGGTAAGTGAAAGGGAGCGAGTAGCCTCAGCGCCTTCGATACCAGCGAGGACTGTCTGAGCGACTGAGCGGTACCCCGCAGCCCGCCCCCGGGAGTTTCAACAATAAAAAGGAGAACGTACATGAGACTAGATAAATTGGCGGTGACGGCGCAAGAGGCTTTCCAGAACGCGATGGGCGTTGCTGGTGAGGCCGATGCCGCCGTTATCGAGCCCATTCACTTGCTGAAGGCGCTGCTCGATTCCGACGAGAACAACCTCGCCGCTATCGTGAAGCGCATCGGCGCCGACCCGGTCTGGCTGTCCCAGAACGTGGCCGACGAGATTGCCAAGATGCCCAAGCAGACCGGCGCCACTCCCATGGCCATCCCTGGCCAGGACCTTATCAAGGTCATCGACAACTCGGTGAAGATCGCCGAGAAGCTCGGTGACAGCTACGCGACGAGCGAGCACCTGCTCATTGCCCTGTCCGAGGACAAGGGCGCCGCGGGCCGCATCCTCACGACGGCGGGCGTCACCCGCAAGAACATCGAGGCGGCCTACGAGAGCCTGCGCGGCGACACCCGCGTGACCTCGCAGACCGACAAGACCCAGTTCGAAGCGCTGGAGCAGTACGGCCAGAACCTCACCCAGCAGGCCCGCGAGGGCAAGCTCGATCCGGTTATCGGCCGTAACGAGGAGATCCGCCGCACCATTCAGGTGCTGTCGCGCCGTACGAAGAACAACCCGGTGCTCATCGGCGAGCCTGGCACTGGCAAGACGGCCATCGTCGAGGGCCTGGCCCAGCGCATCGTGGCTGGCGATGTTCCCTCGTCGCTGAAGGATCGCGAGATCGTCTCGCTCGATCTGGGCGCCATGATGGCCGGCGCGAAGTACCGCGGCGAGTTCGAGGACCGTTTGAAGAACGTGCTGCGTGAGGTGAAGGAAGCCGACGGCAACATCATCCTGTTCATCGACGAGCTGCACACTATCGTGGGTGCCGGCGCTGGCGGCGATTCGTCGCTGGACGCGGGCAACATGCTGAAGCCGGCCTTGGCTCGCGGCGAGCTGCGCGCCATCGGTGCTACCACCCTGGACGAGTATCGCAAATACATCGAGAAGGATGCCGCCCTGGAGCGCCGCTTCCAAACGGTGCTGGTGAGCGAGCCCACGGTGGAGGACACCATCGCCATCCTGCGCGGCTTGAAGGAGAAGTACGAGATCCATCACGGCGTGCGCATCACCGACGGCGCCATCGTGAGCGCGGCGGAGCTGTCCGACCGCTACATCACCGATCGCTTCCTGCCCGACAAGGCCATCGACCTCATGGACGAAGCGGCCAGCCGCCTGCGCATCGAGATCGACTCCATGCCGGAAGAGGTGGACGCCGCCGAGCGCAAGCTCATCCAGATGCAGATCGAGGAGCAGGCCCTCATGAAGGAGACCGACATGGCCTCCCAGGAGCGCCTGGAGAAGCTGCGCCACGACATCGCGGCCGCCCGCGAGGCGCTGGACGCCCAGAAGGCCGAGTGGCAGAACGAGAAGGACGCCATCGTTGGCGTGCAGAACCTCAAGGCCGAGCTCGAAAGCGCTCAGCTCGATGAGGAGCGCGCCACCCGCGAGGGCAACCTGCAGCTCGCCTCCGAGATTCGCTACTCGCGCATTCCTCAGCTGCAGCAGCAGCTGCACGTGGCCGAGGAAGCCGTGAAGATGAAGCAGCAGGACGGCGCCATCCTGAAGGAAGAGGTTTCCGAAGAGGAGATCGCCTCCGTTGTGGCCGCCTGGACGGGCATCCCCGTGGCCAAGATGATGCAGGGCGAGATGGAAAAGCTCGTCGACCTGGAGGAAGTGTTGAAGGGCCGCGTCATCGGCCAGGACGAGGCTGTGGGTGTGGTGGCCGGTGCCATCCGCCGCAACCGTGCGGGACTTTCCGACCCGAACCGTCCCATTGGCTCTTTCCTGTTCCTCGGCCCCACCGGCGTGGGCAAGACCGAGCTGGCCAAGACGCTGGCCGAGTACCTGTTCGATTCCGAGAAGGCCATGGTGCGCATCGACATGTCCGAGTACATGGAGAAGTTCTCCGTGCAGCGTCTGATCGGAGCGCCTCCGGGATACGTGGGCTACGACGAGGGCGGCCAGCTGACCGAGGCCGTGCGCCGCAACCCCTACTGCGTGGTGCTGCTTGACGAGATGGAGAAGGCCCATCCCGACGTGTTCAACATCCTGCTGCAGGTGCTCGATGACGGACGCCTCACCGACGGCCAGGGTCGCGTGGTGAACTTCAAGAACTGCATCATCATCATGACCTCCAACGTGGGAAGCCAGATCATCCGCGAGCATGCGGCCGAGGGTCGTGCCTACGACGAGGCTCAGGCCACCGGTGGCGAGACCATGGGCGAGATGGCCGAGAAGATGATGTCCATGACGCCCGAGCAGGCCGCCAAGCGCATGCAGGAGTTCACGAACAAGATCCAGGACGCCCTTTCCACGACGTTCCGCCCCGAGTTCCTGAATCGTATCGACGACGTGATCACCTTCAACGAGCTGTCCATCTCGGCTATCGAGCCTATCGTGGATCTGCAGCTCGAGCAGGTGCGCGACCGCCTGCAGGCTCGTCACATCACCTTGGACGTGACGCCGGCGGCCATGGAGCACTTGGCCATCGACGGCTACGATCCGGTGTACGGCGCCCGTCCGCTGAAGCGTCTCATCCAGCGCGAGGTGGTCGACCGCATCGCCGAGAAGGTCATCTCCGGCGAGCTGCGCGACCGCAGCCACGTGCTGATCGACCTGGACGCCGAGGGTGATTACACCTGCCGAGTGGAAGGCCCCATGGACTTGGACGGCCTGAACCTGGACGACCCCAGCTTCCTCACGGCCGGCTCCGATCCGAAGGAGACCTTGCAGGATCTGGACACCCTGAGCAACGGCGACCTCGGTGAGGATCCCATCGCTTAATCCGCATACCCCTTTCACAGCAAGCGCCCGGGCAGCCAAGACCCGGGCGCTTTTGCGCGATTGCCGTCGCCTATTGTGCCCCCTATGCCGTTTTCGACTGCTTCTCAGCCTTCCGCGGCTTGCTGGTGACGCAAACCGGTGGCGCCAACACCTATCCCAACTTATATAGGCACTCCCTGAGCGGGGGCTTGGTGTTCGAGATCGCACTCACCCTTCCTGGTGACAAAAACGCCTTCTCTGGCGCACATTTTTCGACTTATACAGGCATTTTGATTCTCGCTAAGATTCCGCATAGTGCAGTTTGCTCGATTGAAGCTCCGGTGACCTGGGGTAATACGCCAACCTTCATTCATGGTTAAGCCTCCGGGTGTTTTGGTGATTTAAGAATGCCTGTATAAGTCAAAAAACGTGCGTAGAAGGCCCTTGTCGTGTCACCGCATCTCCGAGAGAGAAGTTAGGACGAAGTTGAGCAAGGTTCGAGATGTGTGACATTTACGATCTTGCAAGCAGGCAATGGCATTCAATGTGCGCTATGTTATAAACATCGCCTATGAATATCTATCTCTCACATATCAGCGCATGGTTGTTCTGGATTTGGTGGTCCAAGATGAATGCCATCCCTTTGGGGCTGTTTCATTCGGGAAAGTGCTTCGCACGCGATCGAATGCCGTCGTTTTCGTTGCCGACGGTTTCAATAATCAAGAATGCCGCCGGTTCGAAGCGCGAAGTTCGGCAAATACTCAATGCCAATGGCCAGAGCGTGCGACAGCTGTTGGTGCGCGCTGGTATTGGCACTGGAGCTGATGGCTGTCTGTACGTTTGCGTTCCGTACGTGAAGGGCAGGCGCTGTTCGGAGAAAAATATCCACTTCCACCAAGTGAGTTGCGCGCTGCCTCGGCGATCGTTTGTGAAAGTGGCAGAAGGCTTGTATGTTGCTTCGCCCGAGCTCACGTTTGTGCAGATGGCGAGCGTCCTAGAAGAAGGGGCACTGTGCGCCTGCGGTATGGAATTGACGGGTGGGTATCCTCTGGATGCCGAGTTTCGCCCCGATGGAGAAGTCGTCTACGTGCGGGCGCCCGTCACGTCGCAAACGCTCCTCGCGGCTTACGCTGATCGCTACCAGGGCCGAGGCGGTACCAATAAGGCCCGGCGGGTGACGCGGCATCTTTGCGACAAATCCGCGTCGGTGAAGGAAACTGAGCTGGCGCTCCTCGCTCTTCTCCCGCGCCACTATGGAGGTCTCGGCGCGAAGGAGGCGCTTCTGAATGAAGTTGTGACGCTCAGTCCCGAGGCGGCAACGATTGCGCGCCAGAAGAAAGTCGTCTGCGACCTTAAGTTCAAAGATTCGAATGTTGTCGTGGAATACGATGGTGCAACCCATGGTGACGCCGAAGCGCGAACAACCGATTCTCGTCGCCGGGATGCCTTGCGAGCAGAAGGCTACGACGTGGCTACGCTCACCAACGCGCAGCTGCAGAGCCCGACGGAATTCCAGGCGATCATCGTGCCGGCCTCGCGGAAGGCGGGAAAGAGAACGCGCTACCTCTCCGAGTGCGACATGCCGCGCCATCGGGCCCTCCGCTCGCAAATCGCCCGCTATCATGCGCGAGGATTTTAGAAGATCGTTTATGCCCTTTCTACCTTCACGGCGGTGCCGGTGACGGTGGCACCGAAGAGGTCTTGGCTCAGAGCTTGGTTCAGCTGGCTCAGCTGCTCGATGGCTACCGCCGTGCCAGTGACCGAGGCGCCGAAAAGTCCTTTCGGCAGCATGTACACGTCGTAGCGTATGGCCAAAATGCCGTTGGCCCCGGCTTCGTGGGCGCGGAACAAAAGCTCGTTCCAGGCGATCCTCTTGGCCCGTTCCATCTTGCTGCCGAGCAGGAGGGAACGCTGGTCGGTGAGGTCGGAGACGATGGCGTCAGCCTCGGCGGGAAGGCCCGCGCCCACGACGGCGTCGGTGGACAGCGTGCCCCGGTACTCCGTCACGCGCCAGCCCTCGAAGGAGCTACCAGCCGTGGTCATCATGAGGGAGGGATCCTTTTCCAGCGCGTCGAGAAACGCCTGTTTGGCCTGCTCGCGCTTCTCGTCGGCCTCAAGGGCTTGCTTGCGCTTTTGAGGAGAAGCGTCCGCGAGATCAGATCCGAAGTCCTCATCCAGCTCGTCGCGCTTTTCCAGCGCCTCTTCTAGGCTCATGACAGAAGTCGCCTCCCATAGACATCGCCAGCACATAAGAAACAATGCCGAAAGTATAGGCCGCCTGCTCCCGTGCAAGGAGAGCGCCCGGCAACGGTTGCGAAGCCTTAACCTGCGCGATTTTTCGGCAGCTTATGGGACGTTTGAATGAGGCGACCTATACCAGCCCGGCACGAAAGTTCTACGCCGCTTTCGCCAGTTTCTCGGCCTTGCGGGCGCGGCGAGCTGCGGCGCGCTTTTGCATGGCGTCCACGCAGGTGGCCACGGCGGCATCGCCGGTGACGTTCACGGTGGTGCGCATCATGTCGAGGATGCGGTCAACGCCGGCCACCAGGGCCACGCCCTCCACGGGCAGGCCCACCGACTGCAGCACCATGGCCAGCATGATCATGCCGGACCCGGGCACGCCGGCGGTGCCGATGGAGGCGAGCACGGCGGTCATCACGATGGTCAGCTGCTGGCCGATCGAAAGGTCGATGCCGAACACCTGGGCGATGAAGATGGCGCAGACGCCCTGGTAGATGGCGGTGCCGTCCATGTTGATGGTGGCGCCGAGCGGCAGCACGAACGAGGTGACCTCCTTCGATACGCCCATTTTCTCGGCGCATTCCATGTTGATGGGCAGCGTGCCCACCGACGAGGCCGATGCGAACGCGAAGCCCATTACCGGCATTTCGCCCTTCAGAAACTTAAGCGGGTTCATGCGGGCGAAGATTTTGATGATGCCCGAGTACACCAGGAGAATCTGCACGATCATGGCCACGTAAGCCACCACGATGAGCCACAGAAGGGGCCGCAGCACATCGATGCCGTTGCTGGCGATAACGGGGCAGATGAGTCCGAACACGCCGAAGGGCGCCACCAGGATGATGCCGCGCATGATGGCGATGCACACGTCCGACATGGCGTTGCAAATGTCAATGACCGGCTTGGCTTTCTTCCCAGCGGCGATCATGCCGAAGCCGAACACCACGGCGATGACGATGACCTGCAGCATGGTGGCGTCAGCCATGGGCTGGAAGAAGTTGCTCGGGAACATGTTCACGATGGTGTCGATGAGAGACGGCGGCTCGGTGGCCTCGTAGGAAAGCTCGCCTGTGGGCATCGTGTAGCCGGCGCCGACGTTCATGAGGTTGGCGAACACGAGCCCCAGCGTGACGGCGCAGGCGGTGGTGGCCAGGTAGAACAGCACGGTTTTGCCGCCGATGGCGCCGACCTTCTTCACGTCATCCAGTGACACGACGCCGGCGATGATGGAGAACAGCACCAGCGGCACGACGATCATCTTGATGAGGTTCAGGAAGATGGTGCCGAAGGGCTTGATGTAGGTGTCGGCGATCTCCGGCGCGCCTTGCAGCGCGAGACCCGCCAGCACGCCCAGGATGAGCGCGATAAAGATCCAGGTGGTGAGCGACAGACGCTTGAACCAGGGTTTGGGCTTGCCGTCGTTGCTGCGACCGCTGTCGTCGATCGTTGGTGCGGCTCCGTCGATGTCAGCAGGCGCCGAAATGATGGAATCGTCAGCCATGGCGGTGCGTCCTTTCCTTCTTGTGCGTAAACCGTCCCCATTATAAGCGTATTTGCAGGGAAAAGAGGGCGCGCGGTCAAGTGATCTAACGGCCCTGCAACAAATGGGGGAACGGCCTGCGCTGATTTCGCCGAAGGGCCATAATGGCAACGGAGAGTAGCCGGGAACGTGTCGGCGCGAGATGTGTGGAATACGTTTTTACTCGAAGAAGGTAGAAGCGCCATGCTATGGTGTGCCGCGCTTCAGGGGACAATATATATGAAAGGAACGTCTATGGATCGCAAGGAAATTGTCGCTGCTGCCGAGGCTTATTGGGATGAACATCGCGATGCGATTGTGGCCGATATCGCCAAGCTCGTGGAAATCCCCTCGACGGAGGATCTGGCCGCTGCCGCGCCGGGCGCGCCGTACGGGCCTGGGCCGGCCGCTGCGCTGGATGCGGCGCTGGAAATCGCCGAGGGTATGGGCATGACCGTCACGAACTGCGAGGGGCATATCGGGTTTGCGGATCTTGCCGGCAAAACCGAGAAGCAGCTGGGCATCATCGGCCACGTGGACGTTGTGCCCGCCGGTCCTGGCTGGTCGTTTGAGCCTTTCAAGGTGACCGAGAAGGACGGTTACCTTATGGGCCGTGGCTGCCTGGACGACAAGGGCCCCTCGGTGGTGGCTCTGCATGCCGTGAAGTGCTTGAGTGACCTTGATGTGGAGCGCCCCTATTCCATGCGCTTCATCTTCGGTGCCAATGAGGAAACGGGCATGGCCGACGTGACGTGGTATCTCGAGAAGTACGAGAGCCCGGCCTTCTTGTTCACGCCCGACGCCGACTTCCCGGTGTGCTATGGTGAGAAGGGCGGCTATGACGGCTGCATCACGAGCGCACCTATCGCCGATCCGGTAATCTTGGATATCTCCGGCGGCGTGGTGACCAACGCCGTGCCTGGTGAAGCCTGGGCCGTCGTGCGCGCGGATGCCTCTGCGCTGCCCAGCGCCGAGCGCATCACGGTAGCCGACGCCGGTGACGGTACGGCGCGCATCGATGCTGCGGGCGTGAACGCCCACGCCGCCTGGCCCGAGCGCGGCATCTCCGCCATCATGCTGCTGGCGAACTACCTGCTGGAAAACGGCTTGTGCAACCAGCAGGAGCGCGAGTTCCTCGAGCTGGTGCAGAGCCTCGTGTCCGATACGACCGGTGCTGGCGTGGGCATCGCCACGGCTGACGAGTACTTCGGGCCGCTGACGGTGGTAGGTGGCACCATCCGCAAGGAAGGCGATCGTCTCGTGCAGACCATGGACAGCCGCTGGCCCACGTCCATCACAGCCGAGGAGATCACCGCCGCGCTCACGAAGCTGACCGACAACATTGGCGCCACTTTCGAGAACACCCTGCTCATGGTGCCCTTCCTCGTGAAGCCCGATGATCCGGAGATTCAGGTGCTGCAGGATGCCTTCCAGTTCGTGACCGGCGACACCGAGCACAAGCCCTTCACCATCGGCGGCGGCACCTACGCTCGCGAGTTCAAGAAGGGCGCCTCCTTCGGTGTGAACATGCCTTGGATCGAGAACCCCGACTGGGTCGGCGGCGAACACGGCCCCGACGAGGGTGTCTCCGAAGAGCTGCTGAAGACCTCCTTCAAGATCTACGTCCTAGCTCTGGCCGAGCTGCAGGGACTAGAGATTCAGTAATTGAGTACAGCTTACAGCGTATGTCTGCAATGGTCCCGCATCTGCGGGGCCATTTTACGATTGAGCGACGGGAGCGATGAGGGTATCGGCAATTTCAATGTCCTCATCTGGAATTAACCCGTGATTTCCTCATGATCGGGCATGACGGGGCGTCAGCTGTGCTATAGAATAGTATGAATGCAATCAGAGATTTCTTTTGGAGGACGACGTGCTTAACGCAATTATCGTTGACGACGAGGCGCCTGCCCGTTCTGAACTGCGCTTTCTTCTCGATGAGGTCGGCGGAGTTGAAGTGACAGCCGAAGCTGCCAACGTGCGCGAGGCTATCGAGAAGCTGAAAGAGTATCCCTGCGACGTTATGTTCATGGATGTGAACATGCCCGAGGCCACTGGCCTTCAATTGGCCGAGGCTCTGCAGCATCTGAAGTTCCCTCCGGCGGTGGTGTTCGTGACCGCCTATTCCGAGCACGCGCTGGACGCCTTCAAGGTGAGCGCTATCGATTATCTGGTTAAGCCGGTGGAGACCGAGCGCTTGGCTCAGGCCATCGCCCGCGTACGCGAGCAGGTGGCTCTGCACTTGCAGGCTCACAAGTCCGAGCGCATCCCGGTGGAAAAGGGCGGCAAGAAGATTCTCATCGGCATCGATAAGATCCGTTTCGTCATGGCTCGCGACGACTACGCTTACCTGCAGACCGATACCGACCGTTACTTCTCCACGGTGAGCCTGGCCCAGCTGGAGAAGCGCCTCGACGGCCACGGGTTCTTCCGCGTACACCGCGGCTATTTGGTGAACCTGTCCATGGTGGAGGAGATCGAGTCCGTTTCCGGTGGTACGCTGCTGCTGACTTTGAACGGCGTGGAGGAGAAGATTCCCGTTTCGCGCCGCCGCGTCAGCTCCCTGAAGAAGGCGCTGAACCTGTAGGACGCCTCGTTCTGAATGATGCGCTGACGAGCCCCGCCCAGGGGCTCGTTTCGTTCACAGAACCGCCATAGGGTTGTGGGGATGTGGGCGCGTTTTGGTGGCGTTTGCTAGAATATTTCCACTAGATTAACGAGGAGGAGCCCCAGTGCAGCGCGTACGGGGCTCGTTTGCAATTCTGCTGGCTGGCGGAAATTGCCCAGAGAGAAGAGGAGCGCCATGCTCTCCGTTGACGTTGAGAAGCTGTATCCGGCGGCAAAGACCCTGGTGAAAGCTCGTGCAGCAAGCCGCATTCACGCCAAGGACGCCACGCTGTACGATTTCTCCCCCGAGGCGCAAGCTTGCGCGAGCGACTACATGGGGTGGGCCGATCTGGCCACGAGTCCGCTGTGCGACATGGACGCCATCCAGTCTTTTGCCGACGAAGTGGTGGAAGCGGGTCTCGATACGATTCTGCTTATCGGTCAGGGCGGCTCCACTCAGGCGCCCATGACCATCACGAAGTACAACAAGCACGATTCCAACCGCGTGAAGTTCCGCACGTTGGACTCCGACTCGCCCGTGCGCGTGCGCGAGATGCTCACCATCTGCGATCCCCATCGCACGCTGGTCATCATCTCCTCGAAAAGCGGCGGCACCATTGAGCCGCGCATGCTGCTAGAGGCGGTGCGGGCCTCCTTCGAGAAGGAGTTGGGCGATCATGTGGTGAAGCACCTGGTGGCCATCACCGACCCGGGTAGCGATTTAGATCGGCAGGCACGCGAGGAAGGCTGGCGTGCGGTGTTTTCCGGCGAGCCCACGGTGGGCGGCCGGTTCTCTGCGCTCTCGGTGTTCGGGTTGGTGCCGGCAGCGCTCACAGGTATCGACATGGAAGCGTTCATGGCCCACGCTCGCGCGGCCGAGGAGGCCTGTTCGGAGGACGCCATCGATAACCCGGCCATCAACCTGGCGGCATTCCTCTACGACAACTACCTGAAGGGTCGCAACAAGTTCTCGTTCCTCACTCCCAAGCGCGGGCGCGTACTGGGTCTGTGGATCGAGCAGTTGGTGGCCGAATCGCTGGGGAAGAACGGCAAGGGCATCCTGCCGAACATCGAGATCGACTCGCTGCTGCTTACGGAGGATCCGGGCGACAGATCCATCATCATGTACCAGACCCAAACCGACCTGTGGGACGAGCGCCGCAATTTCGAGATGAGCCTCGCCTACATCGACAACGCTATTCCGCGGCTGAACTACCGCATCGACACTGTGGAAGAGCTGGCTGAGCATTTCGTCATGTGGGAATACGCCATCGCCATGTGCGGCTATCTTATGCAGGTGTGCCCCTTCGACCAGCCCGACGTTGCCTCCGCCAAAGCTGAGGTGCTCGATATTCTGAAGAACGGCCAGCCTGAGCCCGATTTCACTGAGGTGTTCACCGACGAGGTAGACATGGGCCGTGTGGAAGTCTCCTTCGCCCCCATGTTCGAGGGCTGTGAGGACTTGCACGAGACGCTGTATGCGCTGCTGTCCTCCATTCAGCCGGGCGACTTCTTTGCGCTGAACGCGTTTCTTCCGTTTACGGGAGAGGGGCGGCGCGAGGCCATCGAGCAGATTCGCCATGGCGTGGCCGAATCCTTCGGCTGCGTGTCGTGCTTGGAGGTAGGGCCGCGCTACCTGCATTCCACGGGCCAGCTGCAAAAAGGTGGTCCGAACATGGGCGTCTTCCTCATTTTGTCGGCTGACGAATTGAAGGACATTCCGCTGCCGGAGGAAGCTGCGGCACCCAGCCTTGGCGAGCTGGCGAAGGCCCAGGCTGCTGGCGATTTGGCGGCGCTCGCCAAGCGCGGGCGCCGCTGCGTGCATCTGCATTTGCCGGACAACTCCGGCGTAACGCTGCGTCAGCTGGCCCAGGTAGTCGATGATGTGATTGCCGACATCCTGACCGATCGGGCGTTGGCCGAGGCCGCTGCCATGGCTGAGGACGAGGAGCTGGCCGAAGCCACCGTAGTTGTGGAAGCTGCCGAAGCCAGTGAGACTGCCGTGGAAGCCGAGTTTGTCGATGCGCCCCAGGATGCCGAGGTGGCGGCTGCGGAGGTTGCCGTCCCCGAAGGCGAGACGGACGAGGCGTAAGCGGCAAAGCAAAGCGCAAGGCAAGGGAGCTTACTCATGATCGATGCGGTCGATATTCATGTGAAGGGTATTGTGCAGGGGGTAGGTTTTCGACCCTTTGTGTACCGGATGGCGAAGAAGTACCTCATCAACGGCTGGGTGCTGAACGCCACCGATGGCGTGCATATTCACGCCGAGGGCGAGAGCGCGCTGGTGGACGAGTTCATCATGGAGCTATCTGACAACGCGCCGGCGGCATCGAAGGTGGAGGAAATCGACATCAAGGAAGTGCCTCTGGAGGATTTCGACAGCTTCGAGATTCGCTTCTCCGACGATGAGGACGTGGCAGAGACCACACTTGTGTCGCCCGAGCTTGCCACCTGCGATGACTGCGTGGCCGAGCTGTTCAACCCGAACGATCGTCGCTACCGTTACCCGTTTATCAACTGCACGAACTGCGGACCGCGCTTCACCATCATCGATCACTTGCCCTACGACCGTGCTGCCACCTCCATGGCGGCGTTCCCCATGTGCGAGAAGTGCGCTGCCGAGTATGCCGATCCGCTCGACCGCCGCTTCCACGCCCAGCCCGATGCCTGCTTCGAGTGCGGGCCTTCGGTAACGTGGAGCGTTGGGGCTGACGGGCCGATTTCGCTAGGGAAAACCCGCGAGGAGTCCGACGCCATTTTTGCGGCGGCGGTGGAAATGCTCATGGCGGGGAAAATCCTGGCTGTGAAGGGGCTCGGGGGCTTCCATCTGGTATGTGACGCCAACAATGCCGATGCGGTGGCCGAGCTGCGCCGGCGCAAGCGGCGCGATGGGAAGGCCCTGGCGGTGATGGCCCAGGGAATGGGCGATGTGCGGGCGCTTTGCGAGGCGAGCGAAGAGGAAGAGGCGGTTCTGGCGGGGTCGACGCGACCCATTGTGCTGCTGCGTAAACGCCCTGGCGCGGCTATTGGCGCAGGCTTGGCTGATGGATTGTCCGAATTGGGGGTCATGCTGCCTTACACGCCGGTGCAACATTTGCTCATGCACGATTTCGCTGAAGCATGGTTTGCGGCGAATCCGGCGGTGGACGAAGCGGGCGACGAACCGGGACGCCTGGTGCCGCTGCTTGTGATGACCTCGGGCAACGTACACGACGAGCCCATCTGTATCGCCGATGAAGAGGCGCGCGCAAAGCTGGCCGGCATCGCCGATGCCTTTTTGGGCAACAATCGCCCCATCCTCACGCGCTTCGACGACTCCGTCGTGCGGCTGATCCAGGTGGATGAGGTCGACGAAAAGCCCGTGTACGCCATTCAGTTCCTGCGGCGGGCACGCGGCTATGCTCCCGTACCCGTGTCGGTGGCGGCCGAGGGCGTTGCGCCTGCCGAGGGCATCATCTTCGCCGCCGGCCCCGAGCAGAAGAATACCTTCACGCTGCTGCGCGGCACCGATGGCTTCGTGTCCCAGCACATCGGCGACGTGGAAAACGCCGAGACCTACGATGCATGGCTGGCCACGAAGGATCGCTTTGAGAGCCTCTTCGAAATGACCCCCACAGCGGTGGCCTGCGACTTGCATCCCGAGTATCTCACGAGCAAATGGGCCCATCATCAGGGATTTCCCGTGACCGAGGTACAGCATCACCATGCCCACATTGTGTCGGTCATGGCCGAGCATGGGCTGACTGATGCCGTCTGCGGCATCGCCTTCGACGGCACGGGCTACGGTGAGGATGGGGCCATCTGGGGCGGCGAGGTGCTGCTGGCGAACCGCCAGGCCTTCGAGCGTTTCGCGAACTTCGCCTACGTGCCCATGCCCGGAGGGGCTGCGGCCATCAAGCATCCGCTGCGCATGGCCTACGGCGTGCTGTGGGCCTACGACCTGTTGGAGCATCCTGCTGCTGCGGCGGCTTTGGCGCCTCTGGGCGATGAGGCCGAGGTGTGCGACACCATGATCGAGCGCGGGCTGAACACGCCCATGACGTCCTCGGTCGGGCGCCTGTTCGATGCGGCCAGCGCGCTGCTCGGCATCTGCACGGAGCCGAGCTACGAGGGCGAGGGAGCCATCCTTCTGGAGGCGGCCATGGAAACCGCCGGGGCCGACGTGGCCGGCGCTGCGGCTGTCGAAGAGGCCGCGGGCGTGGCAGGCGAGGACGAGCTGGCGGCGAAGGAGCGCTACGCCGTCATCGTCGAGAAGAACACCGCCACCGAGACGAGTACCGCGCAGGACACCTCGGTGCTGCTCCTGGATGCCGAGCCCACCTTCCACGCGTTGCTGGACGACCTGGCGGCGGGAGTGCCGGCGTCCGTCATCAGCCGCCGCTTCCACGATGCCATGGTTGGCGCCATCGTCATGAGCGCCGAGTTGGTGCGAGCCATGTACGACATTTCCACGGTGGCGCTGTCGGGCGGCGTGTTCATGAACCGCTACCTCGTGGAGCACGCGCTGGCTGACTTGGCCGCTGCTGGTTTCACCGTCGCCATCAACCGCGATCTGCCCCCCAACGACGGTTGCATCAGCCTAGGCCAAGCCGTGGTGGCTTCCGCTCGTTCGGGCGAGTAGGGCGCCTCTCGAAACCTCGCCGACTTCCTTGGGCGAACCTGCGACAATGGGGCATTGAGAGACGAATCGAAGGAGCAGCGTATGTGCTTGGCAATTCCGGCGAAGGTGGCGGCCCTGGAAGAGGGGAACTTGGCCACCGTTGACATTTTGGGCGTGACCCGTGAGATTTCCGTCGATCTGACGCCCCAGGCGCAGGTGGGCGACTACGTGCTCGTGCACGCCGGCTTCGCCATCGAAGTGGTGGACGAGCAGTTCGCGCTCGAGACCATCGAGCTGGTGAAACAGTTCCCCGAACTGGCCGATTTGAACGAGGCTCCCACGCCGGCCTAAGGAGCGAAAGCGGTGCATTTTGCCCGTTGAATCCGCCCGTGTATTACACTAGACTGACCGCACGGACGAGCGGACTGCTTCTTTCGTCGAAGGGAGCAGCTATGTACGTAAGCTGGATGGAACTCCTCACGTTTTGTTTGGTGATCGTAGCGGTGATTGATTTGACCGCGCGCTTGCGGCAGTAGCCGTGCGGGTGGCAATGAAAAAGCCGCCCCTCGCATAGGATGAACGGCTCTTCATCACATTAACCTGGATAATGTGAAGCAGTCGTGCCCGGTTGCAGCGGGCATTCCGCTTGTCCGTATTCTACACCCTTGAAGGAGTGGTTGCAAGAATGGACGCCATGCAGCAAGAACTGAAGGCCTTCAAAGATCCGACGTTGGCGCGGGGGCTCATCGAGTCCATTCAGGCGCTGGCGCCTAAGTCCGCCACGCTTATGGAAGTGTGCGGCACCCACACGGTGGCCATCGCGCGCAACGGCATTCGCGGCCTCATGCCCGAGGGCACCCGCCTCGCCTCCGGCCCGGGGTGCCCCGTGTGCGTGACGAGCAACCACGACATCGACAAGGTGATCGCGCTGGCCCGGGTGCCGGAAGTGACCATCGCAACCTTCGGCGACATGACCCGCGTGCCCGGCTCCACGTCCAGCCTGCTGGCCGAGCAGGCGGCGGGACGCGCGGTGGAAATCGTTTACTCGCCGCTGGATGCCCTGCGCCTGGCGCAGGAGAACCCCGATCGGCAAATCGTCTTCGTCGGCGTGGGCTTCGAAACCACCACGCCGCTGGTGGCTATGGCCATCAAGCGGGCGCGCGCCATGGGGCTCACAAACTTCACCGTATACGGCGCCCACAAGAACATGCCCGGGGCGCTGGAAGTCATCATCAACGACCCGGCGCTGAAGCTGGACGCGCTCATTCTGCCGGGGCACGTGTCCACTATCATCGGCGCGGAGCCCTATCGCTTCCTGGCCGAGAAGTACGGCATCCCCGGTGTCATCACCGGGTTCGAGCCGGTGGACGTGCTGCAGGGCATCGCCATGATCATGCGCCAGCTGCACGAGAGTCGCGCCGAGATCGAGATCGCCTACGCCCGCGGCGTCATGCCCGAGGGCAATCCGGTGGCACTCGCCGCCATCGACGAGGTGTTCGAAACCTGCTCCGCCACCTGGCGTGGCTTGGGTGAGATTCCCGGCAGTGGCTACCGCATCCGCGAGGAGTTCGCCGACTTCGACGCCATGCGCCGCTTCCAACCGGATGTGGAAGAGGTGCGCGAGCATAAGGGCTGCCGCTGCGGCGACGTGCTCCGCGGCATCATGGCCCCGAGCGAGTGCCCGCTGTTCCGGAAGGTCTGCACGCCGGAGAACCCGGTCGGGCCCTGCATGGTTTCCAGCGAGGGCAGCTGCGCGGCATACTATCGGTACTACTAGGCCAGGCCCGCTATGGCTGCGGCCTCTACTCACTATATGTACGTGTTGGAATGCGCCGATGGGTCGTTGTACACCGGCTATGCCGTGGACGTGCGCGCGCGGCTAGCGGTGCACAACGCCGGCAAGGGCGCGAAGTACACCCGCGCTCGCCTGCCCGTGAGCCTGCTCGCCTATGCCGAGTTCGCCACCAAGCACGATGCCATGCACGCGGAATACGTCTTCAAGCAGCTTTCCCGCAACGAAAAGGACGCCCTGCTCGCCGCCGCCTCGCACGCAACCTTCGAGGAGGCCCTGAAAAACGTGCTTACCTGACATGCCCGATGGGGCGACCTAAAAGAAGCAGCAAGTCACATCGCTTTCACGAATCTGGCGGCGAATGCCAGTTCGACCCCGAAATGGTAAGAGGGGGGAAGCCATTTCGGCAACGAAGTGGCACTTTCTGGCCATTTCGGCCTTCAACTGGCAGTGCGGTGCGCCACTTCGGGGTCGAACTGGCATCTGTCCCTTGAATTTCGAAGATGCCTAAGCTGACGGATGGCTTTGATCGGTTGGGCCGGAGGTTTGCTTGGGGCCCAGGTTCAGTTCCTCCAGGTAGCTGCTGGGCTCGATGTTGCAGGTGCGGACGCCGGAGCGGAGGCGGATGCGGGGGATGTGCAGGCGCAGGCGCTCGGCGGTTTCCAAATCGCAGCTTTCGAAACTGGTGAAAAGGAGACGCCGGGCGGTGCGTTGTTCGGCCAAGGTGATGGCGGCTCGGTCGGAGGCTTCCTGGCGGGCGCGGGCGCCGCCGACGATGACGCCGGGGTCGCACATATCGCGCGAGGGGATGAAGCCGTTCACGAAGCCGCCGAAGATGATGACGTCGAAGGTGCGGCCGAAGAGGTCTTCGGGGGCGCCGACGGCGACGGCCGGAGTGGCCGGGCTGGCGCTTCTTCCGCACGGCTCAGCGCCCTTTCGTGTAGAGGACGGCCTTGCCACCGCGCTTTCTTCGCATGCTTCGCTGTGGCGAGAAGAGGAGAGGGACGTGCCGCTTGCGGTGTCTGCGGATGCAGAAGAGCTCTCTGCCGCCGAGTCTGGTGCGATGTCGGTTTCGGGTTGATCCTCCTCGCTCTGCTCTCTGAGCAGTTCCTGCGCCTCGCGGTAGGGGTCGAGCAGGCTTTGGGCGAAAGGGCTCGTTGCGGGGAGCCCCGGCAGGGCGTCGGCATCCAATGCGGCGAGGGCTTCCGCGAGGTTGAGGCCCCGGGGTTGCGCGACGCGCCGCAGCTCGGAGACGGCGGCGCTGCGGTCGAGGGTTGACCTGTGTCAAGATTTCGGACACGGAAAGTCGAGGATCTCACGCCGCCAGGGGCAGCTCCCCGGGCCGCGGCGCGGTCCTCTCGAAGAACTCCTCCATCACCTGCGCCGGTATCCGGTAGCCTATGGTGGAGTGGGGCCGCCGGCGGTTGTAGTAGCCCTCGATGAACCCCACCACCGCCCGGCGCGCCTCTGCGCGGGTGGGGAAGCTCCTCCTGTGGTACATCTCGTTCTTCAGCGTGGCGAAGAACGACTCGGCCACCGCGTTGTCGTGGCACGATCCCGTGCGCCCCACCGACAGCCTCACGCCGTGGGCGGCCGCCCACTCGGCGACCAGGCGGCTGGTGTACTGGGCGCCGCGGTCGCTGTGGAATATGGCGCCCTCCGCCACGTAGCCCCGCGAGCGGGCCGCCTCGAGCGCGGAGGCCACGATGTCGGCCGTCATGCGCTCGGAGAGCGCCCAGCCCACGACCATGCGGGTGTTCAGGTCGATCACCGTGGACAGGAACAGCCAGCCCTCGCCGGTGCGCAGGTAGGTGATGTCGCCCACGAGCTTGTAGGTGGGCACGGGGCTCTCGAAGTCGCGGCCGACGAGGTCGGGGCGGCCGTCGGCCCCCGACCCGGGCACGGTCGTGCGCTTGCTCGCGTTGGGCGTGCAGCCGCTGATGCCCAGCTCGCGCATGAGCGCCAGGACGCGGTAGAGCGTGACGTGGGCCATCTCGGGCGGCATCATGGCGCGGACCATGCGGTGGCCGAAGCGGCCGTCCGACTCGCGCCACACCCGCTCCACCTCGGCCCTCTCCGCGGCCCACTCGTCCTCGGGCGCGCCGCGGGAGAGCCGGCTGTAGAAGCCCGAGCGGCTCACGCCCAGCAGCCTCGCCATCATCTTCACCGGGAATTCGGCCCTCTCCTCCAGCATCAGCCGGTAGCGCGCGGCTACAGGCGGTCGCTGGCGAAGAAGGCCGCGGCTTTTTTCAGGAAGGCGTTCTCCATCTCGAGCTCGCGGATGCGCCTCTGCGCGTCCCTCAGCTCGCGCCCGGCGGCCTCCGGCGCCGGCTCGCCGCCCAGCTCGCGGCGGCGGTCGGCCACCCACTTGCCCACGGTGCGGTCGCTGAGCCCCAGCTCCTCGCAGCAGCCCTTGATGGAGCGGCCCTCCGCGACGGCGGCGATTATGTAGTCGGCGGTCTCCCTCTTGAACTCGGGGGTGTACTTGTTCTGGTTGGCAACCATGGCGATCATCGTCCTTTCGGTCTCACGGGGCGCAGTCTACAGGGCGCTGCGCACTCTGTCATCCGTGTCCGAAAAAACGATACAGGTCAAAGGATTGGAAGGTGTGGGGTGCGGTCTGCGTGGCCTGCGTGCTCGTGAGCGCGCTCGCCCTGCGCGTCGTGTTCTACATGACCGGCATCTCCATCTACCCGTTCTTCTAGGCGGCCCGGAAAAGATGCACCAAACTGGAAGGCCTCCCATGGCGGGAGGCCTTCTTTGCGTTGGGGGAGAGGCGTCTTGCTAGCTCAGTTTTCCGCCGAGGATCTTAGCGGCGCCGGCCTTGTCGAAGTTGCCGCCGGTGCGTTTCGTGAGCTCGCCCATGACGCGGCCCATATCCTTCTTGGTGGACGCGCCCGTGTCGGCGAGCACCTCATCGATGAGCGCCGCCAGCTCGTCGCCTTCCACTTGGCGGGGCAGGTACTCTTCCAGAATGGCTACCTGCTCGGTGAGGGTGTCGGTGCGCTCTTGATTGTTGCCGGCCTTGATGGATCCGTCCAGCGTCTCCTTCGTCTGCTTGATGGTGCGCTTGAGCATGGCGTCCACGTCGGCCTCCGTCACCTCGCGGCGCTCGTTCACCTCGATGGCCTTAAGCTCGGTGTGCACCTGGCGCAGAATGTCGCGTCGGTGGTTGTCGCGCGCCTTCATGGCCGTCTTGATCTCGTCCTGCAGCTGCTGGTATTCCATGAGCGTCCTTTCTCGGAAAATGATCGCCTCCATTATAGCGCGCCCTGCCGCTTCGATGGCCTTCTCTGCCCCTCTCAACTGGGGGCGTCATTCCGGTCGAGGAGGGCTGACCAAGGTCAGCCCCTACGGGGCAAAGCGATAGGGGATACGGTGGAAGGGGGCCGCGGGAGGAGTTTATCCCTGCTGCAGGCTGCCCTTCACGATGCCGCGGGCGGCCAGGTAGGTCACTAGCATGTAGCCGCCGTAGATGACCAGCGTAAGGCCGGCGGCCATCATGATGGGGCCGGCCGAGGACACGCCGATGGCGTCCAGCAGGGAATCGGACAGCACGCCGATGGCGCAGACGGAATGACATACCGCCAGACCCAGCGGCACGAGGAAGTACACGAGCACCTGGGCCAGAAGCGACCGGTAGATCATGCCGCGGTCGCAGCCGAGCTTCCACAGGATGCGGTAGCGCGGCGTTGAATCGGACGCCTGGGAGAGCTGCTGGATGGCCAAAATGGCCGCCGTGGAAATGAGGAAGACGAAGCCGATGTAGAGCGCCAGATACGTGATCATGAGACGCAGCCCGGCGGACTGGGAGAGCATCTCGTTCGCCGTGAGGATGCGCGTGACCGGCCACAAGAGGCTCGCGTAGGGGTCGTCGGCGCCTTGGGTGCCCTTCTCGAAACCGCCCATGTCGCGGGGTTGCAGGGCCGCCACGATGTCGCCTAAGGCCGCGTCATTCTCGCCGGCGGTCTTACCGTTGTCGGCGTACATCACGTTCAGGTACTGGGTGTCGGGAATGCAGCCGGCGGCTTTCAGGGCTTCTACGGCTTCATCGGGAGCGATGATGACCAGGGCTGTGGCCGCCATGGCGTTGTCTTCCAGCTGCGTGTCGTACAGGGGACCTGCCAGGGCGTACTCCTCGCCGGCGATGGTCACCGTGGGGGCCGCGTCCAGCACGGCGCGGGCCAAAGGCGTGACCATGTCCATGTTGTTCGCCAAGGCGCAGGTGCCCGCTGCCAGTTCCACGGGATCCTGGCCTTGCAGCGCACGGGTGCCGTTGAAGTCGGAGAGCGACACCACGGTGAGATGCGTTGTGCGTACGGAGCCCAAGTCGTCCAGACGCAGGGCCGACGGATCAACGCCGGTGGCCTCGGCAGCGGCAACGAGGGGGTCGTAGGTCATATCCGGGGCTGAATAGGTGCTCACCTGAGCGAAGGCGCCTACGGTCTCGTCCCACAGCTCTGGCGCGGCCTCTTGCAGGGCGGCAGCCATGTCCCAGTTGAAGGACTCCGCCTGGGCCAGGCGCTCGGGGGCTTCGGCCTCCATCTCGGCGCGGCGATCAAGTGGGTCGCCCGACGAGGAAGCCTTCGACCCATCGGGCCCGTACCACACGGCCGCCTCCAAGGTGGCGGAATAGGGGTTCGAGCGTTCCGCGCCGCCAACGAACACCTCCACGAGCCCCATGCCCGAGGAGAACACCGTGATGGAGAAGAACAGCAGCACGCACACGGCCCACAGCGACAGAAACGCCGTGTTCACCTTGCTGGCGATCTGGCGCACGGTGAACAGGTTCAGCTTCCGCAGGTACACGCCGCGCAGCCGCGTGAGCACGGCAATGGCGAAGCCGGCGAGCGACCAGAAGAACAGCAGCGATCCCACGAGCATGGCGATGGTGGCGCGGATGAACTCGGGCTGGTCCAGCATCACCAGACCGTTTTCGATGAGCTGCTCGTAGGCGTAGACGAGGATAGCCACCGCTGCGACGAACCCCACGAGGCAGACCCACGGGTTGCGCACGCCGGCGCGCTCGTTCTTCTCGCCGGCGCGGATGAGGTCGATGAGCTTGCAGCGGCTCACGGTGATGGTGTTGAAAGCGGCCACCACCACGTAAATGGCGGCGAAGCAGGCGAGCGTGACGAGGAAGGCGTCGGGGGAGAACACGAACTGGTAGTTGGTCATCGTCGTGCCGAACAGCGCGGCGGTGAAAAACGACAGTCCCTGGGAAAGCAGCACGCCGCAGATGAGGCCCACGGCCAGGGAAAGCACCCCCACGAGCACGGTCTCGTACAGCACGATGCGCGACACGTGCCCCGGCGTCATGCCCAGCACCAGGTAGGTGCCGAACTCCCGCTTGCGTCGGCGGATGAGGAACTGGTTCGCGTACAGGATGAGGAAGCCCAGCACGCAGGCCACGACTATCGAGAACATGCCCAGTATGTAGGTGGTGGATGCGAACACGCTTCGCGAGGCCGAGGTTTCCATGTCGAAGAGAATCTGCTGGCTGCCGATGGAGTTGAACGCGTAGAACACCGCCACGCCGAACAAGAGCGTGATGAAGTAGACGGCGTAATCGCGCACCGACCGGCGGATATTGCGCAGGGCGAGCTTAAGATACATGGCCGGCCTCCCCGCCGAGGAACGACACGACCTCCATGATGCGCGAGAAGAACGCGTCGCGGCTCTCGTCGCCCCGGCGCAGCTCGTTGAACACGGCGCCGTCCTTGATGAACAGCACGCGGTTCGTGTAGCTGGCGGCGAAGGCGTCGTGGGTGACCATCATAATGGTGGCACCCATCTGCTCGTTCATCATTTCCATGATCTCCAGCATCACCGTGGCGGCGCGGGAATCGAGGGCGCCGGTGGGCTCGTCGGCTAAGATGAGCTTCGGGTCGGTGACCATGGCGCGGGCTGCGGCCACGCGCTGCTTCTGGCCGCCGGACATCTGGTAGGGATACTTCTGCAGCACGCCATCCACACCGAGGCGCGCGGCCATGGCGTTCACCTTGCCGGGAATGGCGCGGGCCGGCTCGCCCTTGATGGTGAGGGCCAGCGAGATGTTCTCGAAGCCGGTGAGCGTGTCCAGCAGATTCGAGTCTTGGAAGATGAAGCCCAAGTCGTCGCGACGGAACTTCGCCAGCTGGCGCTTCGACATGCCGGTGATATCGCGGCCGCCTACGATGATGTGCCCGCTCGTGACCGTATCGATGGTAGAGACGCAGTTCAGAAGCGTTGTTTTGCCGGAGCCCGAGGGACCCATGATGCCGACGAACTCGCCGGCGGCCACGTCGAAGCTGACACCGGCCAGCGCGTGGGTGACCGAGTCGCGGCTGCCGAAGACTTTTTCGATGGAGCGCACCGAGAGGATGGGGGAGCCTGCGTTGACGGGGTGGCCGGCTTGGGGGGCGCGGAAGGGGTCGGCCGCACGGTGGGCGCCATGGGCGGTGTGGGCTCCTCTTCCGCTGGCGGCGCTGGCTGCGGAGGCGGCGCCGGCCACGTAGTTCTCGCGGGAGAAAGCGGCGGCGATGCCGTCGAGGGTCGTCGTGCCGTCGCCATCGAGGGGCACAGGCGTGCCAGGATTGGTCGGACGCGGGCCGAAGGCCGAGGGGGTGGGTTCGGTGTACACTTCGGCCATTAGTAGCTCCTCTCGGTTTTGGGCAGCTGGTGGGAGATGAAGGCTCCCACGGCCCCGATGATAGCAAGCGTCAGGATGATTTTCCCTGCAGTGTTCACGACAGTCCTTTCTCTCGGATATGCGGCTCGCGTTCCATCCCTCCGGAGGCGGCTCGATGGATCGTCCCATCCCTCCGGAGACGGCTACGCGGCATTCCGATTCGCTCAGACAGTCCTCGCTGGTATCGAAGGCGTTGGGATTGCCTGCTCCCTTTCATGTTCTGCCTTCGATACCATCTGCGGAACTTGCTCGGTCGGAACGCCCCGTATCTGTCTCCTGCACTTGACGGATCGCGAGCTTGAATTCATCCTAAAAAGGAGGCGCGCATGGTTCCATCGATCGGGCTTACGGTTGACTTACGAATGTGTTAGGTTGTGCGGGTTTCTACCTGTTTCTACCTGTTTCTACCTGTTTCTACCTGCGCCGTGTCTCCTATGCGCCGAAGAGTTCCTTGTGGGTGCGGTCGTGGGGGAAGGTGAGGATGACGCGGGTGCCCGTGCCCTCTTCGCTGGCGAGGCCTACGTGCAGTCCCATGGAAGCGCACAAGCTCGCTACCAAGTAAAGGCCCATGCCCGTGGCCGAACCGTGGGCGCGGCCGACCTGGCCGGTGAAGCCGCGCTCGAACACGCGGGGCACGTCGGCGGCGGGGATGCCGCAGCCGTTGTCGCGCACCTCAAGCACCGTGCGGCCTCGGGGGGTGCCGGGCTCCTCCTCGCGGACGGTGAAGGCGAGGGTGGTGGCGCCGTACTTCGCCGCGTTGGTGACCACCTGTCCCAAGATGAACACGAGCCAGGGCTCGTCGGCCAGCACCGTCAGGGCGTCGGGAATGTCAAAGGCGGGGGTGCAGCCTTTCTCGATGAGGAAGCGGCTGTGGCGCTTGCAGGCTTCCCGCGCCGCATCGGTCAAATTCACTTCGCGGATGGCGTAGTCGCGCTCGACCGAGGTGGATCGCGCGTAGTAGAGGGCCTGGTCCACCTGGGCCTCGATGCGTTCCAGCTCGCGGGCCACTTTGGCCGACTCGGGCCCGGGGTTGTTGGCGAGCATGAGCTTGATGGCGGCGATGGGGGTCTTTATCTCGTGAATCCACAGCTCCACATAGCGGCGATAGGCGGCCGCGTCGTCGCGTAGGGCCGCTGTCTCCTCGGCGGAAAGCTGGGAGAGGCGACGGGCCACATCGTAAGCGATCTCACCTTCCAGAAAAGGCGGCTCGGCGATGAGGGAGGGAAGCACGCAGGCTTGGCGCAGCTGCTCGGTAAGGTGGTGCAATTCGTGATAGAAGGCGGCTTTGCGGCGGTAGTCCAGAAAGCCGGCGCCCAGCGCGATGAGCGTAAGAATGTCGGCGACGAGCAGAACCCCCGACGAGTTCACGCCGAGCGCAGGCAGAATGAGCACGGTGCTGGCGAGGGCGAGCAAAAAGGCCGCGAGGCCGATGACGTTGTCGCGCACATAGGAAGCGGGCGTGAAGGCAGCGATGGGCGCATTGGCGGTGTGCGCGTTGACGCGTTCTCCTGCAGCGCTCGCGTCGCGGCCCCCTTCCGCAGCATGCGACGCGCAAGAGATCTCGCAGTCCTCGCGTGCCACTGTGTTGTGCCCGCTCATACCGTGTACCCCACACCGCGGCGGGTAGCGAGGAAGTCCTCCGGAACGCCTAGGGAACCGAGGGTTTTGCGCAAGCGGTTCACATTCACGGTTAGCGTGTTGTCGTCGATGAAGGCGTCGGATTCCCACAGGGCACACATGATCTCGCTGCGAGGCACCACCACGCCGGGGTTGCGCATGAGTGTCTGCAGGATGCGCAGCTCGTTGCGCGTGAGTTCGGCGGTGCGTCCTTGGAATTCCACGGTGCCGGCGCCCATGTTCAACGTCACGCCTTTGTGGAGGATCGTCATACCGGCAGCAGGGCTCGCGCTGCGCCGCAGCAACGCCTGCAGATGCGCGAGCAGCACGGCGGGCCGATAGGGCTTGGTCACGTAATCGTCGGCCCCTAGGTTCATGGCCATCACTTCATCGAACTCGCTCTCCGAAGAGGTGAGCATGAGGATGGGCACCGAGCTTTTGGCCCGGATGTCGCGGCAGATGGAATGCCCGTCGGCGCCGGGCAGCTTCAGATCGAGCACGATGCAGTCGGGCTCGGCAGCGAGGGCGCGTGCCGCGGTGTCGCCCCAGGTGCCCTCGTAGGCCGCCACGGCGTAGCCGGAAAGCTCCAGCACGTGGGCCAGCTCCGCGCGCAGGGCGGTATCGTCTTCGATGAGATAAATGCGCTGGGCCATGGCTGCCTCTCTTTCGGCGGTGTTCGCAGGTGCCGTTCGCGCAGGGCGTGGCGCTCGGGCATAAGGCCCAGGCGCGAGGTTCGGACGTGGGGCTCGCGCGCAAGGCTCGGGCGCGGTAGCGTGGGCGCGAGGTTCGTGCGCTCAAGCGCGACGGCAAGCATCGCAGCCCATTGTAAGCCTGCGCGCCGTTCCCGCCCCCAGCAACTTCCAACCTTACGCAACCGTAAGTTGGTTACCAGCTTCCTCGGAAGGCGTGCTCGACTGCTCGATAGTAAGCGAATGGGCAGAATTTGCCTGAGATCTTGAGTTATAAGCGTCTGCAGAAGAAAAATGTGGATGAAATTAACGAGTAATGTATAAATAAGGGGGTGAAAATGTGTGCTCAGGCGCTTATAACTGGCGATCTCGTGCAATTCAGGGCTGGTTCGCCGACGACGCTTCTTCGCAGCATTGCGACTTTGTTGCGGTCGGCGCAGGGAACGGATCGGGACATTCCCGCGTCATTTCTGCGGTCGTGCTCTGGCAGAATGCCGTCATCGACCGAATCGAGACGGGAGGTTCGCCATGGGAGAGCGGAAGCTCAAGTTCCAGGATCGCTGGATGTTCAACCGCGTGCTATGCGAGGAGGAGGTGTGCCGCAAGGTGCTGCGCGCCGCGCTGGGGATAGAGGCGGGGGAGATCGCCTACCTGAACGCCGAGCAGTGCTTCGAGCCGCTCGCCGCCGGACGAGGCGTGCGCCTGGACGTGTTCGCCCGGGGCGACGGGCGGGTCTACGACATCGAGATGCAGGTCGCCAGGGAGCGAGACCTGGGGCGCCGCATGCGCTACTACCAGGCCGCCATGGACGTGGGGGAGCTGGGGTCGGGCGAGGACTTCGGCGCGCTGCCCGAGAGCTACGTGCTGTTCTTCTGCCGCCACGACGCCTACGGCAAGGGCGAGCCCGCGTACGTGATCGAGCGCAGGTGTGGGGTCCATCCCGACCTTGCTGTGGGCGACGCCTCCCCGTGGGTAGTGCTGAACGCCTCGGCGTGGGAGGCCTCCGCCGACCCCGGGCTGCGGGATGTGCTACGATACCTCCGGACCGGGGAGGCCGAAGGGCCCTTGTCGTCGGAGATCGACGCCCTGGTCGGCGTGTTCAACGAGGACAGGGAGTGGGTGGACCGCGTGCTTACCTACGAGCAGGAGACCGAGATGCGCTGCCGAAAGGCGCGGGAGGAAGGCCGGGAGGAAGGCCGGGAGGAAGGCGAGGCCCGTCTCGCCGTGCTCGTGGGCGCTCTGCTGGCCGACGGCCGTTCCGAAGACGTGGCCGCTGCGGTGGAGGACAAGGTGCGTCGCGAGGAGCTCTACGCCGAGCTCGGAATATGAGGCCAACGCGCCTATACCGTGCGCATTACGCCTGAAGGCGATGCGCTGGCCGAGAAGCGCTGCGCCGCGCAGTCCGAGGTGGCCGATCGCATCCTGTCGACCCTGACGCCCGAGGAGGTCGAGTCGTTGAACGTTCTCACGGAGAAGATCATCCACCAGTGCAAGGACATGGGCGTCCGCGGTGAGCGCAAGCATGGTCGCCACCATCGTCATGGCAAGAGCCGTAGCTGCCGCAAGTAGCGTTCGGCACGGCCCCGATGTCTTTTCAGATAATGGCCTCCCAGGGGGCCATTATTTTTCTCAAAGATTATTCTTGACATAGAATAAAGCATTGTTATAATAGATTTCGACAGAGCGGGAGATGCGAAGTCTCCTCCTCTCTCCTCCTCTCTCCTCCTCTCTCCTCCTCTCTCCTCTTCTCTCGTCCGCATGCGCCTCTCCCCCTTCGGGCGCCAAGGACACTCATTTGCGAGCCCGGGATCCCCCCTCCCCGGGCTCGCAGCATGTCAGGGGCCGGCTGCTTCGGAGGGAAGCCGGCCTCTCGGCTCTCTGCCGCTCTCCATCGAGGCGCACCGGCGCGTTGGCGCATGCGCTTTTCTTCCTTAAGAATCCCTGAGGTTTCGTTGCGAAGGCGAAAAGTGGGGTAGTATGGTCGAGAAAACGTGGCGGCCTTTGCGGGGTCGCCTGCACGTGGCGACTTCCAGAGGCACCAGAACGGGGAGTCGCCTGGATAGGGAAGGATTCGGCTATGCGAGAAATGCCCGCCAATCAGTTGAACCCGCGCATTAAGAGCGTTTGGCGCATCAACGATGCCATTTGGATCGTTGTCTCATTCCTGTGCTGCTTTCTGCCCTTCGCTATCATAGCGTTGGTGGCGCCAGAAGAAGCGTGGGCCGGGGTGGTGGCTCTTATTGTCGCTATCTTGTTCGTGGCGCTGCTTGTGCTGTGCGTGGTGGTGCTGCCGCCCATTCGCTATGCTCGTTGGCGCTACGAGCTTACGCCGGATTACCTGGATATTGCTCGCGGCATCTTCTGGCGCAAGCGCTTCGTCATTCCGTTCATCCGCGTGCAGAACACCGACACGCGCCAAGGGCCCATCCTGCGCGCCTTCGGGCTGTCCAGCGTCACCGTGGCAACTGCCGCCGGCGAGCACGAGATTCCCGGCCTCGGCATCGAAGAGGCCGACGTGCTGCGCGATCGTGCCGCCGAGCTGGCGCGTCTGGCCCGAGAGGACGTATAAATGAGCGCGCCGAACGTGCCCCCGCAGGTGCCCGCGCCCGCGCCGAACGTGCCCCCGCAGGTGCTCGCACCCGCGCCGATACCCCCTGCGGCGGCTGCCCCATCGACTGAGCTGCCGCGCCACCATGTGCACCACAGCTATATCTGGCTCGAAAGCGTGCGCACGATCTTCATCATTGCCGTATGTGTTGTGGTGGCGAACTTCTCCACCATCATTGGGCTCGTTGCCGAAGAGGGCATGGGCGCCGAGGCCGGGTTCATCATGGCGGTGGCCGGCATCGGCACGCTGGTGGTCATCCTCCTTACGTTTGGCATCGTCGCCGGGCTGCGCGTCGTTGGCTACAAGCACCTGTACTTCACCGTCGGCCCCGACGAGTTCACGCTGTGCTCCGGCATCTTCAACAAGAAGCAGGTGCACGTGCCCTACCAGCGGGTCCAGTCCGTGGACCAGCGGGCGACGCTCCTTCAGCGATTGTTCGGCGTGTGCACGGTTTCCATCGATACGGCCGGCGGCGCGGCGAACAAGGCCGTCGTGGTGCCCTACGTCACCAAGGCCCAGGCCGAGTGGCTGCGCGCCGAACTCTACAACCGCAAGAACGCTCTGGCCGCTCAGGCTGCCGTTGCGTCGGGCATGGCGGGCGCCCCGGTTCCGCAGTCGGTGGAGGCCGGCGTTGCGGCTATGGCCCAGGGGGCGGCGGCCTTTGCCGGCAACGTGCCGAGCCCGGCCGTCGCGGGCAACGTGCTCGATGTGGGCGCCGAGGCATGGAACCAAGTGGGCGGTGTGTTCGCCGGCCCTGCTCAAGATACCGGCCGCGTTACCTACGAGTACGGTCTCACTAACAAGGAGCTGTTCTTCGCGGGTCTTTCCAACACCACATCGGTGGGGCTCATCTTCGCCGGTCTGGTTGTCGGCGTGCTGCAAATCGTCAGTTTCATCTTCGACGTGATGGGGGATGCAGCCGATGGTGCTGTGGAAAGCGCCGTGGCCTTCGCCGGCTCCCAGGCTTCGGCCTACCTGATCGGGGTCGTTTCGGTGGGGATCATCGTGCTGGTGCTCGTGCTGTGGGTGTTCTCGGCGTTGGGTTCCTGCATCGGCTACGGTGGCTTCAAGGCGCGCCGTCGCAACAATCGTATCGAGGTGGAATACGGCTTGCTGCAGCACACCTTCCAAGGCATCGACATCGACCGCGTGCAGTCCGTGGTTGTGAAGCAGAGCTTCATCCGCCGTCTGCTCGGCTACTGCGAGCTGTCTCTCGGCAAGATTGACGCCGCCACGGGCGAGGATAGCGGCAATAAGCAGAATACTCTGGCCAATCAGGGGATCATCATCCACCCCTTCGTGAAGATGAACCGTGTGCCGGAAATCCTCGCCGGGCTCGTGCCGGAGTTCTCCGACCTTCCCCAGGAGGCGAAGCCTGTCGCGAAGGTGGCGCTGCGCCGAGCCGTGCTGCGCCAGAGCATCTGGTTCGGCGGCGGCTTCTGGCTGGCCGTGGTAGTCACCGTGTGCCTAATGGTTTTCGGTTGGGTGAATGGAGAAGTTGCGACTGGCGGCATCGAGCTCGATTCCGAGGATCTGTTCCTTCTGAGCATTGGGTGGAACGTGATCGTGGTGGGTGGCTATGCGCTGGCGGCCGTCCTCTTCATCGTCGATGTAGTGAACGCTGTGCTGTGGGCCCGCGAGTCCAGCTTCGCCTACAACCATCGCTTCATGCAGGTGAGCAACGGCGGCCTTTCTCGAGAAACAGTGAGCTTCCCGCGCCAGAAAATCCAGTTCGGCTGCACGAAGAGCAACCCGTTGCAGCGCCGTGCGGGCACCGACACGCTGCTCGCCACGACGGCGGCCGGTTCCGGCGGCACCACGACGACGCTCATCGACGCCTCCCACGCCGACGCCATGGCGTGGCTCGACTGGCTGAAGCCCGGCGGCAACCAGTAATCCCGGAAAATATGGTAAAGTACCGCCCATGAGTAAAACAGACGACACTGCAAATTCGAAGCCGGCCTTCCTCGATTTCCTGCGCCCCAAACGCGAAAGCGTTACGGAGGACGAGATCAAGGACATGGTGGCCGAGAATATCGAGCTTCTCGAAGACGAGAAGCGCATGATCAACGACATCCTCGATTTGGCCGACATGACGGTGCGCGAAATCATGAAGCCGCGCGTCGACATGATCATGGCCGAGGACACCGAACCGGCCCGCGCGGCGCTCGACCGCATGCGCGGCACGGGCTATTCCCGCCTGCCGGTCTATCACGAGGAAGTGGACGAGGTCATAGGCCTCGTGTCCTACAAAGACCTCATCGGCCCTCTGCTGGACGGCCGCATCGAAGACCCGGTGGCTGAGTTCATGTACGAGCCGCTTTACGTGCCCGAGACGAAAAACGTGCTGAAGCTTTTGTCGGAGCTGCAAGAGGCCCGCATGCAGATGGCTATCGTCGTGGACGAGTACGGCGGCACCGACGGCCTCATCACCATGGAGGACATCATCGAGGAGATCGTTGGCGAGATTGCCGACGAGACCGACAACGATCGCGACCTCATTGTGCTTGTCGAGCCGAACCAGTGGCGCGTCGACGGTCGCTTTCCCGTGGAGGATGCGGTGGAGCTCGGCTGGCCCGTGGAAGAATCCGACGACTACGAGACGCTTGCGGGTTGGATCATCCACGAGCTGGACTCCGTGCCCCGGGTGGGCGACGAGCTGCTGGTCGACGGCTACGCCTTCAAGGTGGTGAAGATGCGCCGCTCGCGCATTTCCATCGTGCAGGTGAAGAAGTTGCCATCGGTAAGTTGTGAAGAGTCGGTAACGACTGCCTGACAGCGCTCAGGGTCGCACCCGCGAGACCTGCGGGAACCCAGAAAGTGCGTTTTGTCAAGCGAACAAAGCGTGGATGTCGGCTACCGCCTCGGCACGGTTTCAGCCAACTAGGGTAAAATATCCGCGACATAAAACAGCATAGCATTCTTTACTGCAGCAATCCCACACCCTAATCCAGCACGCTGCGCCGCTTGAGCGGTTTAGTTTCGTGCTGTCGAGAAAGGGAATGAGTGGTCACAAGGCGCAAACAGAGTCATCGCAAAACCGTCGTGCTGGCGATGGTTGCGCTCTGCGTGCTGCCGATGCTGGCCGTGGGCTTCCTTGATGCTGGTTGGGCGTCCGCCGGTTCTCACGACATGGGGGCGACCACCTTCGGTCTCGCTCGTCAGTCCGCCGAGAACCCCAGCGCTTCCGATGTTTCCCCCGACACCGTGCAAGACAAGTCCGACGCGGACGTTCTCGCTGTGGAAGACGTCGCCGAGGAAGCAGCGCTGAAGACCGCCTCGTCCCGCGATGTGAGCGCCGGCGTGCAGGAAATCGCCGACGAGGAAGAGGCCGCGCGTCTGGCCGCCGAGGAAGCCGCTCGCGTCGCCGAGCAGGAGGCCATCGATCGGGCCGACGCCACGCGCTCCCGCTACTACGCTACCTTCGGTAGCCTGCCGGCCGGCGATGTAGATTTTTCCATCGGTCGCGAGGCGTTCATCGAAGAATGGTCCGCGCGCATCAACGATTACCTGTTCGGCAGCCCTCTGTCTGGCTACGGCGAGACCTTCGCCGAGGCGGCCTGGGAAGCGGGCATCGACCCGCGCTGGTCTCCGGCCATTTCCAACACCGAGTCCACCAAGGGCCGCGTTTGCTTCAAGTCCCACAACGCTTGGGGCTGGGATCAGACCAACTGGCCCGATTGGGACACGGCCATCCGCTCCCACGTGGCTGGTCTGGCTCGGGGCTATGGTTTCACCATCAGCTACTCCTACGCCATGCGCTACTGCCCCCCGAACTACGACAACTGGTATCGGGATACGCTGAATCAGATGCAATTAATCTAAATTAGTGAGAAAATGCCGCAAGGCATTTTCTTTTGTAGGAGGACGAGCAACCTATGAGCAACGTGATTGTGGTCGGGTGCGGGCGCGTGGGGTCGCAGCTGGCCAATATGCTCTCGGACAATGGCAACAACGTCTGCTGCATCGACAAGAACGCCGATGCCTTCGCGAACCTCGGCCGTAACTTCAACGGCAGCACCGTGCAGGGCGTGGGCTTCGACGAGGACGTGCTCATCCGCGCCGGCGTGGAAGAGTGCGATGTGCTGGCCGCCGTCACCCAGCTGGACAACACGAACCTCATGTGCGCGGAGGTGGCCAACCATCTGTTCGGCGTGCCCCACGTCATCTCGCGCCTGTACAATCCCGACCACGAGCGCGCCTATATGCAGCTGGGCATCGACTACGTCTGCGGCACGTCGCTGGTGGCCGAGGATGTGTTCTCGAAGATTGTGTCAGGCCACGGCTCCCACATTGACACGTTCGGTGAATTCGAAGTGCTCCGGTTCACGCTGGACCTCTCCAGCCGCGACAACGCCAAAACGATCCGCGTCTCGGAACTTGAGCGCGATCACGAGGTGCGCATTATCGCCTTCGAACGCGCCGATGGCTCCGCGTCCTCCATCCCGACTCCCGATTCGCTGCTGTACGCGGGCGACTCCATTCTCGCTTGCGTGCGCCACGACGTTATCGCGCCGTTCTCGCGTTATATTCTGGATTAGGTGGTACCCATGTACATCGTTATCGCCGGCGGAGGCAAAATCGGTTCCTACTTGGCTGGCATCATGTTGAAGAGCGGCAACGAGGTGGCGGTCATCGAGCAAAGGCTCGCCACGGCCGACCGCCTCTCCGTGCAGCTGACTGGGCCATACCTCGTCATTCACGGCGACGGCTGCGACTCGCGCTACCAAGAGGACGCGGGCATCCGCCAGGCCGATGTGTTCGTGGCCACCACGGGCCAGGACGATTCGAATCTCGTATCCTGCGAAATCGCCCAGCGCGTGTTCCGCGTGCCCCGCTGCATCGCTCGCGTGAACAATCCGAAAAACGAGCGCATCTTCCGCGAAGTGGGCATCGAATGCGTGTCCTCTACGACGCTCATCGCGAACCTCATCGAGGAGGAGGCGCTCTTGGGATCGGTGTCCGTCGTGTCGTCGCTGACTCATGGCAACGTGGCTCTGGCCGAGGTGATGGTGCCGCGCATGCGCCACTTCTCCAATGAGGACGGCGTGCTCATCGACGAGGTGCCGCTGCCGGACAACGCGATCATTGCCGCCATTGCCAGCGGGGGCGATGTGGAAGTGGCCAACGACGAGACGGTGCTGCATCCGGGGGACAAGGCCATCGTAGTGGCGGACGAGGACGTGCTGGACGACGTGCGGCTGGCGTTTCGGGGGCTCTAGTGGTTGTGGAAAGGGCCGGTTGCATGTCGCTCGGGGCGGAATCAGGGGGTACCTTGATTCGCGGCTGCGAGTCCGCTGGGGAGGAGCTACGGGGTATTCCAATTCGCTCAGACAGTCCTCGCTCGGCGGAACAGCCCACTGGGCTGTTCCGTTCGCTGCGGAACTCGCTCGGTTGGAACACCCCGTATCTCCTCTGCGCCGTCATTCTGTTGATGATTTGCCTTCTGCCCTTCTGCATGCCCGGGAAAGCTCTGGCGGCGGATTATCGGTGTTCGGAGGTGGACTTGCTGGCATCGGTGGAGACCGACGGGTCGGTGCACATGACCGATCAGCGCATCTTCGACCTCACGGAAGGGGAGAGCGCGCCGGAGCGGTTGAAGTGGCTCTACGATGGGTTCATCGAAGGGGCTGAGGTTACTATCGAACGGGTGCGCATGGCGCCGGTGGATGGCGATGGTGCGCTTGCCGGGGAGTGGACGGAGCTTCCCGAGACGACGTTCCTTTTGCCCTGGCGCGGCGGTGGAGGGCCCGAGCACGATGCGTGGGCCTACGACAAGTTTCAACATACGCTCTACGCCTTTGTGGACGCCATGCCCGAGCGCGTCATGTTCGAGGTGGTCTACCGCGTGGAAGACGCCATCGAGGCCTTCGACGACGCGGCCGACTTCCAATGGCTTTATGTTCCCCAGGACTACGATGTGGCCCTGGCCGATGTGCGAGCAGAAGTGGTGCTGCCTGTGGCGGCCGACGATTCCGTGAAGGTCATGGAAAACGTTTATGCGTGGGGTCACGGCCCTGCCGATGGCGAGGTGGACATCCGCTCCGACGGTACGGTGATCTTCACGGATCCTGCGGTCGAGCCCACGATGTACGCCAAAGCGCGGGTGATGTTCCCCGTCGAGTGGCTGACGAACCTGAGCGAGGAGGCGCGCCTGGCGAATCAGGGCACCCTGCAGTACTACTGGACGAGCCGTTACGAGGAAACGTGGGTCGATACGGATACGTCTCAGGAGGTCATTCGTCTTGGGCTGGCTTTGGGACTGCTGGGCTTGTCTGCGGCGTTGCTGCTGGCGGCGCTCATCGTTTGGTGGCGCTGGGGCCGAGAGCGGCCGCCGGCGTTTCGCGACGATTATTGGATGAACCCGCCTGCCGACGCCATGGCGCCAGCCGTGCTCGGTCGTCTATGGCGCTGGAACCACGAGAGCCCCGACGACATAGTAGCCACGGTGCTCGATATGGTGCGTCGCGGTGTTCTTGAAGTGCGAGACGATGAGCTGGTCATACCTGCCGCGGGAGAGGAGCCGGCGAAGAGGGTCGAGAGTGGGTCGCCCGCCGCCCTTGCTGCGCCTCGGGCCGCTGATGTTGGTGCGGATGATGCGCCCGACGCGGCTGACGCGGTCAACGCAGAGCAGGCCGCCCTCGATGCGGCCACGCTGCGGCTGCTGCGCATGGTCGCCACGGGCGGTCGGACACTCAGCCGCGCCAAGCTTTCCGCTTTGGCCCACGAACATCCGCGCGATCTTTTGGAGGCCAGCGCGGCCTGGCAGCGTTGCCTCACCGCTTTGGTTGAGCCCTACGGCTTCTTCGATACAGCCTCCCGTCGCGCTCAGCATGTCGTTTTGGGGGCAGCGATTTTCCTGGCGGTTATCGCGGTAGCGGCCATCATTTGGGTCAGCTGGCGTGCTGGCGTGCTCGCTCTGGCCACGGCGGCGGCCATGGGGGTGCTCGGCAACTACACCATGCGGCGCTCCCCCGAGGGCAACGACATCGCCGCCCATGCCAAGGCCTTGCGCAACTGGATGCGCGATGGCGGCTGGTCGCTCGAGGGCGACAAGCTCGCTCCCGACGAGCGCGCGGCGCTCATTCCGTATGCCTATCTGTTCGGTGCGCTGAAATCCCTCGGATTCGGTGCTTCCGCAGACGCAGAGGGCGCCGATGCCGGGGATGCCGCCATGGCGGTTCGGGGGAAGGCCCCGATGGCTGCCGGCGTCGCTGCTGCCGTCGCCGCCCCTGCCGCTGCCCCTGCCGATGAAGCGGCGTTCCTCGCCGCCCTGGCTCCAGTGTTTTCCCAATCCTTAGACGAAGCGTTACGTGCCGCCCATAAGCGTGCTGAAGTATCATAGGGGCGAAGCTGCCCATCCATTTCGGCGACCATAGCCCGGCCGTCGACACCTTCTACGAGAAAGGTCCTCATATGAAAGAGAAGTCCTTCGAACCCGGTCGCGACAACATCGTGCTCATCGGCATGCCCGGTGCGGGCAAGTCGACCTTGGGCATCGTGCTGGCGAAGATTCTCTGCATGGATTTCGTCGACGCCGATCTGCTCATTCAGCAGTCCTGCGACAAATCGCTCCAGCGTCTCATCGACACTCTGGGTCCCGATGCCTTCCTCGAGATTGAAAACCAGGTGCTTTCCGAAATGTCCTTCGAGCATTCCGTCATCGCCACCGGCGGCTCGGCCATCTACAGCGAGCCGGCCATGAACCACCTGTCCGAGATCGGCCGCGTGGTGTATCTGAAGATCAGCTTCGACGAGCTGAAGTGCCGTCTGGCCGACTTCTCCGAGCGCGGCGTGGTTATGCGCGACGGCATCGGCATGAGCCTGCGCGACCTCTACGACGAGCGCCTGCCGCTCTACGAGAAGTACGCCGACATCACTGTGGATGTGAACGATCTGTCCATCACCGCCGCCGCCCGCAAGGTCGCCGCCGCCCTGAAGTAGCGGCTCGGTTTCGCATCGACGGGAAACTGGCGGAAAACAGCGCCACTTTTTCGCGGGGCGTTCAAAATACCCTGATAATATCGCCTAACTTTAGCCCGCTGTAGGGTAGAATACGGGCATGTCTTGCGTCGGCGAGGGTCGGCGCGTATATCCGAGGCCGTTTTCCTGCGACGAATCCCTGGTTCGGGCGTGCTTATCGCGCTCTGTTGGATTCGACCGCAGAAAGGCGAGCCCGTTTGGAAGGCGATCCAGGTTGCAGGGCCTGGCGCGCTTTCGGAAAGGAAGCATCTATGGCCGATTTGAACGAGATGCTCGTCGCTTGGACTGGTGAGATCGACTCCTTTATGTACACCTACATTTTGGTGATCTTGCTGGTATTCGTGGGCGTCTACTACACCATCCGCACCAAGGCGGTGCAAATTCGCTACATCAAGGACATGTTCACTCAGCTGACGGAGAAAAAGCATGTCCAGGGCGAGAAATCCATCTCGTCCTTCCAGGCCCTCATGGTGTCCACCGCCTCGCGCGTGGGCACGGGCAACATCGCCGGCATCGCCACGGCCGTGGCCACGGGCGGTCCGGGCGCCATCTTCTGGATGTGGCTCATGGCGCTTATCGGCGCGGCTTCGGCCTTCATCGAGTCCACGCTCGCGCAGATCTACAAGATTCGCGGCAAGGAAGGCGAGTTCCGCGGCGGTCCGGCCTACTACATTCAGCAGGGCCTGGGGCAGCGCTGGCTCGGCATCATCTTCGCCTGGGCGCTCATCCTGTGCTTCGCCTTCGGCTTCAACGGCCTGCAGGCCTTCAACATGACTTCGGCGCTCGAGTACTACATCCCCGACTACGCCACCAACGGCACGGCGGTCGGCGTGGGCATCGTGCTCATCGTGTTCACCGCTTTCGTCATTTTCGGCGGCGCGAAGCGCATCTCCATCATCACCTCCATCATCGTGCCCATCATGGCCATCGCCTACATTCTCATTGCGCTGTGGACCACGATCGCCAACATCGGCGAGCTGCCGGCCGTGTTCGGCACCATCTTCCAGTCGGCCTTCAACTTCCAGTCCATCGCGGGCGGCTTTGCCGGCTCGGTGGTTATGCTCGGCATCAAGCGCGGTCTGTTCTCCAATGAGGCCGGCATGGGCTCGGCCCCGAACGCCGCCGCCACCGCCAGCGTGTCGCATCCGGTGAAGCAGGGCCTCGTGCAGAGCCTGTCCGTGTACATCGATACGCTGCTCATTTGCACCTGCTCGGCTATGATGGTCATGGTGTTCTGGGTGCAGGATCCCGAGGCCGCCATGGCGCTCAACGGCATGCCGCTCGTGCAGATGGCCGTGAACAACGCCATCGGCGAGGTGGGCATCCACTTCATCACCTTCGCGATCTTCGCCTTCGCGTTCTCCAGCCTCATCGGCAACTACTTCTATGCCGAGACGAACTTCCGCTACATCTTCAAGAATACCAAGTGGGGCATGCTCATCTTCCGCGTGCTGTGTCTGGCCGCCATCTTCTACGGCTGCGTGAACAGCTTCGATCTGGCGTGGAATTTGGCCGACATCTTCATGGGCTTCATGGCCATCATCAACCTTGTGGCCATTCTGCTGCTCGGCAAGTGGGCCTTGGCCGCGCTGGATGACTACACTCGCCAGCGCAAGGAGGGCAAGGATCCGGTGTTCATCGCTGCCAGCGTGCCCGGCATGCCCGCCTGCGAGTGCTGGACCACCGCGGATCTGCCGAACTTCGGCGACAATCCGGTGGAGGAGTACATCGAGGAAGCCGCATCGCTCGACTCGGAGGGCTTGAGGTAAGAACCTGGGTATCCCCCCCGCAGGGCGGCGCATCGCCTTGGGTCAGAAAGGGTTTCCGAAAGAGCGGCGGCTCGCAAGGGTCGCCGCTTTTTTCGTAGTGCTATACTTTCCCGGAACAAAACGGCGGCCCGGGCGGCCGCATTAGGGGAGGGCGTAACAGCTATGATCGATATTCCAAGTCCGGCTGTGGCCGTCGTGGGGCGGCACAACTCCGGCAAAACGACGCTCATCGAGCGGCTTATCGCCGAGCTGGTGGGCCGCGGGCTCGACGTGGGCTCCATCAAGCACCATTCCCATCGCGGGTTCGACATCGATATTCCCGGTAAGGACTCCTACCGCCACAGGGCCGCCGGCGCCTCCGAGACGGTTATTGCGGCCCCAGGGCAGGTGGCGCGCATCAAGACCGTGGAAGACGAGGTGGAGTGCAGCGAGCTGGTGCGCTCGATGCCGAACCACGACATTATCGTGGTGGAGGGCTACCGCAAAAGCGGGTTGCCAACCATCGAGATCATGCGCTCGGGTAACGAGGCCGACTGCCGTGCGGCTCGCCTGTTCGTGAAGGCGGCCCGGGAGGGTCTGCCTTTGACGACGGACTTCACGCAGCTGGGGCGCGCGGTCGACCGCGCGGGCGACGGGGCTGGGCGCGACGGGGCCTGCGACGGCGCGGGCGAGATGCCGGGTGCGGGCGAAGTACCGGGCGCGTCCGACTACTCGGCTGCCGCCGATGCTGCGGCCAAGATGCCTTCTACCAACACGGTGGCTGTGGTGACCGATATCCCCCATGCCGAGGAGGCTGCGGCGCTCTATGGCATTCCCGCCATCGGCCTTGAAGATGTGGCCGCTTTGGCCGATTTCCTTTCCGAGCACTACGTGCGGCCGCGCGTCACGGTGGTCATCCAGGCCGGTGGCGAGTCGCGGCGCATGGGCCAGTCGAAGGCGACGGTGCCCTTTGCGGGACGTCCCCTCATCTGCCGTCTTGTCGAGCGTCTGTCGCCCGTGGCCGATGAGCTTATCATCACCACCAACGAAGCCGATAAGCTGGGCTTTCTCCATGATATGTACCCCGATCTGACCATTAGGCTCGTGGGCGACGCCTATGCGGAACGAGGCGCTTTGCCCGGGCTCTATACCGCGCTTGCTGCTGCCGAGAACCCGTACGTGGCCGTTGTGGCCTGCGACATGGTGTTCGCGAGTGCGCGTTTGGTGGTGGCCGAGGCGCTTGCCATGCACGAGAGCGGAGCCGACGTGGTGGCGCCGTCCAACAAGCACGGCTTCGAGCCGATGCACGCCATGTACCGCAAGGAAGGGTGCCTCGGCGCTGTTCACGCCCGCACCGAGCGCGGGGAGAAGCGCGTGCAGAGCTTCTTCGACGACCCGGCGGTTACGGTGCTGCCCTTCAACCAGGATCGTGTCCTGGAAGTTGAGCCCCGCGGCGGCTGCTTCATCAATGCCAACACGCCCGATGAGCTTGCTCGCATCGAGCAGTCCTATCTCGGCGAATAGCAGAAAGGGATTCGCGCCATGCCGAACTTGAACGATATCATGGAGATGATGGACGCCTTGGAGACGAAGGCGATCATTACGATTCCCACGTTCTGCGTCGCTGTGCGCAACCGTCATTCCTCGTGCCGCAAGTGCGCCGATGTGTGTCTGGCCGACGCCTTCACGATTGAGAAGAACGAGCTGAACATCGACGCTGGGGCGTGCGTGGCCTGCGGGGCCTGCGTGGCGGTGTGTCCTACCTCGGCGTTGGTTCCCATGGATCCGATGCCCGACGACTTGGCCGGCGCTGTGGCCGAGACGACCAACGCGGCTGATGGCCTGACGGTCATCGCCTGCGCCCGCAAGGCGGCTCGCAACGTGGGCGACCCCGATAAGTACGCAGTGGTGCCCTGCCTCGCCCGCATGGAGGAAGAGCTGCTCGTGGAACTGGTGGCCCGCGGCGTTCCGGAGATCTGTCTGGTGGACGGCGACTGCCGTACCTGCAAGTATCGAGGCGCGGTGGCCGCCATCGACGACACGGTTGAGTCGACGCGCGCGCTCATCGAGGCCATGGGATCGGACGCGCAGATCACGCGCACATCGGAGTTTCCGGCTTCGGTTCAAGTAGAGGATATGCGCAAGGCGGTCGGTGCCGCCCGGCGTGAGTTCTTCACCTCCTCGGGCCATTATGCCAAGGACGTGGCGAAGTCGGCCGCCGAGAAGGTGGTGAACGAGAAGCTGGCGCAACTGCATCTGCAGAAACAGGAGCAGACGCTGCGGGAGAAGCTCGGCGTGAAGAACGGCGCGGGCAAGATGCCCACCATCGAAGCCGAGCGCAACATCGCTATTCTGGATGCCATGAGTCGCATCGGCGATCCCGATGAGCCAGCCGTCGACGAGATGTTCACGCGCATTTTCGGCGATATCGCCATTGATGCCGAGAAATGCTCCGGTTGCGGCATGTGCGTCATGTTTTGTCCCACTGATGCCCTGCGCAAGGCGGTCGATCGCCATCCGGACGAGGGCAAGGCGTACCTGGAGTTCCAGGTCTCCGACTGCGTTCAGTGCAACCTGTGCGCCGATGCCTGCTTGAAGAAGTGCATCGAGATCGTACCCGTCGTCTCCATGGAAGAGCTGTTCGATTTCGAGCCGCGCCTTGTGGAGATTTCCGCCGCTAAGAAGGGCAACAAGCTCTTCAATCGGAACAAGTAGCAAAGATTTTCTTGTTTCTGGTCACAAAATCGAGTTCTGGGTTTTTCTGAGAGCAAACTGTCCTCACGTCCCTGTGTACGCCCTAGAAAAATAGATATAATTAATCGTTGTATGCACACCTTTCATGAGAGTGCTCGGGAAAATCCGCTCGACGAAACCCAGAACTCGATTTTGTGACCAATTTTCTGATTAAGATTGTCTGTGCTATACTAGCGAGCGCTCTAGTGCTTTAGCACAGTAAAGAAGTAAAGTGGGGAAGGCGAGAGACTTTCCTGGCGTACCTTTTAGGGAGGACGGAATGAAGAAATTGACGAAGATCGCCGCTGCAGCTGCGGCTCTGTGCCTGGGGGCCGCGCTTCTGGCCGGCTGCTCGGGTTCCAACGACGCGGCCGATAACGCGGCCGACAATGGCGCTGCCGTTAACCCCGATGCCACGACGCTCATCGTGGGCCTGGACAACGCTTACCCGCCCTATGGCTTCATCGGCGACGATGGCAACCTGACCGGCTTCGACATTGATCTGGCCACCGAGGTGGCCGCGCGCAATGGCTGGAACCTCGAGCTTGAAGCCATCGACTGGGATGCTAAGGACGCGCTGCTGAACCAGGGTACCATCAACTGCATCTGGAACGGCTTCACCATGGAGGGCCGCGAGGCCGACTATGCGTTCTCGAAGCCCTACATGCACAACGAGCAGGTCGTTGTGGTGAAGAAGGACTCGGGCATCAGCTCGCTGGATGATCTTGCTGGCAAGAACGTCATGACGCAGGTCGACTCCGCCGCCCTGGACGTGCTGGAGGGCGACCAGAAGGATCTGGCCGACACCTTCGCTGGCGGCAAGGCGCAGACCATCGGCGACTACAACAACGCCTTCATGCAGCTGGAGTCCGGTGCGGTGGATGCCGTGGCTTGCGACCTGTCCATCGCGGACTACCAGATGGCCGCCAAGCCCGATATGTTCGTGAAGCTCGAGCCCTTGTCCACCGAGAACTACGCCGTGGGCTTTGCCAAGGAAGGCGACGCGGCCATGGTCGACGCGGTGAACAAGACGCTGAAGGAGATGTACGACGACGGCACCATCGCCAAGCTGTGCGAGAAGTGGGGCGAGTACGGTATCTCGATCGACAACTGGGTACTGGTTGATTAATTTACAACCTCGCTGATTTCCTTGGGCGAACCAGCGAAGGGAAGAGTTTTAATTAATCGGGAGGGCGAGGCTTTTTGGAGGCCTTGCCCTTCTTGTGGGTTTAAGAGCGACGATGAGAGGACGTGGAGATGGAATTCTCGGTCATGATGGGGATTCTCATGGAAGGTTTCGCCCTGACGGCGGAGATCTTCCTCATCACGCTGGTGGGCTCGCTGCCTTTGGGCGTGGTGGTCGCTCTGGCGCGTATGAGTAAGTTCAAGCCGCTGGCGTGGCTGGCGCAACTCTACATCTCCATTCTGCGCGGCACGCCGCTTATGTTGCAGCTCATGGCCATCATGTTCGGGCCTTACTATCTGTTCGGCCTGAACATGGGCAGCGATTGGAAGTTCTGGGCCTGCGCTATCGGCTTCATCCTGAATTACGCCGCCTACTTCGCCGAAATCTACCGTTCGGGCATCCAGTCTATTCCGCGCGGCCAGTACGAGGCGGCCGAGGTGTTGGGCTACACCAAAGTCCAGACCTTCATGAAGATTGTGCTTCCCCAGGTCATCAAGCGTATTTTGCCGGCCATGGGCAACGAGGTCATCACGTTGGTGAAAGACACGTCGCTCGCCTTCGTGCTTGGCATCATGGAGATGTTCTCCGCTGCGAAGGCCTTGGCCGCCAGCGAGGTGTCCATGGTTCCCTATGCTATTGCGGCCCTTATCTACTGGGTGTTCTGCCTGCTCATCGAATTCATTTTGAACCGTGTCGAGAAGCGTCTCGATTATTACCACGACTAGGAGGCGTTTCATGGAAAGCAAAGCGGTCGTAAGCCTCACCAACGGCAAGAAGGCGTTCGGGGACAACGAGGTTCTGAAGGATATTTCGCTGACGGTGAATGCCGGCGATGTGCTGGCTATCATCGGGCCCTCGGGCGGCGGCAAGTCGACGCTTCTGCGCTGCATGACGCTGTTGGAGACGCTCGACTCGGGCGATTTGTCCTACGGCGATCTCACGGTGTGCACCAACGACGCCGCAGGACGCGCTGTTTACGGGGGCAAGGACGTCGTCGCTGCCGCAAAGACCCGTTTCGGGCTCGTGTTCCAGAATTTCAACCTGTTCCCGCACTATACCGTGCTGCAGAACGTCACCGATGCGCTCATCTGCGTGCAGAAGATGCCGAAGGACGAGGCGCTCGCTCGCGGTCGCGAGCTTTTGGCCCGTATGGGCCTGGCGGACAAGGAAGCGATGGTGCCGTGCGACCTATCCGGCGGTCAGCAGCAGCGCGTGGCCATCGCCCGCGCCATGGCCATGAATCCGGACGTGCTGTTCTTCGACGAGCCCACGAGCGCGTTGGATCCGGAGTTGACCCGCGAGGTGCTGAAGGTCATCCGCGATCTGGCGGCCGAGCACATGACCATGGTCATCGTCACCCACGAGATGGGTTTCGCTCGCGACGTGGCCGACCACCTCATCTTTATGGACGGCGGCGTCATCGTGGAGCAGGGCCCGGCCAGCGAGGTCATCAACAATCCCCAGCACGATCGCACCCGCGCATTTCTGGCGAATTACGATCGGGACTAGGCGCTCGCTTGCGTTCTCGCATCGCCTCGAGGACGCCTTGAAGACGCCTCGAAAGCGACTCGGCGGCGGTCGGCGCGGGGTGCGGTGGCCCGTGCGCGGTCGGCGTGCGTCGTTGCGTCTCCGCGGCGGTTGGCGCGCGTACACCGATTGGTGTATCTCTGTGACGCAAGCGTGACGATGGGTTGCCATAACGGTTGAGAAGTTCTAGAGCGTGCTAAGGTTTGGCGCACATAAGGACAACCTTACGCGAAGGAGCCTTCCATGACCGACACCAATAGCACCCCCACGCCTCCAGGCGACTCCGCCTCGGGCGGCCACACCCCCGCATCGCAGCAGCCGGTACCGCTGCAGCCGACTCAGCCTGCGCCCTACAGCGCCCAGGGCACTCAGCCCTACGGCGGTCAGCAGGCCTATACCGGCCACGCAGGCCAGGCAACGGGCTATGGCACCCAGCAGCCCTATGGTTACGGGGCTCAGCAGGCGCCCGGTTCTGCACAGCATTCTGCCGGACAGGTCTACGGCCAGCAAACCTACGAGGCTGAACCCGTGTCCATGCATGCCCAGCACGCGGCTCCCAAGGGCAACGGCGGCAAGACGTTTCTCATCGCCTTCGCCGGCGCGCTCGTGGCCTGTGTGCTCGCCTTCGGCGTCTGGGGTATTGCGGGCGCGATGATCCCGGGCGGCTCAAGCTCGGGCACTTCGTCGGTCGTCACCGACCCCTCCACGGGCGAGACGACGGTCATCGCGCCGAGTGAGGATCCGACGTTGGCCGAGGCGGTGTCCGCGAAGTGCCTGCCCTCGGTGGCTGCCATCACCGTGTATGCCGACGCTTCCCAGAATGACGCGATGAGCCAGTACTTTGGCTACCAGTACGGTGGCCAGAGCGAAGGTTCCGGTGAGCTGGTGGCCTACTCCCAGGGTTCCGGCGTCGTGCTGACCGAGGACGGCTACATCATCACCAACAACCATGTGGTGGAAGGCGGCAGCGCTTACGAGGTCATGGTAGCCGGCGAAACCTACGAGGCTGATCTCGTGGGCACCGACCCCTCTTCCGACGTGGCCGTGCTGAAGGCCAAGGACGCCAGCGGTCTTACGGTTATGGAGCTTGGCGACTCCGACAACCTGACCATCGGCGAGTGGGTTATGACGCTGGGTAGCCCCTTCGGGCTCGAGCAGTCCGTCGCCACGGGCATCGTGTCCGCCACGAGCCGCTCCCAGATTATGAGTGCCCAGGAATCGATGCAGTCCGGCGGTACCGGCGAGGTCACCATCTACCCGAACATGATTCAGACCGATGCGGCCATCAACCCCGGCAATTCCGGCGGCGCGCTGGTGGATGACGAGGGCAAGCTCATCGGCATCAACACGCTGATCACCTCGTACTCCGGCAACTACTCTGGCGTCGGGTTCGCCATTCCCGTGAATTACGCCATCAACTTGGCCCAGCAGATCATCGCCGGTGAGACGCCGACCCATGCTCAGCTCGGCGTGAGCCTCTCCACGGTGAGCGCGGCGACGGCGTCCCGCTACGGCCTGCCCGTCGACACCGGCGCCTACGTGGCCGCCGTCACTCCCGATTCCGGTGCGGCTGCGGCGGGCATCGTGCCTGGCGACATCGTCACGGCCTTCGATGGGCAGGCGGTTGAGTCGGCTTCCGACCTCATGCTGGACGTGCGTACCAAGAATCCCGGCGACACCGTCACCCTCACGGTGAACAGCGGTGGCCAGGAGAAAGAGGTGCAGGTGACCCTGGGCGACGACTCCGCCAGCCAAAAGGCCAAGCAGGAGCAGCAGAGCCAGGAGCAGTCGATGAACGGCTACAGCCTGGAAGACCTCTTCGGCCGCCAGCGCTAAACGGCGTGACGCGCGGGCGTGTGACGCTCACTGCGCCCACGTCACAGCTCGATCAACCTTGGCCCCTTCTCGGAGGGGCCATTTTAATGGCTAATAATCCTGGCGCACCATGGGAAATATAGCGCCATCTGCTAAGATGCGTCGCAAATCATGTCATATTCGGCATTCGGGGCCTTGCGTCTGCCGCATACTAACTGCACTATCCCATGATGCGCAGAGGAGCGTGCAGTGAGGTTCGGCCCTAACGTAGTGGAGCACGCTCCCTTTTCCATCCCCATGATCGGCAGCACCGCGACTGGCTATGTTATCGGCCTGACTCCCGAAGGCGCCGCCGTGTGCCACCGCATGTTCACCGAGGACGTGCCCGAAGCAGAGGTCGCCGCGGTGCATGCGGATTTGGCCGCCCATCTGCGTCGTGGCGGCTTTGTCGTGGAAGGGGAGAGCGCCGATGGCGTGGCATTGAGGGAAGGTGCGGAGGGGGCTGACGAAGGGGCCTTGGGGAAAGGCGTGGAAGGTGCCGAACGCACGGAAGATGCCGCACGCCCGGAGGGTGCCGAGCGCGAGGAAAACGTGGAGGGTGCCGGAGATGCGGAAAGCGCCGCAGCCGAGGGCGCCAACATGGCCGCGTCCGCCGCGCCCGCGCCGCTGCAGTCGGCGTACCTGCACGTCACCCACCATTGCAACTTGAACTGCATCGGCTGCTACTCGGCGGTGGATGCCCGCAACACCCGGCGCGACCTGACGCTGGACGAGCTGCGGGGAATCATCGACGCCTTGGCCGACGCCGGCTGCCAGCATATGGTCATCTCCGGCGGCGAGCCCTTCCTGCGCGACGATTTGTCCGCCATTGTCGCCTACGTGCGCGAGCGCGGCATCGACTCGGTGGACGTGCTCACCAACGGCACGGCCGTCACGCCGGAAAAGCTGGCTGCCATCGCGCCCTACGTGGGTCGCGTTTCGGTGTCCTTCGACGGCCCCAATGCTGAAGCGGCACCCGTCATCCGTCGCGAGCCCTTGTTCGAGCGCCTTGTGGCAGCGGTCGAGATGATCCGCGAGGCGGGCATTGCGCCCCACATCATTCCGACGGCCCATGCGGGCAACATCGATGCTTTGGGCGAGTACGTGGTTTTGGCCGACTCGCTTGGGGCCACCATGAATTTCAGTCTGCTGTCCGCACCGTTGGAAAACGATGAGCTGGCGGCGGTCATCCCCGACGATGCGGCGCTTGCGCGTTTGGCGCAGGCGACGCTGGCCCTGTCGCGCGACGGAGTGCCCGTGTTGTCCGACACGCCGGTGAGCACGCGCCTGACGACGACCTGCGGCTGCGGGGCGGGATGTGCCATGGTGAGCGTGTCGGCCGATGGCGAGGTGTTCCCGTGCCATATGATGCACGACGAGGCGTTTAGTTTGGGGTCGCTTTTGGAAGACCCCGGCTGCTTGGCCGCGCGCCATGCCCCTGCGCCCCGCGTGGGAGAGCTGGCCGCCTGCGCCGATTGCGAGATCCGCTATCTGTGCGGCGGCGGTTGCCGCGCTCGCGCCTATTTCGCCACGGGCGACGTCGAGGCCCGCGATCCCTATTGTGCCCTCATGCGGACGTTCTACCGTCTGCTTTTTGAGGCAATGTTAGGTCGCGATTAAAGAGAGGAGGTGGAATTATGCTGTTCTATAGCGATGCAGAGCCGCTGAATACGTGCTTAATCATTGGGCCTAGTGGCACTACGTGTCTGAGGATTGGGCTGTAGAAGAATGCTGGATTGTCGTGTGTTTCGGCAATCCAGCGAGTAATGGAGTCAAATGAAACTAGATGCTATTGAGTTTGAGAACGGCAAGAAGGAATTAGCATTAGCGCTCTCTAATGCAAAGAAAGCTTGTCGCTTGATCAGAAACGTGGTCACCGGCCTTTTGGCATTGGCAATCATTTCTTGTGCTGTTCTTACAATCGGAATGCTGCTAGAGGTGGACAAGGGTGGGGCATGCTTTTTCATTCCTGCTATGTATGTACTTGTTTATGGTGGCCTCGTTGTGCTCATGCTTTACAAGTTAATGCAAGTTTTCGCTGAGATCGTCCAAGCTGGCGATCCTTTTTCGGAAAAGCAAGGTGAGCGCTTTAGGGTAATTGCGTTTGCCGCATTAATGATTGTCCTGCTTGAGCTTGTTTTTGCAGCAGGGTTTTCATATATGGTCGTTCCCGAATGGGGTTATGGGGTAATTGTCCATGATGGATTTGATGGGCCAACCATCAATCTCAACGTCGGTATGCTGGTCTTTTCTGCTATTATGTACTCACTTTCGGCAATATTTCGATATGCTGCGTTGCTTCAGCAACTCAGCGACGAAACCGTGTAAGGGAGCTGTTATGCCTATTATTCCTCGTCTTGACCGAGTGATGGCGGATCGCAAGATGTCCGTCAACGAGCTTTCTCAGCGCATCGACATCTCGCCGGTGAACATTTCGCGTATGCGCCGCGGCCACATCAAGGCCGTGCGTTTCTCCACGATGGAGCGCATTTGCGAAGTGCTGCAGTGCCAGCCGGGCGACCTGTTTGAATACGTGTCCCCCGAACCGGGCACCGAAGAGGCCGCTGAGCTCGGCGCGATCGTGAACCGCGAAATTGAGGAGCCGTCCCGCAAGCCCATTGGTGCCGTCTCCCGCACCCCCGTGAACGTGGCCAACTAGTCTCTGCCGTAACTCACACCTCCCAGGGCGCCCGCCGGGCGTCCTTTTTCATGCCCGCGAAACACCCCAAAAAAGTGCTCCCCGAGAGCTGCACCCCCGAGAAGCGCATCTCCGGGAAACACACTCGTACCCCGACGCCCCTTTTTTTGCAGCATCGAGGAGGTTCCGTAGAGGCAGGAAGATCGACCTCGCCAGATGAAGGACGTCTTTCTGGCAAGTTTTCCGAGCTTTTCGACGTGGCCTGTTTGCAGTGGGCCAACTGATGACATTCAAGCTGTCCAGATCTAACGAGATGTGATAAGTGGACTAGAGATTTCGCCCCAGATGCCTTTGCGCCCGGTCTCTTCGCGTCGAAACTCTCGAAAAACTTGCCAGATTTGGACGGCTTGTTCTGCGCGATTCGGCGCATTGCTTGTGCCGGGTGCGTCCTTGACCGCCCCTGGCACCGGAGATACGATATTCCCTGAACCTTGAAATCCCGCAGAAATCGCCGCGAGCCTCTCCTACTCCCCGTGGGGCGAGGAGGAGCTGGCCATGGAGCCGCTGCCCGGCTACGGCGATCGGTTCGAGCGCCCCACTACGGATACAACGTCGAGCTGTCGTCCCCGGAGGGCGGCCTGCAGTACCTGCGCGACCGCTGGATGTTTAACAGAGTGCTATGCGAGGAGGAGGTGTGCCGCAAGATCCTGCGCGCCGCGCTGGGGATAGAGGTGGGGGAGATAGCCTATCTGAACGCCGAGCAGGCGAAGGAGCCGGCAGCGGCGAGCCGCGGCGTCCGCATGGACGCGTTCGCCCGGGAGGGAAGCCGCGTGTTCGACATCGAGATGCAGGTCTCCCCCGAAGATGCTGCCTATCGCGATAAAATGCTCGCGGAGTTCGGGCTGGAAAGGGCCGAATAAACATCAGAGGAAGCGCACTGGAAGATGGATGTCCTCCGCTGGGGAAGGGTGCTGTCTGTCTGATATCAAAATATTACATTAAAAATTATTGATAACGTGCTAGTATGTTAAGTACATCATGAGGTCGCTACGCCGCTGTGAAGAAGCTACGGCTGCGCGGGCACCTGAAGGAGCACGCAAAAGCGGTCTTCTGAGCGGATGGGAGCATGCTATGCCTATTGTGTCGAAATTGAAGGTGGTCATGGCCGACCGCGACGTCAGTGTCAACGAGCTGTCGGAGAAGGTGGGGCGTTCGGCGGTGAACCTCTCCCACTTGCGCTGCAATCACTCAAAAGGTATTCGGATCTCGCTGCTGGAGGATTTGTGCCGTGAGCTGCACTGCCAACCGGGCGATTTACTCGTGTACGAACCGCCCGCTCGCGAGGAGTAGGACTGACCGAGTCGGCAGACGTCGACGAGACGCCTTCCATCGCTGTTATTTTAAAAAGACACGGGAAAGATTCTTAAGAGCTTGTGAGAGCCTTTCGCTCGCTCGCTCGATTGGCGGGGTGAGCGGAAGTTCTGCGCCTTAGAAGTCGATGAGGGAGCCCAGGGGGACGTCGAGGGCGTCGGCGATTTCGATATATTTGGCGATGCCCGTGTTGTGCTTGCCGGCCTCGATGCGGGCGATGACGGCTTGGTCGGTGTGCACCATGAGGGCGAGCCTTTGCTGGGAAAGGTTTTGGGCAATGCGATGCGCCCTGATCTGCTGACCAAGCGAGTGAATGCGGGCTTGCACCTTTTCCTGTTCGTCGTTCATGGGGCCAAGGGTACGTTGATGACGAATCAGTCATAGGTCATATATGACATAACTTGGCAATTTCTGAAGAATGGGCGCACGGGAAGGGTAGCTGCCTGGCGTCTGCGCGATATGCGTTTCTGCTCGCAGTGGTCTGCACGGAGGTTTGCGGTTCAGCAGGAGAGGGTTCGGGTAAGCCCCTATGCTCGCGCCCCAGCCCTGAGCTAATTCTTTGATCTTGGAAGGCTGACGCTGCGTTGGCGAGGGACTTCGGGTAATATGTATCCGTTTACAAGATCCTGCCGACGAAGGGATGTACTCGATGGCGAACGAATACAAGTACGATCGCGTGCTGCTCAAGCTATCTGGCGAGGCGCTCGCCGGCGATCAGGGGTACGGCATTGACCCGCGAGTGGTCGATGACCTTGCCGAGGAAATCGCCGAGATCGTTCACGATGGCGTGCAGCTGGCTGTGGTTGTTGGCGGGGGCAACATCTTCCGCGGCCTGGCCGGATCGGCCGAGGGCATGGATCGCTCTCAGGCCGATTACATCGGCATGCTGGCCACGGTGATGAACGCGCTCGCTCTGCAGGACGCCTTCGAGCGCCACGGCATCTTCTCCCGTGTGCAGAGTGCCATCAATATGCAGGAAGTGTCCGAGCCCTACATTCGCCGTCGTGCGATCCGTCATTTGGAGAAGGGGCGCGTCGTCATTTTGGCGGCTGGCACGGGCAATCCCTATTTCACGACCGATACGACGGCGGCCCTGCGCGCCTGCGAGCTGGACGTCGATTGCGTCATGAAGGCCACGAAGGTCGACGGCGTCTACGATGCCGATCCGATGAAGAACCCCGACGCGCGCCGGTTCGACCATATCAGCTATATGGAGGTGCTGAGCCAGGGGCTGCATGTCATGGATGCCACGGCCACCTCGCTTTGCATGGACAACGACGTGCCCATGATCGTCTTCGACCTCACCAAGCCGGGCAACATCAAGGCCGCTCTGCAGGGCGAGCCGGTGGGCACGGTGGTCGAGTAGGCGCCTGGAGCGCAGGCCGCGTCGGAGCCGCTTGTCGGCACGATAGCGAGGACGAGCGTATGCCGCGGGTTGAGAAACTCGCGGCGGATTCTAGAAGGATTTCAGGGGGAGGAGCCCCTGAGTGATTAGGGAGGAAACCCTCATGGCAGATATCGACGAGATTCTGATGAGCACGGAAGAGCGCATGGAAAAGGCCATCACGGCGCTGAAGGAGAACTTCATGGGCGTGCGCACGGGCCGCGCCAACGCCATGGTGCTCGACCGCATCAAGGTGGACTACTACGGCGTGCCCACGCCGGTGAACCAGATGGCTGGCGTGAAGACGCCCGAGGCCCATCTGCTGGTCATCGAGCCTTGGGACAAGGGCATGCTGCGTGCCATCGAGCACGCCATCCTCGAGAGCGATTTGGGCGTGACCCCGAACAACGACGGCTCGGTCATTCGCCTGCCGTTCCCGAGCTTGACCGAGGAGCGCCGCCGCGATCTGGTGAAGCAGTGCAAGACCTACGCCGAGGAAGCGCGCGTGGCCGTGCGCAACGCCCGCCGCGATGCGAACACCGCGATCGAGAAGGCCGTGAAGAACGACAACCTTCCCGAGGACGAATCGAAGCGGGCCGAGGCCGAGATCCAGAAGATGACCGATCGGTTCGTTGCCGAGGTCGATGAGGTTCTGAAGAAGAAGGAAGCCGAGGTCATGGAGATCTAGGGGGTTCACTGGCTTCACGAACGACCGGTGGGTAGGGATGAACAAGGATTTAGATTACATATTTCCGGATCCGCCCGAGGGGGTTGATCCTCGGGCGCTTGATCCGGAGAGGATCCCCGAGTCGGTGGCCATCATCATGGACGGCAACGGGCGATGGGCGAAAAAGCGTGCGTTGAACCGCCTGAAGGGCCATAAGGCCGGCATCGAGGCGGTGCGAGAGGCCATTCGCTGCGCGTCGGATCTTGGGGTGCGCTATCTGACCATCTACTCGTTTTCCACGGAGAACTGGAAGCGGCCCGAAGATGAGGTCGTGGGGCTGATGGATCTGTTCGCCAAGACCATGCTCGCCGAAGTGGACGGCCTTCATGAAGAGGGCGTGCGCGTGCGAACGATCGGCGATCTCTCGGCGCTTCCCGCAGAGACGCGCGAGGCTTTCGATGAGGCCTGGGAGAAGACGCGCGACAATGACGGTATGACGCTGGTGGTGGCCGTGAACTACGGTGGCCGTCAGGAAATACTGCGCGCTTGCCGGGGCTGCATGCGCGAGGCGGTGCTTTTGGGCGAAGAGACCGGGGAAGTGATAGAGCCCACCGAGGAGATGTTCGAGCGGGGGCTGTACACGTTCGGGATGCCCGACCCCGACCTGGTCATTCGCACTTCGGGCGAGATGCGCATCTCGAACTTCCTGCTGTGGCAGATTGCCTATTCCGAATTCGTGGTCACCGATGTGCTGTGGCCCGACTTCAACCGCTACACCTTCCTGGAGTGCCTGCTCGAGTATCAGGGGCGGAACCGCCGTTTCGGGGGCGTAGCCTAAATGCGCGGGGGGATTTCCGACGAAGAGAAGAGGGATCGAGCCCGAGCGGCGCGCGAGCGATTGCGCCGAGGCGACCATGGTCGCCGTGTGCGTTCGGAAGAGCGCGGAAGCGTGTCAGCTGCGCGTGGGGCGGCGGCTTCTGACGGGATGAGTGCGTCCCTTGACGAGGTGAGTGCGCCCTCGGAGGAGCGCACTCATTTGCTCGACCGACTGCAGCCCGATGAGGAACGCGACTTGCCCCCCGTCGTTTGCGATGCGGAGTCGGCCCCCGAAGGTCCTCCCTGGCACTACGACCTCTCCGACGAGGAGCGCGCCGCTCGCGAGGAGAAGCGCGAGACGCGCCAGGAGAAGCGTGATCGCCTGAAGCAGAAGGCGCTGGACAAGACGCCGGACAAGCTGCGCAATCCCTCCGATCTTCAAGTGCGTTTCCGTACCGGGGTAATTTACACGGCGGTGACGGTCATCTGCGTGCTGGCCGGCAACATCCCCATGGTGCTCATGCTGATGGTTGTCGCTGGCATCTGCGCCGGCGAGTTCTTCTACATGCTGCGCTCCGATGCGAAGCTGCCCAACGAGATGCTCGGCATCATCGCGGCCGTGCTCTATCCCCTAAGTGTGTACATTGCTGGTCTGGTGGGCGCGATGCTGGTGAGCTTGGCTCTTCTGCTGGCCCTCTTGGTGTGGTACGTGTTCTGGCTGCGGGCCCGCATCCCCGATGTGGGGGTGAGCTTCTTCGGCGCTGCCTACACGGGCCTTCTGCTGTGCGGACTGGTGATTATCCGTGTGTCGCTGCCGGCGCCGTGGGGCGGCGTCTGCGTGCTTCTGCTGTTCTTGTCGGTGTGGGCCAACGACGCCTTCGCCTATTTGGTGGGAAGCAAAATCGGGAGGCACAAGCTGGCACCGCGCACGAGTCCGAAGAAGAGCTGGGAAGGGTTCATCGCAGGTCTGGTGGGGTCGGTGATATTTTGGTGCCTCATGACGCTGGTGCCCGGCATCACCATGGCCATTCCTCAGGCTATTGTCTTCGGCATCATTTCCGGCTGCATGGGAGTGCTGGGCGATTTGGCGGAGAGCCGCATCAAGCGGAATTCCGGGTTCAAGGACTCCGGCACCATCATGCCCGGCCACGGCGGCCTGCTCGATCGGAGCGACTCGCTGTTCCTCACCTCCATCACGGCAGCTATCCTTCTGATAGCCGGCGGTTGCATTCCCTATGCTCTTTTCTAGGCGGTCTGCTACGGCCCGCTCCTCGCACGTCTTCTCGTATTGAAAGGGGTTCTTATGGCCAAACGGCGCATTGTGGTACTCGGTTCCACCGGGTCCATCGGCACCCAAACCCTCGATGTCGTGCGACAGCACGGCGATAAGCTGGAGATCGTCGGCCTCGCGGTGAACAACTCCCTGGATGCGCTGCTCGCCCAAGCTCGGGAGTTCGATGTGCGCCATCTGGCCGTGGGGAATGCCGCTTTGGCGAACGACCCCCGTTGCGATGAGGCGCGGGCCCTCGTGCGGTCGCTGGCCGTCCCCAAGGACCAGGAGGACGCGGAGGCGAGCTTCGGTGTTGGTTCCGAAGCCGTCGTGGCCCTCACCCAACTGCCCGAGGTGGATGTCGTCGTGAACGCCCTGGTAGGAGCAGCTGGCTTGGAGGCGAGCTATGCGACGCTGAAGGCAGGCAAGGTGCTCGCTTTGGCCAATAAGGAGTCGCTTGTGGTGGGTGGCGACCTCATTATGCCGCTGGCAGCAGCGGTGGATGCGGATCGTCGGGCCTCCGGCGTAGCTCCGGCGACAGGGCCGGCAGGCGCGCTCATGCCCATCGATTCGGAGCATGGAGCCATCTACCAATGTCTGCTCGGAGAGAACCCGCGCGAGGTCTCGAAGCTGTGGGTGACGGCTTCGGGCGGCCCGTTCCGAGGCAAGACGATCGCCGACCTGGAGGCGGTCACGCCAGCTCAGGCACTGGCCCATCCCACCTGGAACATGGGGGCGAAGATCTCCATCGATTCCTCGACGCTGATGAACAAGGGGCTCGAAGTCATCGAGGCGCACCACTTGTTCGCGATGCCCTACGATCAGATCGAGGTGGTAGTGCAGCCCCAGAGTGCCATCCATTCGATGGTGGAGTTTACCGATGGGTCGGTTCTGGCTCATTTGGGCACGACCGATATGCGCATTCCCATTCAATTTGCTCTCTCCTATCCCGAGCGGTGGGAGGCTCCCGTGAGACCGCTCGATTTTCGGACGTTGGGCTCGCTGGAATTTGCGGCGCCCGATGTGGATACGTTCCGCTGTCTTTCTCTGGCTCGTCATGCAGGTGAGGTGGGGGGCACGCTGCCCGCCGTCATGAATGCCGCCAACGAAGTGGCGGTGGCGGCATTTCTCGCCGAGCAGATCGGCTACCTCGATATCGCCCGCTGCGTCGAAGCGACCATGGACGCCCACGAAGGGGCAGGCGTCCAAGTCGTGGAGAGCCTCGAGCAGCTGAAGGCCGTCGACGCATGGGCCCGCGCCTTCGCAAGCGAGTGGGCCCGGGGGCGGCGGAGTTAGCGGCGCCGCCCCGGAAGCGTTCTCAGCGGCGCTTGCGGTAGGCGACGAAGGCAGCGCCGGCGCCGGCTACGGCGAGCAGGGCGACCAAGCAAATCACCGTGAGGCTCTCGTCTCCCGTTTGAGCGAGGCGCGAGGTTTGGGCGACGCGCGTCGGCTCGGGCTCGTCGGCTTCGGGCTCAGTGGGCTCCTCCGGCTCGTCGCCGCCGGTCGGCGGCAGCGGCAGGTCGGGATAGGCGTAGGAGACGGTCTGCCCCTCGTCCTCGATGTCGGCGTGGAGGGCCACCTCGATGTCGTCGTGCAGCAGCGATTCGAAGACCACGAGGCTCACGCCATCCAAGTTGGTGCCGGGAACGGTGATCTCGACATCCACCGTGCCCGAGGATTCCTCGGGGATGAACCGGTGGCTTACCATGACCACTTTATCCTCCACGAGCCACGGGGCGTTTTCCTCTTTGTCCATGAGCACGGCGGATAGCTCGTACTCCTCGCCGGGGGTTAGGCCCTGGTAGCTGACGGTGTCGATGATGGTGACCTCTTCTGCCGGCACGCCTTCGTGGGTGCCGGTGGCGGCGTCGACGGCCGTTGTGCCGATGGCGATAGGGCTCACGGCGATGGTCTGCTTGCGGTCGGCGAGATCGCGGTGCGAGGCTACTTCGACGCCATCTTGCAGAAGCGTCTCGAAGACGACGAGGTTGGTGTCCTCGGTGATCGCCGAGGCGTCGAAGGCGAAGGTCACGTTTGCGTACCCGTTGTAATCCTCGGGAGTGAACTCAAGCTCGGCGGCGACTTCTTCCTCATTCACGAGGAACGGCTCTCCGGTGGCTTTGTCCATGAGGGTTCCCCGAAGCAGATAGGGCTCTCCGGGCTCTAGGCCAGAATAAGTGACTCGATCGATGACGACGGCCTTGGTATCGGCGCTGATCTGCGTGTCGTACAGATCGTCGGACAGACCGTCGTAGGCACTCGTGCGGATCGTGGGCTTGCCGGTGCCCGTGTTGTTGAGGGTGCCCAAGTCGATGACGAGCCCCTCATCGCTCTCGTCAACCACGATTTCATCGCGGATCATCTCGAAGATTGCGTTGGCCGGGCATCGAAGCTCTTCCAGCTCGTACGTGTCAAAGGGCAGTGCGCCCAGTCCGTTGTCTGCAGCGACGGACGCCCCTTCGGCATTGAGACCGAACCAGATCCCCGCTGTGGCATCAAGGGCCTCGGTGTCCAACGTAAGCGGCATCTGGAAGCTGCCGTCAGGAGCGGTGAACTGCGCGTCGTTGGCGTTCGTGTTCGCGTCGTGGGGATGGCCCGGGGTAGATTCCGTGGAAGCGAGCCCGTTCTTGTCCGTGACGAGGATGTGCCATTCGCCGGTCGTCTTCGAGGTGAGCTTGAAGGGGATGCCGGCCAGCTTCGCGGCGCCGTCGGCGCGCTTCATAAAGCGCAGATCGGTGCGGGCAACGCGGTCGGTGACGAGATCGCCATTCTGCTCCGCATCGAAGGTCTCGATAATCTCGCCATCGGTGTCGGCATCGGTGACATGGCGCACATGCACGGTCTCGTCGAGGAGGTAGCCGCGCGGCGCTTTCACTTCCTGGATGGCATAGGTGCCGATGGGAAGCGCGATGCGGCCGTTGGAGAGCTTGTAGAACGCATCGCCTGCCACCTTGTAGGGAAGCTCCTCGGTCGTTCCGTCGGCCAAGGTGTGCGTGAAACTGCTCTCTGCCTGGTCGAGTAGGAAGGCGCCCTCGTCGTTGGTGCGCACGACCCAGCTTGCTTGCGGCTCGAGGGTCTTAAGGGCGTCCAGGGAAGCGTTCTTGGCCGCATAATAATCGATGCGGAAGTGGGCATCGCCGAGGGTGGCGGCACCCTGCGCATGGCTCTGACCGCTTTGAGCATCCTTCTTCTGGATAAGAAGAGAGAGGGGATTCAGCTTTGCCTTGTCGCTGACGGCAGTGGTATTCACGCGGGTGACGGAACGATCGGCGACGGTCACGGCATAGGTTCGGCTATCCAGAGCATAGCCCTCCAGAGGGCGCTTGGTCTCGCGCACCCAATAGGAGCCGATGGGCATCTCGTCGATGCGCCCGTAGCCATCGGCATCGCCGTTCAGACTCGTACGGATTTCGCGGACGAGCTTTGTGCAGGCCGAGTCCGCGTACACGCCATAGACGGCGCCCGCCAAGGTGTAGCCGGGGTGCCCCAGCGTGACCTCGGGATAGCCCGACTGCTTGAGCAAGTCGATGGAGCCGCGCATGGGTTCATCGGCAAAGGAGACTTGGCACACGACGCTCTCGTCGCTGGTTGCCTCCACGGTCGCCTTCTGGACGGCGCTGTTCAGGCGGAATCCGGGTGGGGCGAACAGTTCGCAGAAGTAATAGTCGCCGCCCTCGATGTCCTCGACGACCGCGCTTCTGCCGTCCGCCCCGGTGACGAGGGTAAACGAAGCATTGGCCTGGGCCCAGGTGCGGGCCGCCTGCCAGCTTCCCCAGGCGCCCTTGGCGGCCTGATCGGCCGCTGCTTCGGCGCTCGCACGGGTGGAGAAGGCGCCGAATACCGCGTTGGCGAGCGAGTAATTCCCGTTGGCGTTGGAGATGGTGGGATTGGCGGAGGTCTTCACGACCTGGGCGCGCCCGGTGTTGATGGGCTCCACGAGCAGGTAGCCGACAACGTCCTGAAACTCCTTGTTGGTGGCGGCAGATCGGGCATCGATTTTGTAGTAGAACTTGTACCACCCGTTGTACGCGGATTGCGAGCCGGTGTAGGTGCCCTTGTAGGTGATGTAGTTGTCGCCATTGGGGTTGCTTGCCACGGCGCCGTAGCCGTTGGAAACGCCGGCAGTGCCGCAGGTGGCTTGGGCCATGGCGCGGTTGGTGGGTGCGCTTCCCCCGCTGTAGTTGGTGTCCTTGTAGTCGTTGCCCGTGGTGAGGAAGCGAGCGCGGTAGTCGCTGCCGGTGCGCGAGGTGGCGAAGGGCGCGTCGGCGCCGTTGCGGGCGGCGATCGTCTCGTAAAGGAACGCGTCCACGACGGCGTCGAAGCTGCTCGATGCAGTGTTCAGCACGTAGTCGTTGAAGTTCGTTCCCTGGGAAACTCCGTTCACCCAGTGCTGAGAGGTGCCGAAGAAAGCACCGAACCCATAGGAGCCTACCAGATCGCTGGGGAACCCATAGGCCTCCTGTTTGCGGGGCATGTCGACATCGAAGGTTTCGAGGCGCATATAGGGGTTGAGCGCGTAGTGCTTCTCGGCCTGGCCGGGGAAGGCGGCCGCGAAGGGGGCGATGCCGCCGGCCTCGGCGAGGATGTCGGGAATGTCCGAGGCGATGGTCGTTGTCTCTTCGCCGACGGTGAGCTCCTGCGGACTTGTGTCGAGGTCGGCGAGCACAAAGCGCTCATAGGCGGGATGTGCGGGCGACAGCTCGAAGACGATGCCGAGGGTTTCCAGAGTGTCCGCATAGGACTCGGGGATGCTCACGGTGCCCGCTGCGGCATCAAGAGAGCACTCATCGGTAATGTCGCGCTGGCGGTCGCCGAAGGTGGCGTAGTGCTCATACACGGCGAAGCTGAGCGCCTCGTCGAGACCGAGCGTTCCGCCCTCGTCAACCGTGGCGACAATGCGCCCTTCTTGCAGGTTGTGCGGCGCGGTGAGGCTGGCGAAGTCGATGGTCTCGCCCGCAGAGTCTTTAAAGTGGAACATGACGGGCACCCCCTCGGTTTCCGTGGCGACTGCCGAGGTCGCGGGGGCACACATCGCGGGGATGAGGCCCACGAGCAGTAGGAAGGCAAGAACCATGTTGAAAAGGGCGCGGCCTCCTTGGAGGGATGGGCGCGCGGGGACGGGATCGAGTGAATCCACGGTGACTCCTCTCTGCGCGGCCACGTGTCCGCGCTGCTCGATTGACGAAAGAGAGTCAGGCGTGGGGCGCAATCGTGACGTCCGTGTCTCGAAGGAATGCGGGCTGGAAGGTTTGGCGTACGGCGCCCGATGCCTGACGCCGATAACCTTACGAGAGCCGAACCGTAGAAATGACGCGGGAATGCCCCAGTTCATTCCCTCCCCCGACCGTGCGGGAGTCGTATTTTTATGCGACGGAAAAGCGGTCGGCGCGAGGAGCCAAAAGGGACTTCGACGGGTCTTCAGTGGGAAAAGGGTGGGACTTCGAGGTGCTCGATTCTCAAGCGGCGGCAGCAAAGGCGCGTGCTTCGCGCTCGCCGAGACGGCAGTCAAGGCGGCGGGCGCAGCCGACGGATTCGGCGTACGTCCCTCCTAAACCATGGAGGGATCGTAGCCAGCTTGTAGTTATTTTCCGAGAGGGCCCTCCAAGGGAAAGACAAAGGGTGCCCGCTTTCTATAATGACCAGCGACACCCGTTCCTGCCCTGCGAGGCAGGAAATCTCTCATATATAAGGAGACATCTGTGGACATCCTCATCATGATCGTCTGCGCCGTTATCAGCATCGGCTTCCTCGTGTTCATCCACGAGGGCGGCCACTACCTGGCCGCTCGGGCCTTCGGCGTGCGCGTTACCGAGTTCATGCTGGGCCTGCCCGGCCCTTCCATTGGCTTCACGAAGGGCGAGACCCGCTATGGCGTCACGGCCGTGCCCCTCGGCGGCTACGCGAAGGTGTGCGGCATGGAGGCCGGCCCTTTGCAGCCGCACCTGCAGGAGGTGCTCGCGTCGCTTTACCGCCGCGGCACCGCCAACATGGAGGACGTGGCCCGCGACTGCGGCATCAGCGACGATGAAGCATACAACGCCCTGGAAGAGCTGGTGGAATGGGGCAGCGTCATCGGTCCCGTCAAGGCCGATCAGTACAACACCTACCGCGCCCCGCGCGTCACGCCCGGCAAGCGCGCTCTGAAGAAGGCGGCCGCGGCGGGGCTGCCGGCGCCCGCCTCCTACGAGCTGGGCCAAGCTCGCGAAGTGGCCGATCCCCATGCGCTTTACGAGTCCGAGTACCGCCAGCAGTACCGCTCGCTGCCCTTCTGGAAGCGCTCGGTCATCCTTTTGGCGGGCATTTTCATGAACCTGCTGTTCGCTATGCTCGTGTTCATTATCGTGTTCTCGATCATCGGCTTTCAGGTGCAGCATCCTGAAACGGGCGAGATCACGACCATTCACGCATCGGTGCTGCAGGCGCTGCAGGCCGGCTTCATGTACATCGGCATGGTGATTCAGGCGGTAGCGGGCCTGTTCAACCCGGCCACGGCGGCTCAGACGGTGTCCGATTCCACCTCCATCGTCGGCATCGCCGTCATGTCGAAGGACTACTTCCAGGCGGGCCTCGTGGAGGCGTTGGAGTTCATGGCCATGATCTCGGTCTCGCTGGGCATCATGAACCTGCTGCCCATCCCGCCGCTGGATGGCGGCCGCTTCGTGGTGGAAATCTTCCAGAAGGGCACCCGCAAGACAGTGTCTCAGAAGGCCATGAACTATATGTCGCTTGCTGGTATGGCCCTGTTCCTCGGCTTCTTCGTCATCATGCTGAACCAGGACATCCAGAGGTTCGTCTTTGGCAACTGGGGCTAGGGGTTTAAACCTGTCGGACCCTCGCTGACTTCCTTGGGCGGATTCCGGACTTATAATTGGTGAAAGATAACGGTTGGAAAGGAAGTGGTCCGTGACCAAGGAACTGAAGCCCCATGACCGCACGCGGCGCGTGATGGTGGGGGACGTGCCGGTGGGCGGAGGCGCGCCGGTGGCGGTGCAGTCGATGTTGAATGCCCCGGCCGACGATGTGGCCGCCAACCTCGCGCAGATTGAGGCGCTGGCCGAGGCCGGCTGCGAGATCGTGCGCATGGCCATTCCGCGTCGGGACTGCCTGGACGCCTTCGAAGCCGTGTGCGCCGCGTCACCCTTGCCCGTGGTGGCCGACATCCATTTCGACGCCCGCATCGCCATCGAGGCGGCGGCCCGCGGCGCGGCCAAGCTGCGCATCAACCCCGGCAACATCGGCGGCCTGGAGGCCACCCGTGAGGTGATCGCTGCGGCGTCGGCGGCGGGCATCCCCATCCGCATCGGCGTGAACGCCGGCTCGCTCGACGACGCGCTGGCGGCCCGCGACGACCTGACGCTGCCCGAGAAACTGGCTGCCTCCGCTACCGAATACGTGCGCTTCTTCGAAGACGAGTGCGACTTCCACGACCTTGTGGTGTCAGCCAAGGCCCACGACGTGCAGACCACCATCGACACCTATCGCCTGTTGGCCGCCGAGCTGCCCGAGGTGCCGCTGCACATCGGCGTCACCGAGGCGGGAACCGCCTTCCAAGGCATCATCAAAAGCGCATGCGGCCTGGGCGTCCTTTTGGAAGAGGGCATCGGCGACACCATGCGCATCTCGCTCACGGACGACCCCGTGGTGGAAGTGCGGGCCTGCTGGACGTTGCTCGGCGCCCTGGACTTGCGCCGTCGCACCCCCGAGCTCATCAGCTGTCCCACCTGCGGGCGCTGCCAGGTGAACCTCATTGGGCTCGCGCAAGAAGTGGAAGAGCGCCTCGCTGCAGTGGACAAGCCGGTGAAAGTGGCGGTCATGGGGTGCGTGGTGAACGGCCCGGGCGAAGCCGCCGATGCCGATATCGGGGTGGCTTGCGGAGCGGGCGCGGGGGTTGTTTTCTCCCATGGTAAAATCGTCCGCAAAGTGCAAGAGTCGGAAATTGTTTCTGCCCTTATGGAGGAGTTGGAGAACCTATGACCCAGATTCTGCGTATGAGCAACCTGTACGCCCCCACCTTGAAGGAAGACCCGTCGGACGCCGACATCGATAGCGCGCGCCTGCTTCTGCGCGCGGGCATGCTGCGCAAGGCCGCCTCGGGCCTGTACACGTTCCTTCCTTTGGGCTTCCGCGTGCTGAAGAAGATCGAGAACATCGTGCGCGAGGAAATGGATGCTTCGGGTGCCCAGGAGATTCTCATGCCGGTGCTGCAGCCGGCGGAGCTGTGGGAGGAAAGCGGCCGCTTGAACGACTACGGCCCCGAGCTCATGCGCCTTACCGATCGCCACGACCGCGAGATGTGCCTCGGTCCCACCCACGAGGAGATCATCGTGGCGCTCGTGCGCAACGAGTTGCGCTCCTACAAGGAACTGCCTCAGAACCTCTACCAAATTCAGACGAAGTACCGCGACGAGATTCGCCCGCGCTTCGGTCTTTTGCGCTCTCGCGAGTTCGTCATGAAGGATGCCTACAGCTTCAACGCCACCCAGGAGTCGCTGCAGGAAACCTACGACGCCATGGGGAAGGCCTACGGCGCTATCTGCGACCGTTGCGGCTTGGATTACCGCGAGGTGGAGGCCGACGGCGGCCAGATCGGCGGCAAGGTGACCACCGAGTTCATGGCGCTGGCGGAATCGGGCGAGGCCGACCTGGTGTACTGCTCGTGCGGCTATGCGGCCGATGCCGAGGCCGGCGCGTGCCTGGCTCGCCCCACGCTGTACGAAGTGGACGCCATGGAGAAGATCGCCACGCCCGACGTGCACACTATCGCCGAGCTGGCGGAATTTTTGAGCATCCCCGAGTCGTCCACGGTGAAGGCGCTCTCGGGCAAGGACGCCGAGGGCAACCTCGTGTGCCTGTTCATTCCCGGCGATCACGAGCTGAACGAGCTGAAGATCGAGGGCCTCGTGCCCGGTTTCACGCTATTGACCGACGAGGAGATGATCTCCTTCGGTCTGTGCAAGGGCTCCATGGGGCCGGTGGGGCTGCCGGAGGGCGCCCGCATCATCGCCGCTACCAGCTTGCAGGCCATCCCGCAGTGGGTCGTGGGCGCCAACGAGGACGGCTACCACTACGTGGGCGCGCGTCTGGGCGAGGATTTCCAGGTGGACGAGTGGGCCGATCTGGCCACGGTGAAGCCCGGCGACTGCTGCCCTACGTGCGGACTTCCGTTGGAAGGCGCTCGCGGCATCGAGGTGGCCCAGATCTTCCAGCTCGGCGACAAGTACTCCCGTGCCATGGGCGCCACGTTCATGGACGAAGACGGCGAGGAGAAGCCCTTCATCATGGGCTGCTACGGCGTGGGCATCTCGCGCACGCTGGCCGCCATCGTCGAGCAGCACAACGACGAGCACGGCATCATGTGGCCGCTGTCGGTGGCGCCGGCCCATATTTGCGTGGTGCCGCTCACGGTGGGTGATGCCGAGGTGCAGCCCATGGCCGAGAAAATCGCGAAGGATCTGGCCGAGCTCGGCTTCGAGGTGGTCATCGACGACCGTGACGAGCGCGCCGGCGTGAAGTTCAACGACGCCGACCTCATCGGCTGGCCCGTGCAGATTGTCGTGGGCAAGCGCGGCCTGAAAGAGGGCAAGGTGGAGATGAAGCTGCGTCGCACGGGCGAGAAGAAGGAAGTAGCGCTGGACGCTCTGGCCGAGATGATGGGCTTTGCCCGCCGCGCCATGCGCGACAACGTCCTGCACGGCGCCGGCACCGGCGCCTTCGCCGCCATTTTCGGGTAGGGCAATAGACTCCTCAATCGACGAAGACCCCGGATCGCCTCTCGCGTTTCGGGGTCTTTCTCGCATTCGCGCCGAATGGACGCGAGCCGCGCTCAATGCACTAAATGCTTCTACGATCGCTATTTATCTAGAGAAAATCCCTGTTCAGAACCCTTGTCAAAGACTTTTGGCAGGGGTTTTCATTGGCTGCGGGGTTGTGCCAAAGGGTTTTGGTGGTACGCTGCGGCGTGTCATGTCACTCTGATCGCGAAAGGACGTGTTGTGGAACTCAAGGAGCATCTCAAGGAGCACCGGAACCGACTGGGGCTGTCCCAGGAGGACGTGGCGGAGCGCATTTTCGTATCGCGGCAGACCATTTCCAACTGGGAGACCGACCGCACCTATCCCGATGTGCAGAGCCTTCTGCTCTTAAGCGAGATCTTCGGCACGTCCATCGATGAGCTCGTGAAAGGAGACGTGGCAACGATGGAAAAGGCGATTGAGAACGACTGGAAGACAATGAGCCGCCTGACGGTGGCAGCTTGGGCGCTTGTGGGCGTCGGGCTGGTGTGCGTGGCGGTGGGGTTCGCGGTGCCTACGGCCCCCTCCTCGCTCATGCCGAAGTGCACCGAGAGCGAGGTGCTGGGAATTGTGCTGTTTCTTGCGCTGTGGGTTTTAGGATGTATTCTGCTCGGCATGGTGGAGTCGATGAAGAAGAAGTACGACCTGGTCACCTATCGCGACATTGTGGCGTACTCCCGCGGCGAGGAGCCGGTGCGCGACAACGAGGCCTTCGGACGCAAGCACCCGGTAGCTTCAGCCGGCCTGAAAATGGGGGTAAGCGCCGTGTCGGGGTTCGTGGTGGCCTACGTGGTCTTGAAGCTGATCCTGGGATAGCACCCGCGAACGAGCGAATGCGAGCGCACGGGCGCGCAGGCGCGCGCAGGGCGCACGGCTGCGAGCAATCATTCGCGGCAGATTCCCTAACCAAATCAATCAACCTTTGACGGGGCGGTAACGGTGCCGCCCCGTTGGCATACGTGGGGCGGGGGCGCTCGTATAGTAGAGGGTGCGAAATCACCGTCGAGATAAGGGAGGCCCCGAAATGACGACGATTGCCGATGGATTGAAGGACGTGTTCCTGGCTGGTGTGGGCGCCATGGCGCTCGGCGCCGAGAAGACCCAGGAGCTGGTGGAGCAGCTTATCGCCAAGGGGGAGATCACCGTGGAGCAGGGCAAGGCCATCAACTCCGAGGTGCTGAAACAGGCTCAGGCCACCGCCGAGCGCGTGGGCCAGCAGGCCCAGACCGCGGTCGGCGAGGCGGCCCGTGAGGCTCAGGCGGCCGCGAGCCACCTGAACGATCAGGCCAAGACGGCCGCAGAGTTGGCTCACGAGCAGACCGAGGCTGCCGTGTCCATGGCGCGCTCCCAGGCCGAGATGGCTGCCGATGCGGCCAAGAAGGCGGCCGAGAACGCCAAGCAAGGTTCCGCCGATTTCGCCACAGCGCTGAAGCACGACGTGCTGGAGGCTCAGATGGCCATGATGACCCCCGAGCAGCGCGCCGAGTTCGCCAAGAAGGCCGCCGAAATCGCCGCCCGCGACGCGAAGACGGAGTAGAGGATTGCGCGGATGAATTTTACTCAAGTGGATTTTAGTAAAGTTTACTTGAGTAACTGACGAGCGAAGAATTCAAAAGTATTCACGGGCTGGGCTGCCGCTTGGGCGGTGGCCCAGCGTTGATTTGGCGTGATTGGGCGTGCGGCTTCAGAAGGGCCGCAGGGCCGTGGTAAACTTCTCGATTACCATTGAACTACCACGACGAAAGCGATTCCATGGCTGATTTCATTGAAGGCAAGCGGCCGGTTATTGAGGCGCTGCGCACCCACGTGCCGCTGAAGTACATCCTCATGGCCGACAACCTGAGCCAGGGCGACAGCCTGGTGCGCGACATCCAGCGCAAGGCGAAGAACCTGGACGTACCTATTAAGAAGGTGTCGAAGAAGAAGCTCGACGAGGTTTCCGAGCGCGGTAGCCACCAGGGCGTCATGGCTGAGGCGGCTCCGTTCAACTATGTGAACATGACGACGATTCTGGACGCGGCGAAGCAGTCGGCTGAGGAGCACGACGGCCGCGCGCTCATTGTGGTGCTCGACCACATCACCGATGCCGGCAACTTGGGGGCCATCGCCCGTTCGGCCGAGTGCGTGGGCGCTTCCGGCATTGTCATTCCCAACAAGCGCGCCGCCCGCGTGACCGCCGCCACCTACAAAAGCTCGGCCGGGGCTATTTCTCACATTCCCGTCACCCAGGTGGCGAACCTCGTGAGCACCATCGAGCGTCTGAAGGACGAGGGCTTCTGGGTGGCCGCCGCCACCGAGCACGCCTCCGATCTCATTTGGCAGTCGAACCTCAAGGGCAAGATCGCGCTCGTGATGGGCAACGAGGGTGAAGGCGTGTCGCGCCTTGTGCTGGAGAACTGCGATTTCGGCGTGAAGCTGCCCCAGGTGGGAGAGATTTCCTCACTGAATGTGGCCCAGGCCTCCACCGCCTGCATGTACGAGTGGCTGCGCCAGAACTGGGAATAGGCCGCAGATCGCATCATGGCCAAGCAACGCAAGAGACTCCTCATCGTTGACGGGTACAACGTGCTGCGGTCGGGCAGCCGGTACCGGTGGCAGCCGCGGGCCGACGAGGACTACACCGACGACTTCTTCAACGCCGCCCGCGACCGGCTCATCAACGACGTGGTGAACTACGCCGGGCGCGACATGGGCGCCATCATCGTCTTCGACGCCGCCGATAACGAGCTTTCGGAAGGCTCGCGCACGAAGATCGGCGGCGTGCAGGTGATCTTCTCCCCGGCGGGGCAGTCGGCCGACAAGGTGATCGAGAAGCTGGCCTACGACGCGGGCAAGCGCGGGGTGGAGACCATGGTGGTCACGAGCGACGCGGCCATTCAAGACACGGTGTTCGGCGGCGGCGTCGATCGCATGAGCGCCGACGGCTTCTCCCACGAGATGGGCGAGTACTACGAAGATGCGCGTTTGGATGACACCCCGAAGGTGGCGCGCAAGAACACCGTCGCCGAGCGCATCCCCGCTGACACCCTGGCGCGCCTGAAGGCACTGCGGGACGGCCGCTAGCGAGCGCGAATGCTGCCGTGCGTGTGGTGACCGCTGGGGTATTTTCCCAGTTCAGCGCTTCCGCAACCAATAATTGCGGAAAATGACAACGCGAATTGGTTCCGTGGCAAAGAGGTTTTCGGTAGGCTCCAAGGCGTTTTTGAGAGGCAATCGCAGAAGAAAGGCAGCACACCATGAATGTCGAAATCGCCGAGCGCTTGGCCGCGCGCCGAAAGCTTGCAGGGCTGTCGCAGGAGGCCCTCGCGGAGAAGTTGGGCGTGTCGCGCCAGGCTGTTTCCAAATGGGAGCGCTCAGAGTCGTCGCCTGACACCGACAACCTCATTGCCCTGGCGAAGCTCTACGGGGTGTCGCTGGACGAGCTTTTGTACGTGGACGAGTCCATCGAGGACGACGTGGCCTTCGAAGCCGCCGACCGCGCGGAAGTGCGTGGCGCGAGCAGGGTTGTCGTCGCGGAAGCTTCGGAAGAGACGGCTTCGCCAGAGGGCGGTGGCGTTGGCGATGCATGTGATGCCGAGACAGCCGAGGGCGTTGACTTCGAAAAGGAGGGCCGCGGCAAGGTGCACTTCGGACCCGGTGGCATTCACGTGGACGACGGCAAGGACCATGTGCACGTGTCCTGGGCCGAGGGCGTGCACGTGGTCGACCGCCACGGCGAAGAGGTGCACGTCGGTTGGGACGGCGTGCGCGTCAACACGACGGATCCGGAGGTGGCAGAGCATATCTTCACGCGCGACAATCCTTTCGGGGTGTCGCCCGATGACTTCAATGCCGAGCGAGCTAAAAAGTGGCTGAAGTTTCCCTTTTGGGCGTTGGTGATTGTGGCGTATCTTGCCTTCGGTATGCTCAGCGGTATCTGGGGGCCGACGCTGTTTCTGCTGTTCCTCATTCCGGTGTATTACGTTGTGGGCGCGGCAGTCGCATCTCGCCGCATCGCTCCCATGCTGTGCGCGCTGTATCCTATTGGTGCGATCGCCTGGTTCCTTTGGATGACCTTCGTCGATGTTCATTGGCATGGCCCCGCTTGGGTCATCTTCCTCACGATTCCGCTCGTGGAGGTCATCATCGTCCAGCTCTCCAAATGGTGGAACGCCCGCAAGGGCAACGCTTGCAAGGAAGAGGTCGCCTAACTATTCGCGACAAATCAAGTGAGGTTTTGCTCTGCACCCTAGACTATCTCTCCAGAGATATTCATGTTATACTTCTGGAAGTATCTCTGGAGAGATAGGTAAACCATGGAACTTATGACCCTATTTCATGGATCGCCTCAAATAGTGGCGCATCCTTTCTACGGTGGTGGTAGGCCATATAACGACTACGGCCGCGGGTTTTATTGCACCGAGCATATCGAATTGGCGCGCGAGTGGGCCTGCTCCGAAGAAGGCTACGACGGCTACGCTAACGAGTATCGCTTCGATGGCCGCGGCCTTAAGGTTCTTGAACTTTCCTCTCCGGAATACTCGACGCTTCATTGGCTGGCGCTGTTGCTGGAGCATCGCAAGATCGATCTGCGCACCCCGGTGGCTCAAGCGGGTAGCGAGTTTCTTCGTGCCCACTACCTGCTGGATGCGGAGTCGTTCGACGTTATCGTGGGGCACCGTGCTGATGACAGTTACTTCACCTTCGCCCGCGCCTTTTTGCGAAACGATATTTCTTTGGAGCAGTTGACGCGGGCTTTGCATCTCGGTGATTTGGGCCAGCAGATCGTACTCAAGAGCCCGGAGGCATTCAAGGCCATCGAGTTCGTCGAAGCCACAGTGGCGCCCAGCGCCGTTTACTACCCTAAGCGGAAGGAGCGCGACGAGAAGGCGCGGGCGCTCTATCGCGAGGAGGCTGCCCGGCAGGGCATCGACGGTATTTTCTTGCGCGACCTTTTGCGAGAAGAGGTGACCGATCTTGCAGGCCTATAGCGAAGATTATCTGTTCGATGCCATGGAAGCGCTGGGCGAGGCATTCGATTGCGCGGCCAACCGTGTCAACTTGGGGCTCGACCAGTTCTTTGAAATGTTCGTAGCGACAGGGGTTGCCGATGCGTTCGGCGCCGGGGCCCCGCGCTATGTGAGCGGTTCGTCGGGCATCGAACTGGTGCTTGACGTGTGCTATCGGGCCGGGCTGGATATCGGCGTGCCTCTGGCCGATATGGCGTCCGACGGGGAAGGGCCCGACTATTGGTGCGGTTGGGTTCTGGCCTACTGGCAGTGGGAGACGGGCCGCCCGTTCCGAACCATAGGTCGCGTAACGACTATGGAGGAAATCCGCACGCTGTATTGGCCGCTCCACGAAGCAGCAGAGCAGAAGTTCGTTGAAGTGATCGAGGAGCGCGTGGCCCGGCGGGGTGCTCCTTTGAAATCGTGGCGCGAGCAAAGGGGTCTTTCCCAGGTGGCGCTGGCGGAGAAGTCGGGCGTGTCGCTGAGGGCGATTCAGCAGTATGAGCAGCGCTGCAAGAACATCAATCACGGCCAGGGCGCATCGCTCTATCGGCTCGCTCAGACGCTGGGTTGCCGCATCGAGGATCTGCTCGAGTATCCGCTGTGACCGATGAGGTTGGTGACTTGCGCTGCGAAGGAGGTGCGAGTGGTCGTGGGCTGGCGGCTTGGAAGAAGCGCAAATTACCTGTTCGTGGGTGGGGCAACCAGTGGTTGTCGGAGATTTTTCGCTCGGTTCTGGTAAATTGACCACATAAGGTGCTGGTGCAACCAGGGTTGAAACCATAGGGTGAAAGGCGAGATGTGACGAACAAGACGCGAAAGGGAACCGTGATGAACGTCGAAATCGCCCAACGCCTTGCCGAATTGCGCCGTGAGCGCGGGTTCTCCCAAGAGGGGCTGGCCGAGCAGCTGGGGCTGTCGCGCCAGGCCGTTTCCAAGTGGGAGCGGGCCGAGTCGGCACCCGATATGGGAAACCTTATTGCCTTGGCCGACTTGTACGAGGTGACCCTGGATGAGCTTCTGCGCGTGAGCCCCGAGGTGGCCGACGATGTGCGCTTTGAGTCCCAGGAGCGCGCCGAATCGGTGGAAACCGAGGCCGCTGCTGCGGCGGAGGCGGCCCTGGCGGCTGCGGCGCGGGCCGAAGCGGCGGCTGCGACGGCAGCTGAGGCGCCCGACGTGCCGAAAGTGGTCGTGGAAGTGAGCGCGCCCGCTGCGACGTCGGGAGGCTTCCCGCCGCCTGCTCCGTCCCCTGGACAGGCCGGTGCTTCCGGCCAAGGGGCGCCGCACGGGTTCTCGCCTTCCACATACGGAGCGCCGGGCCATCGGCCACCGAGTGCGGGCTATGGCCCTGGCGCGTCTTCGCACGGTTCGCCGGCATCGCCGCAGAGCCCGGGTGCCTACCCTCCTGGCTCCTGCCCACCGGGTTCCATTCCGCCGGCATCCTCGGTGCCCATTGCGCCGCCACCGACGCCCCAACCGAAAGATCCGCTGCAGTCGTTTCCCTACCCGCTTCTGTGCGCGGTCATCTTCCTACTTGCTGGTTTCTGCTTCGGCTGGTGGCATCCCGGCTGGGTGATCTTCCTCACCATTCCCTTCTACTATTGGGTGGTGAACACCTTGGAGGCTGATCCGGCTTATCAGACATGGTTGGCCGAACGCCAGGACGTCGCGGCGAAAAGTGATTCCTCCTCAGAAGGAGGCGCCCAATGAAACTGGAACGGAGCACCTATGTGAAGATCGCGCTCATCGTGCTGCTTTGCCTGGGGGTGTGTGGGTTCTTCGGCGGCTGTCGCGGCATCGTTCCCTGGGGCGGCTCGCTGCTTGCGCCCGGTGGCTTGATGGGTTGTGTGGGCTGGAACGCCATGGGCGAGATCGCCGGATATGCTGGAGATGCGGTCGGCGAGATGGCCGGATATGCGGGTGATGCCGCGAGCGAGGTGGAGGATGCGACGCTGCACAGCGGTGTGCGCGGCGGTGTTGCGTCGACTTCCGAGGGCAGCCATTTCGAAATCGACGCCAGCGAGGTAAACGTTATCGAGTTGAACTGGCTCGCCGGGTCGGGTTCCGTGCGCGTGGTGGCCGACGGCGAGACCGACGGCAAAATTGTCGTGAACGAGACCATGCACGGCGGCCCGCAACCCGTTATGGCCTGCAGCACGAATGGCGGTGTGCTTTCCATCAACTATATGGAGGGCAACGGCGGCCTATCGGGATGCTCGCTCGGCACATGGGGCAGCAAGGACGTGGAGGTGCTTATCCCCGAATCGGCGGCGTCTCTTGAGCGCTTCGTTCTTGAGGCGGCCTCGGGTGAGTACGGCATCGACGGGGCCGACGCCATGCTGTGCGAGAAAATGGAACTCGATGTCGCCTCGGGTTCCGTCTCAGTGAGCCAGATGTCGGTGACCGACCTTGAGCTGAGCCTCGCAAGTGGCAATGTCGCTTACGAAGGCTCTATCGCCAAGACGCTGCACATCGATCAGGCTTCAGGGGAGTTCTACTTCGGCCCGTGCTTGTCGGCCCCGGAGACCATCTCTGGATCGCTCGCCTCCGGACACATCGTTTTGGAGCTTCCGGCCGATACCGCGCTGACGGCGCAGGTGGATAAAACCTCTGGGAACTTCACGAACGACTTCGCCGATTCCGCTGGAGATCCGTCGCACTCCTGCGATCTCACCTTCGACATCATAAGTGGCAATCTGGAAGTGCTCAGCGCTGAGTAAAGAGCATTCAATCGCAGAGCTTTCAATAGAAAAGGGGCGGCCTGGTGGTCGCCCCTGCTGCGAGGGAATCGTGAGTCCCTTCTGTCGGCATGCTTGACGCGTAAGGCGCCACGGCGGCTTAGCGCTGGCCGAACAGGTCGTCCAAGTTCAGGCCGTTGCCGTAGCCATCGCCGTAGCCGTACCCGTTACCGCCGTCCTGGCCGTAGCCGTCACCGTAGCCCCAGCCGTAACCGTTGCCGTAACCATCGCCGTAGCCCCGGCCAAAGTCCTGACCCTGCTCGGGCATCTGCTGCTCCCGCTGGGCCTTCTGCTCCGCGGCGGCCTTCTGGCTGGCGGCATCGTCGCCCAGAGTCACGGAAATCTCCTGCTCCTGGCCGTTGCGGTTCACCGTCAGCTTCACGGTGTCGCCGGGGTTCTTCCCACGCACGGCCAGCATGAGGTCGGAGGCACCTTCCACAGACTCGCCGTCCAGGGCCGTGATGATGTCGCCCTCCTGGAGGCCGGCCGCCTCGGCGCCGGAGCCCTGGGAGACGGCGGCCACGTAGGCGCCGGACTCGGCCGCGAGGCCGTAGCTGGCAGCCGCCTGGTCGTTCACCGTGGACAGGCTCACGCCGAGCTGGGCGTGGGTGGGGGTCTCGCCGGCGATGATCTGCTGGGCGAGGTTCACCGCGTAGTTCACCGGAATGGCGAACCCGACGCCGGAGTAGTTGCCGGAATACGAGGTGATCAGCGTGTTGATGCCGATGAGCTTGCCCTCGTCGTCCACAAGCGCGCCGCCGGAGTTGCCCGGGTTGATGGCCGCGTCGGTCTGGATCATGTTCGGATAGATAGTGGTCTCGCCGCTGCCGCCGGACTGCATCGACTCGCTCGCGTCCATGATCTGCGAGCGGCTCGTGGCGGACACGATGCCCGTGGCCACCGACTGCTCGAGCCCGAAGGGGGCGCCCAAGGTCATGACCCACTCGCCGACGGTCAGGTTGTCCGAATCGCCGATCTCCATGGGGGTGAGGCCGCTGGCATCCTTGGCCTTCAACACCGCCACGTCGGAGGAGGGATCAGTACCCACCAGCTCGGCGTCGTAGGTGTTGCCGGAGATGGTCACCTTATAGGCGCTGCCGCCGTCGACCACGTGGTTGTTGGTGATGAGGTAGCCGTCCTCGGTCATCACGACGCCCGAGCCGGTACCCAAGCCCTGGAGCTGGCCGCCCGCATCGGCGTAGGTCTCCACGTATACCACGGACGGCAGGCACTTGGCGGCCACAGCCTCAGCCAGGGTCGCGTCATCGTTGGTGTTGATGACAGTCTGGGTAGCGGAAGGGGTGCCCGTGGCCTCGGCGGTGGCGGGATCGATGATGGCGCCCTGCACGCCGAAGGCGAGCATGCAGGCGAGCGCGGCGCCGGCGAATCCGGTGAGGAAGGAGCGGCGGCCGAACTTCGGCTTGGCGGTGGCGGTGTTCTCGACGCTGGCGGCCACGGAGCCGTCGATGTCGAACTCGTAGGTCTGGTTCGCGGCGGAGTCGACGGCGTTGTCGCGGAACGAATGCTTGCCGAAGGGGTTCGGAGTGGTGTTCAAGTTGGTCATTGGTGATCTCCTTCTGAAAGGGGGTCGGTCATGTGCTGGAGTGCACACTATCACGCCCCAGCACGTCCCAATGACCTCGGCAACCCCCAATCACGACCGGCCCACGCAGATACACCAACGGGAGTAGTCCCTGCGGATTATGGGGAAGCCTCGAATGCACAAAACAGGGTACTTCTCGTAGGATTTTGTGCCGGGAGGGCTTGAACCGTTTAGCGTGAACAGGGAAAACTTTTCGCATTTGCCGCCAATAGCTACGAGAAATGGCTCATTTTGCACATTTCGGATCGATGGTGCTTTTAGACGCTCTTCTTCCAGTGTGATGCGCCCGATGCGGGCGGCCGGGTCATGACCGCGCTCGTAGAGCCGCAGGTTCTGGTTGCGCGTGGTGTCGCGCCAAGGCTTTAGACGGCTTGGTGGTGCGCGTCGACTGGTGCACCAAGCGGCGCGCACCACCGCCGGCTTCTAATACTTCTCAACGAGATCGATGAGTTCCTGCTTGGAATGCAGGCAGGTCTTCTCCAAAATGCGGCGGGTGTGGGTGCGGATGGTGGATTCCGAGACGAAGAGCGCTTCGGCGATGACCTTTGCGGAGCGGCCGCGGGCGAGGTAGGGGAGCACCTCGGCCTCGCGACGGGTGAGGCCGTAGTCGTCGGCGAGGAGCGCGAAGACGACCTCTTCGCTGTTAATGGCTTCGGCCCCATCGATCTCGCCGGTCGCAGAAGTGCTGATGGACTCCGCAACGGGAGAGGTGCTGGCAGGGTCGGCAGCTGCTTTGTCGGTTGCCTTGACGGCTGTTGGGGCAGCTAAGACCGACGATGGATCTGAGACGCTCGAATGAGGATTCGCGTTGCCGTCGCCGGTCGCCTCGCCAATCGCCATTCTCCCTTCTGCCTCCTCGCCCGGAACCGAGCGTTTGGCGTTGTGCCAGAGAAACCATAGCAGGATGACGAGCAGGTACACCGCTCCGATGCACACGCCCACTACAGCGCAGCCAGCCACTTCGGGGAGGAGCATGATCAGATACCCGATGCCGATGCCCACGAGCCGTGCGAGAATGGACAGCGCCCTCACCAGGCCCCCTATAACGAAGCCCGATACGGCGTAATCGTAGGCAGCTGTGGCTACCAGGTACCAGATGACCACGTCGAAGACCCCATGTACGGCGCTCATGATTGCGTTCAGCACTACGGGGTGAACATTCCAGAAAAACGGCAGCGCCGCGAACAGCACGATGGCGATGGGGATAAGCAGTTGGTAGACTAGCGACAGGTTTACTCGCCGCTGCAAGGCAACCGTGAAGGCCAAAAGAAGCACTGCAACGACGAAATTCAGCACGAGGGGCAGTTCATGGGCCGTGCTCGCGGAGTTCACGCTGAGCACGGCGGTCTCCCACATAAAGCCGAACAGGCAGGAGAAAACGAGGGCGGCGATGATGAGCGGCACGAGGGTGGTGAGAGCCGCCAGGTAGCGCTGAGACTCGGTTCGGTGGGGCGCGAGGAGAACCGACGGCTGGCTGCTCTCGGTACGGCAGCGCTTCAGGCAGAGAACCGAGGCTATTGGCAGGGGAGCCATGAGCGCAAGGGGCGGAAAGGGAGTGAGGGCCACGAGGGAGTCGACGGCGAGAAAGATGATGGTGGTGAGCAAGAACGACGCCGGGGCATACAGGGCCGTGCGCGAGGGATGCACGCGTCCGAGCACGTCCGCCCAGCTCCCCCATAGGTAGCCGAAGCCGACGCCGCATAGCGTCGAGCCGATCACGAGTGATGCGGAAAGCGCTGGGCCGGCAAACCATATGCCGGCGCCGCCGATAGCCGCGATGCCGACAAGGATGCATCCGCAGAAGGGCCACGGCGAGAGTTTCGCCAGATTTTCCGGCGCCCGCTCTACAAGGGCCGACACGCCTAAGAGCACGGTCATGTTTGCCAAAAACGATACGACGACGATCAACGTATTGTACTGGGGCGTGTCCGCCGCGCCGGTGAGCAGGATGGAGCTGCGGAAGGTGAGCATGCTGCAGGCCCAGAAAAACGCGAGGCCGAGATAGCACAGGTGCAGAAAGCGGTGAAGCGGCTCGATAGCGGCCGATGGTGCATCGCGGACTGCTGTCACGGCCCTGCTCCTCCTTCTCCATTGCCAGTGTGAACTGGGCGTTTCCCTGTCGCGTCCTCTGTTATGACTGACTTGCGTCTCGGTAAATCATCAGAAACTGATGATATGGCGCATAGCCGACGATTCTAGCATGGAGCGCCAACGGAAGGAGGTGCGAAATGCAAGAGACAAGAGGCGGGGCTGCGCGTGCGACCGCGCAAACATCGGAGAGAGAGGTCGTGCGCGATGCCGCACGGGTGAACGTCTGCGCCAAGGCAGCCTACCTGAGCACCATTGGGGCTCTGTTCTCGCGATGGGGCGATGACTATGAAGCGGCGTACGAGGCGGCCCGTGCGACAGCGGCCGATTTAGCGATAGCGCCCGCGACGCCGGCGGGCGCCGTGCGCTGCCGACTCGAGAACGAGGTGCTCACCTTGGGCGCTCCCGCGGCGGCGGTGCCCGTCGAATCGCTTTATAAGCCTTGGGCCGATGGACGGGAGCGCCGCAGAGGGGTCTCGGCTGAGTTTGGTGCGGCCCGGCATCTGCTCCTCGGTGACAGCGCCCAGCACATGCGGGCTCTTTATCGCGCTCTCGAACTTGAGGTGCCGATGGAGTTTTGCGCCATGCCCGACCATGTGACGCTCATGACCGAGGTGGTGGCCCTGTGCGTCGATGCGGGAAACCATGAGGCTGCTCTTGCGCTGTTGTCCGAGCATTTCGACTGGCTGGACGCTTACGAGCAAACCCTGCTCGCCCATGCGGCCGCGCTCTCGTCGGCGCCCCCCTCGGCTCGTACCGACGAGCTGGCTCGCGCTCTGGCCCATGGGCGCGAGCTGGCGGTAGCTCTCGCGGCGGCCGTCCGAGACCTATCCGTGTCCCTTCGGTAAAAACCGAGGACTTCCCCAGACAAGGAGAAAGCAGATATGCAAGAGAAGGAGGCTTTAATGCACTGCAATCCCACCAGGCGAACCTTCCTGAAGGGTACCGCCGCCACCGCTGCGCTGGCTGCTGTGGGCACTTGCTCGGTGGCCGCGTGGCGGGCCGAGCAGGCCGAGGCCGCCGCCACGGGCGCGGCCAAGATTCAGGGCGCATCGCTGTGCAACGGCTGCTCCAGCAAGTGCGGCCTGATCGCCACCGCTCTCGACGGGCGGTTGTGGACCGTCGAGGGCATGAAGGAGCACCCCTATTCCAAGGGAACGCTCTGCGGTCGCGGTCACGGCGCGGCTCAGTGGGCCTATTCCGACGGCCGGCTGACTCAGCCTATGAAGCGCGCCGCCGACGGCAGCTTCGTCCCTATCAGCTGGGATGACGCTCTGTCCGAAATTGGCGCGAAGGTGCAGGAGATCATCGCCGAGGCCGGCCCCGAGGCGCTGGCCATCATCCAAGATCCGCGCCCCTCGGGCAAGTACTACAGCAAGCGCTTCATGAACGCGCTCGGCTCACCCAACGTGTACACCCATGCCGCTGCCTGCAATCTGTCGAAAGAGAGCGGTATTCAGGAAGCCACGGGAGCCCAGAACTTCTCGGTGGACTTCCCCAACACCAAAATGGTGGTGTTCATCGGCCGCAGCTATGGCGATGGCATCCGTCCCTCCTCGGTGAAGAGCTTGGCCGGAGCGGCCGAGGGCGGGGCGCGGGTGGTCATCGTGGATCCGCGCCTGAACAACACCGGCGTCTTTGCTACCGACTGGGTGCCTATCAGGCCCGGCGCTGATATCGCGTTCCTGCTCGGCATCGCGAACGTGCTGGTGACGCGCGACCTGTACGATCACGCGTTCGTTGAGCAGTCCGCCGTGGGCTTCCCGGAGTTCGCTGCTCAAGTGACCGAGTACACGCCGGAATGGGCCGAGGGCATCTGCGATGTGCCGGCCGATACCATCGTGGAAATCGCCGAGTCGCTGGCCGCCGCCGCACCGGCCTGCGCTATCGAGCCTTCCTGGCGGGCAGCGTTCGGCTGCGCCTATCAAAACTCCTTCGAGACGGCTCGCGCGGTGTGCGCCGTGAATGCGCTTCTTGGCTGCTGGGGGCAGAAGGGTGGAGCGCTCATCACCTCTTCGCCCAAGGCGGGCGACGTGGATCCGGTGAAGTTCCCCGAGGTGCCCAAGCCGGCCGCCAAGCGTTTGGGCGACGCCGAGTACCCGCTGGCGCTCTCGGGCACCGGCACCAACCTGGCTGTGCTGAACGGCTGCGCCGATGGCGCCATCCAGGGCGTGTTCTTCTACAACTCCAACGCTGTGCAGGGGTACGCCCAGCCGGCGAAGTGGCGCGAGGCGCTTTCCCAGGCGAAGCTCGTGGTGACTATCGACGTGCAAATGAGCGAGACTGCTTTGGCGTCGGACTACGTGCTGCCCGAGTGCACGGTGCTGGAGCGCCTGGAGCTGCCCGAGTTCATCGGCGGCAAGAAGCACTATGTGGCACTGCGCATCCCCGTCATCGAGCGCATCCATCCCGAGACGCGCCCCTGCGACGAGATCTTCGCCGGGCTGGCCGAGGCGTGCGGCGTGGGCGAGTACTTCGACTTCACCGTGGAGGAGCTGGCCGAGGCGCAGCTGGCCAGCGTGGGCACCTCGATCGAGGAGGTGCGCGAGGCCGGTATCGTGGAATTGGCTGACCCCGGCTTCGCGTTCGGCACGCCGACGTTCAAGACTCCGACGGAAAAGTTCCAGTTCGCCTCGGCGAAGGTGGCGGAAGCGGGCTTGAACCCGGTTATCGGTTACGTGCCGCGTCTGGTGGAGCCGGCCGAGGGCGAGTTCTCCCTCATCGGCGGCAAGCAGGGTATCCACTCCCACACCATGACGCTGAACCTGGAGGCGCTGAATGCCATCTCCCGGGAATATCAGCTCGAGCGGCTCTGGATGGCTGCCTCCGATGCCGCGGATCTGGGCATTGTCGACGGCGATACGGTGGAGCTTTCCTCCAGCGAGTGCTCAGGCCAGGTAGCTGTGAAGGTGACCGAGCGCTTGAAGCCCGGTGTGCTGTTTCTGCCCACCCATTACGGCGGCACATCGCCCTATCTCACTCGGGCCCAGGGTTTTGGCCTCAACATGATGGATTTCGTTCCGCTGCATTTGGAACCCGGCGTAGGCTCCACCATGAGCCAGGAGGTAGCGGTGAAGGTTAGGAAGGTGGAAGGCTGATGGCCCGTTACGGAATGCTCATCAACACGAAGAAGTGCGTTGGCTGCTACGCCTGCCGCGTGGCCTGTCAGATGGTGAACGGGCTCGAGTCCGATGAGGCGTTCATCAAATTCGACGAGATGGAGCAGGGGGTCTACCCCAACGTGTATGCGGAAGTGGTGCCAGTGCAGTGCATGCACTGCGAGGACGCTCCCTGCGAGGCGGTGTGTCCCACCCATGCCACCTATACGACCGACTCGGGCGTGGTGCTGGTAGACGAGGAACGATGCATCGGCTGCAAGTACTGCATGGCCGCCTGCCCCTACGGCGCCCGCATCCAGATTAAGAAGACCGGCGTTATCGAGAAATGCCGCTTCTGCTGGTACGAGGGCGAGCCGGGCAACCCGCCGCGTTGCGTGGGCACCTGCATCTCCGGCGCTCGCCTGTTTGGCGACCTGGACGATCCGCAGAGCGAGATCTGCCAGGAAATCGCTCGCACCAATGCCCAGCCGCTGGCGGGCGACCTGACCACCGCGAAAATCTACTACGTGAGGTGATGATCAATGGTTTGGGGATCTATGATCGCTTGGTACCTGTTTTTGGCGGGCGCATCGGCCGGCGCCTTCCTCACTTCAGCCTTTGTGGAGGCGAAGTATCCCGACAGCGTGAAGATGCGCGTCGCGGGCCGCATTATCTCGCCCATCTTTCTGGGCATCGGTCTGCTCATGCTCATGTTGGACGCCGAGGCCGGGCTGCACAACCCGCTGCGGTTCTTCTATCTTATTATGAACCCGGGCTCGGTGATGACGCTGGGCGTGTACTTCATCTGCGTGTTCATGCCGGTGTCCATTGCCGCGGCGCTGCTTGAGGTGCTGCGTCGCCCGGTGCCGAAGTGGCTCACCTGGACAGGTATCGTATCCGCGTTCTGCGTGGCGGCCTACACCGGCTTTCTGCTGGGGGTCGTGAGCGCCTACCCGCTGTGGAACAACGCCATTTTGCCGGTGCTGTTCGTGGTGTCGGCTCTGTCGGCGGGTCTGGCGGCTACGAGCTTGGTGGGCCTTATCACCGATCGTGAGCGCTTCGAGCAGATGTGGCTCATCAAGAAGAGCCACGTGATTCTGTCGGCTATCGAGATGGTGGTGCTTGCAACCATGCTCATCATCGTGAGCTCGGGCAGTCCCGAGGGCGCCGCATCGGTTGCCTCGCTCGTGTCGGGCCAGTATGCGCCAATGTTCTGGGGCGGTCTGGTGCTGCTTGGCCTGGTGGCGCCGTTTGCCATCGAGGGCTACCCGGTGTTTGTCACGCGAAAGGTGGAGACCTCCACCACCTCTATGGTAGTGAGCGTCATCGGCGAGGGCGGTGTCCTTGTGGGTGGTTTCATGCTGCGTCTGCTGGTCATTCTGGCGGCTCTACCGGTGCTGTACCTGTAGCGAGATGGCGGCGCTGCCGGTGCTGTGCTCGTAGCGCGATGGCGGCGCTCGCCGGGTGATCGGGCGCCCCGGGGCTTTCTCCCATAGGCGACGCGTCGCCTGCGGCAAGGCCGTGGTCCTTCCGGGATCGCGGCCTTGCTCTTGCTGTGGCTTGGATCCTTTGCCGGGGCAAGGCGCTGCGGTCGCGCTGGGGGCTACTCCTCTTCCAGCGTGATGCGGTCGATGCGGGCGGCCAGGTCGTGACCGCGCTCGTAGAACTGGAGACTCTGGTTGTGGGCGAAGTAGCGGTCGCAGCCGTGGTCGTTGATGAAGGCCATGCCGGCGCGGCTCACGGACAAGTCGGTCACCAGCATGAGCATCTCCTGCCCCTCGCCGAAGGCCTCTTCCACGAACTTGAACACGTTATCGAGGGCGGCCGTCGCCTCGTCGATGGCCGCGTCCAGCTCGTCGAGCCGCTCGTTGAAGCGCTCGCGCAGCAGGTTGAATGTGGCGCCCTCGGGTGTATCGGCTCCCGTGCGCAGCACCTCGTCAAGAAGGCCGATGGTCCGCTCGAAGGAGCGGTAGCGCTCGTCGGAAAGCAGGCTCGCAGCCCGTTCGGTGTCGCGGGTGCGCGCCAGCTCGGTGGCCGTGGCGCGAATGAGCGCGGACGCGTCGGCGTCTTCGGCCACGCCTTCGGCGGCCAGGCGCTCCTTCAAATCGGCCAGCGCGCCATGGGTGAACGCGGCTGCTTTCTCTTCCATAACCGCCTCGCGCAAGCAGCTCACCGTGGCGTCCACGATAAGCCCCATGACGGCCACGCGCTCGTCGAAGGGCGCCGCCACGGCCCGCTCGGCCAGGCCGGCATCGGCGCTGCCGTCCAAGATACGATCGATCTGGTAGTCGCTGCGGTACTTCGTGAACAGGTCGTAATACATGGCGAACCGCTTTGCGATCTCGCCGTTCTGCACGTACTGCTCCACGAGCAGCTCATCAACGGTGAGCCCCTGGGCCTCGTAGAGCTTGATCATCGCTGACAGATCGTCCCAGCCGCGGGCCGTCACGAACGACGCGCCGTCGGGGGAGGCTTCCACGGCGTAGAAGTGGGAGCGCTCGATGTCCAGGTAGGTGATGACCGCCGGATGCACTTCGGCCGACACGGCGAACTCGCGCCACACGTCGTAGTCGGGCTCAACCTCGATGCGCTTCAGGCGATCCCACGTGGCGATGTCGAAGTCGTGGGCCGTGCGGTTGTACTCGGGCGGGTTGCCGGCCGTCACGACGATCCAGCCGTCGGGCACGGCATGGCGGCCGAAGATCTTGTATTGCAGAAACTGCAGCATGGCCGGCGTGAGCGTCTCCGATACGCAGTTGATCTCGTCGAGGAACAGAATGCCCTCGCGGCGCCCCGTGGCCTCCATCGCCTCATAGACCGAGGCGATGATCTCGCTCATGGTGTATTCGGACACCTGGTATTCCACGCCGTCATAGGTTTTCGTCGCGATGAACGGCAGGCCCAGCGCGCTTTGGCGGGTATGGTGGGTCATGGAGTAGGACACGAACCCCACTTCCAGTTCTTGAGCGATTTGCTCCATGATGGCCGTCTTGCCGATGCCCGGCGCGCCCAGCAGGAACACCGGACGTTGGCGCTCGGGCGGCAGAAGATAGTTGCCGAACTCGTCTTTAGTGAAATAGGCGACCATGGCGTTTTTGATCTGCTGTTTTGCTTCGCGGATGTTCATAGGGGCTCCTTTGCGGGTGCGCGGGTCGGGGAACGGAAGGGTGCGGCTCGGAAAATAGCGGGGGAGAGGGCCGTCAGAGGGGCTCATCCTCTAGCACGAAGGTTTCATCCAGGATCACTTTCATGGCCCAGGGCGGCACGGGGGCCGAGGCTGCGGCATCGTCGGAATCGAGGAACACAAAGGCGGTTTCGTAGGCGGGGCGGCACGCGGGGTAGGTGCCCTGACCGTCGGTGAAGTAGATGAGGCCGCCCAAATCGTTCAGCTCGCCGGACGCGAGCGCCTCGTCCACGTAGGCGAACACGGGACGGAAATCGGTGCCCCCCAGGCCCTTGATCGTGGGATTATCCAGATAGTCTTCCAAATCGCGTAGGCAGGTGATGCGAGCCACGTCGGTGATGGCGGCGTCGCACTGCACAATGAGGACGTTCATGCGGGAGAAGAAGCTCGTCTCGTCAGCCAGGATAGAATAGGTGCGCTCGATGAACTTGCGCACCAGGCCGTCTTTCGTGGAGGCCGAGGTGTCGATGGCGATGACGAAGTCGCGGATGCGCTTCTCCTCGGCAAATTCCACTGGTTCCACGAGGGGCAGGTTGCCGTACAGCTCGAGCCCGTAGGTGTAGAACACGTAATCGAACTCGTCGTCGTTCACGCGGATCTGCTCGCCCATGCGGGCGAACTTGCGCAGGAAGGCCCGATAATCGTGCTTTTCACGGGTCACTTTGCGCAGGTTCATGGCGAGGTTCGATCCCTCGATGCCCCACAGCTTCGCGTAGGCGTCCAGCTGGATGCCCATCTCCAACGCCGCGTTTTCCCACTGCTCGCGGGAGCGGTCGAGCTGCACGGTGTCGGCGAAGCGCTCGCCAATGGCGCGGGCGGCGTTCTCGGGCGCGTCCTTTTGGGTGATGTCGGCGGCGTCCATCGCTCGGTGCGCCTTGTGGGAATAGGGAACGTCGGCGGCCTCATCGGGGATGTCCATGTCGGTGCCTGAGGTGTCGGCCTTGGCGGCGGGAGCGCTCGTGCGGCCCTCGCCTTCGGTTGCCTCGCCCGTTTTGCCCGATGCGTCTTCTCCTTCGGCAATGATGACGGCATGCCAGGGGCGATGGTCGTCCACGTGGAAGCGAGCGCCGAGGCGGGCGAGCTCGTCGTCGGTTGCGCCGGCGGCGCGTCGATCGCGCAGGGCAGCGTAGACGCGCTCGGCAGTCATGAGGCCGGCCTCTTCGGCCATGCGCTCCAGCTCGGGACGCGAGGCTGCCGCTTGGGCCGTGCGCGTGGCGGGAAGATCGAGCTGGTCGATCACCGATTCCACCACCATGTCGCAGGCGATGTCCCATAGAAGGGGATCGATGCCAGCTCCGGGGTAAAGGTGCAGAAACACGTTGTGAAGCACCGTGTGCAGGTAGGCGCGAGAAGCTTCGGCCGGGTCGTTGGCGTAGGTGCGCGCCCAGGTGACGGGGTCGAACCGCAAATGCGCGCCATCGGTGGCGAGCGTAGCGCCGGGGATGGGCAGGGGCGCGAGTCGGGCAAAGGCTGCGCTCATGAAGCGCAGGTTTACCAAAAGCCCGTTGCGCACCAGGTCGAGAGCATCGAGGGCCAGCGCCTCCACCTCGTTTTTGCGCACGGCCCCTCCTTTCGCGGTTCGAGTGACAAACATTTCCTCATTTTTGGTCACAAAATCGACTTTTGAACTCTGATCGAGGGAAAGAGAAGATTGATTCTAATGCAATTCGATAAAACCAACGCCGCAAAGCGACCAGCTACCCCTTCCACGAGCGCCAATTCGTCGCAGAACAGTTCAAAAGTCGATTTTGTGACCAGAAAACAAGATTCTTTTGTCATTGTGCCTCTATGGGTCGTAGTGTAGCATGGGCTTTACGCAGGGTAAACGGCCTTCAGGTGTCAAAATTGGGAAGGTGCACAAAATTATGAACGGCAATACGGTGGTCTTTCGCGACGCAACTTCTTCTCTTGACGATCTCATTGCGCGGGTGCAAGAAAATCCGGTGCATTTGATGCTGGCCGACGTGACGATTGAGGAGCCGGGGCACCCCATCGAGGGGGAGAACTGGCGGCCCCAGCTGGCTCCCTACAAGCCCTGGGTGCACGATGCGGCCCTCGATGAAACCGAGGAGCTTGATGGCACCGACGGCGACCTGCTCATCGTGGGCGCGCTCGGCATGGGTATCTCCGATGAAGAGCGCATGGGCATTATCGGCAGTGCTGTGCGCGGGGAAGAGGGGGAGGGGCCAACCGCAAGCGCAGTCGGACAGGCCATCGGAGAGTCGGCTGCTGACACTGGCGCAGCAGCGGCGGCAGCGCCGGCGCGCAAGCTGTCGCCCCACGAGCTGTGGACCTTGGGGCAAACGCCGCGCTGGCATCCGAAAGAGGAAGCGAAGGATCTGTCTTGCGAAAATGCGGACGAAACTCAAGAGCGTGAAACATCGCAAAACCGTGAAACACTTCTAACAGCTCGTGAAACATCGCTATCCGACCGTGAAACATCGCAAAGTGAAGAGACGTACTTTGCTACCAACGTTCCCATAACGGTGCGACGCGACGGCGAGGGCTACGCCGTCTCCGCTGTTCACTTGGGGAAGCTTGCCGAGCACGACCTTCGGGCCGACAGCCTGATTGTCGTGGTGCCATCGTTTATCGACGATGTGCCCGTGGTGCGCATCGCCTCAGAGGCTTTCTCTCGACGCTTTACGAGTGGCGCCCAGGTTCGCTTGCTAGTGGTGCCTGACACGGTGGAAGTGGTGGGCTCCCAGGCGTTCAATGCCGTAAGTGCCGAAGTGGTGTACCTGGGCGCGGGCGTGCGCACGTACGACCCGTCCCCGCTGGACATGGCTCTGCCCAACCCTCGGCTCGAGGCGCGTCGCTACCTGGTGAGCCCTGCCAACAAATGCTATGCCATAAAGGAGGATTGTCTGCTCGAGCGTGCGGGAGGGGGGCGCAGCGAGAGGTCGGGCGCCGGCGACGCACGCCCCTCCTCGAGCGAGGCGACGGCCTCCTTCCGCCTCATCTTCGCCTCGGCACCTTATGCCGGGCATTTTGTGGTCCCTGATGGCGTGCGCGTCATGAGCGCCGCCGCCTTCGCGAAAGGATGCCCGCCGCCGCGCGTCATCGATGTGCCCGACTCGCTGGAGCGCGTGGACGGCTCGGTGAACCCCGAGACGCTTTGGCGGGCCAGTGACCCGGCGGCGCTTGCGCGCATTGTCGCGCGCTGCGGAGGTCGTGTCACTGATTTTCAAGCTGTGGAAAAGAACCAGTGCTGGTACGGGTTTGCAGAAGGAAACGACGCCGCAGAAAAGAAGGGCTTCGCGCGGGAGGATGCTGTTGCGAAGGGGCCCAGCGTCGCTGCGGAAGGCGGTTCGCGTGAGGCTCGTCTGGTGGCGGGTCCTCCGGCCCCTGATTCCCCCTCGCGCCAGTTCTCGTCGGCGGCCCATGCCCGCATGAGAGGCGCGACGGCGGTGTCGGCCCGCGAGGCTGCGGCGAACGCGGCAAGTGCCATGGTGGCGCCGGTTTCTGCCACCGATCGCCTGGCTTTGCCGCGCGAGGTGGAAGGCGCACCGCTGACGCTCATCGCCGAGCGCGCGCTCATCACGGCGCCAGCGACGTTGGTCATCCCCGATATGGTGCGTGAGGTGCGCGACGGCAACGCCTGCAAGGGCACGCGCAAGCTCATGCTGCCCGAAGGCTTACGCACCATCGGCGCTCACTGCTTCTGCTCGCGCACGCTGGTCGGCCCCGTGCTCATTCCTGCGAGCGTCACCAGCATCGGCGAGGGCAGCTTCGAATACGCCATCGTGCGCCTGGCTGCGGCCGATGCGGTGGTGCATATCACTTCCGATCAGCTCATAAGCTGTTTTTTGGAAGACGCCGAGGATGGTATCCCCTTCGACTTCGCCCGCTACGATGACCAATTGCTGGTGGGGCGCGGCTTGCCTGATCATCTGGGAGCCCTGCTCCACCGCGTGGCGGCGCCTTTCCGCTTGGCGCCCGAGATGCGCGATCGCATTGTGGATGCCCTGCGCGAGCGTGCGGCGGAGGCCGTGCAGTATGTGGCGCGTGAGGGGGACATCGCCATGGTGCGCGCTCTGGCCGATGCCGGGTTCTTGAACGACGTCGAGCTGTTCGATCGCCAGATCGAGCGCTTGCGCGCCAGCAACCGCACCGACTGTGTGCTGTTCCTCATGAACTGGCAACACGACCGCGCCGAGGCCACGCGCGCCACCGCCCCCAATCGCGCCCGCGACCGCTTCGCGCTATAGTTGTTGTGCGGGAGGCGAATCCATGGATCGCAAACTGTTGCAATACTTGGTGGAATACCTGGTTAAAGAGAGCGAGGCGCATGGGTGCGCTCTGCCGCCCGCGGCGGCTGATGTGGCCCATGACGACTTGGCAAGCGTCTCGGCCGATGAGCTGTGGCTCGCCTTTCGGTCACTCGTAAACGTGCGGCCTCCGTGGCCCGCGCCCGCGGAGTTCCTCGCGGCCCAGAACGAGCTGCTGCAGGGGCTCATTGCTGAGGCGGGTGTGGCGACCTTGGCCGATGCGACCCCGTCGCCGACCGATCCGCGCCTGCGCTTGTGGCGCGGCGATATCACCACCCTGACCGTGGAGGCCATCGTGAACGCCGCCAACTCCGGCATGACCGGCTGCTGGGCGCCCTTGCACTACTGCATCGACAACGCCATCCACACCTTCGCCGGCGTGCAATTGCGTGAGGCTTGTGCGAACCTCATGGCAGCTCAGGGGCACCCGGAGCCCACGGCCCAGGCCAAGGTGACTGACGCCTACAACCTGCCCGCGCGCCGCGTCATTCACACCGTCGGGCCCATCGCCGACGGGCGCCCCACCGATACGCACCGCCGCCAGCTGGCCGAGTGCTACCGGGCCTGTCTGGATGCGGCGGCCGCGGCGGGGCTTTCCAGCATCGCATTCTGCTGCATCTCCACCGGCGTGTTCGGCTTCCCGCAAAAAGAAGCGTCCTCCATCGCCGTCGCCACGGTGCGCCGCTGGCTCGACGAGCATCCCGATGCGTCCATGACGGTGGTGTTCAACGTCTTCTCCGAAACCGACGAGCACCTGTACCGCCCGTTGCTCGGACTGTAGGTGGCATCGTAACGCTATACTATCTTCACTCGAATCCGATGAAGAAGGGAGCGGCGATGTTGGAAGTGCGCGTGGCGCGGCCCAATGAGTTCGATGCGGTGCTTGCGTTCTACACGACGATGATCGACGAGATGCAGGGCACCGATTTCGACGTGCAATGGCAGCATGGCGTGCATCCCTCGCCGACGTTCTTGCGCGAGTCGCTGGAGGCGGGCCAGGTGATCGTGGGGTTGCTGCCCGCAGAAGGGGTTGAAGTGGTCTCCGAAGGCAGCGAGTCCGAGCCCATCATTGCCTCGGCCATGGTGGTGAACCACGAGGGCGCCCCCGGCTACGACGCCGTTCCCTGGACCGTGAACGCGCCGCCCGAGCAGGTAGGTGTCCTGCATGTGGTAGCCACGCTGCCGGCCTTCCACGGCCGGGGCTTCGGTCGCCAGCTCGTGAAGGGTGCCGCCGATATCGCCCGTGCCCAGGGTCTGGTGGTTCTGCGCCTCGACACCTTCCCCCACAACGTGCGCGGCCGCGGCCTCTACGAGTCCTGCGGTTTCAGCGATCGGGGCGAGTGGCCCGTCCACTACCCGGCGCTCGGCGACATCCAGGTCGCCATGTACGAGCTCGCACTGTAGCGTTCGCGAAAGGGATATCCGGCGGCTGTGTTCGTGCGAGCTGCCGTTTCAGTCGCGACCGAAACGACCGCAAAACGACCGAAAAGCGACTGAAACGACCGCAAAACGACCGCAACGACCAAAACGAAGGCTGGCTCGCGATCCAAATTCGTGTCGTATAATGGCGGGCAAGTGATTTCTGCGGGAAGGCGGTGCGGCATGGGCGAGGCGGCCACGTTCGAGAACGGCATATACCGGCAGGGCCCGGCGCGCTTGTCGGATCTTTGCGGTGAGAAGGGGCTGGCCATCGGGAACAGCAACTTCGAGGCGGTCGTGCGAACCTCGGTGTTCGTCGACAAGTCGATGCTCATCGCCGACATCTTGAAATCGCGGGCGGCGGTCACGCTGTTCTGCCGTCCCCGGCGGTTCGGCAAGTCGCTGAACCTCTCCATGCTGCAGCGTTTCTTCGAGGTGCCTGTGGGAGCGGACGCGGGTGCCGACTTCGCGCCGCTGTTTCGGGGCCTCGCCATCTGGGAGGCCGAGGATGGCCGCTTCCGGGAGCATCAGGGTGCCTATCCGGTGGTGCGTTTCGCGCTGAATGACGCCAAGCGACCGACCTGGGAGGAGACCCAGCGCGCTCTCGCGTTCAACATCGTGGCGGAGTATTTACGTCACGGGTACCTTAAGGAAAGCCCTGCTCTTTCAGAGGAAGAGCGCGCCCAATTTGCCGAGATCGCCGGAACGCCGCTGACAGCGAGCGATTTTTCAGCCTTCGGGCAAACGCTCAAGCTGCTCACGACGCTTCTGCACAAGCACTACGGGCGGCCGGTCGTCTTGCTCATCGACGAGTACGACGCGCCAGTGATGACCGCGTATTCCGGTGGGTTCTATAACGAGGCCGTCAGCTGGTTGAAGGGCTGGCTCACCGGCGCTTTGAAGGACAACCCTTCGCTCGCCTTCGCCGCCATGACCGGCGTGCAGCGCATCTCCAAGGAGTCCATTTTCTCCGACCTGAACAACCTGAAGGTGGACACGCCGCTGAACGTCGCCTCCGACGAGCGATTCGGCTTCACCCAGGCCGAGGTGGAGGCGCTGGCCGACTATCTCGGGATGCCGGAGGGTGTGGCCGCGGCGCGGGAGTGGTACGACGGCTACCGCTTCGGTAACGTCGACGTCTACAACCCCTGGAGCGCCCTGAACTACTTCGATGCGGGCTGTGTCGCCGATGTCTACTGGGGCAACACTTCTTCCAACGGCGTGCTCGGCGATATGGTGCGCGGTGCGGATGATGCCGTCATGGGGCGCCTCTGCCGGCTGATGGAGCCCGACGGGACGATTGAGGCTCCCCTCGACACCCGCGTCGTGTTTCCCGATGTGGGGGTGCGCTCGGGCGCCCTGTGGTCGATGCTCTACCTGTCCGGTTACGTCACCACCAACGACACCGAGCAACCTGATGATCCGGAAATGCTTCGCTGTCTTCGAATCCCCAACAAGGAGACCTCTTCACTCTATCGTACCGAGATCATTGGTCGCTTCGCGTCTTCGTCGGCGCCCTGCGATGGGGCCTTGCCTTCTCTGGCAAATCGGTGGACGCGGTCTCGGTGCGGGTGAAGTAGCACGTCTATTGAGTAATTTTGCTCAATACGCTGAGTAAAATTGCTCAACACAAAACCCCAACGCGCAACAGGCGTGTGACAGTTCGGCGCAGGCGGGGCTGTTGCGCGGCGCTTGCGGCGGCCGTCTTTCTAAAATAGGAGGAAACCCCTGATTGGAAAGAGGCGATCTATGGCGGTGATGACGGCGAATGCGGCTTCGAATGCAGCGATGGCCTCGTCCGTTGCGGCCGCGCCGTCTGCAAAGGTGCCCTCCTCGTCGCCGGAAGCGCCTGCAAAATCCACAGGTGCTTCCACGCCTCCTGTCGATCACGCCCTGCACGGCCGGGCATTGGCGCTCGTGTTCTTCGGACTTCTGCTCGCCATGTTCATCAGCTCGCTTTCCGAGACCATCGCCTCCACGGCGCTGCCCACCATCGTGGGTGACTTGAACGGTGTGGAGATCATGCAGTGGGTCTCCACCGCCTACATCCTGTCGTCGACGTTGGTCATGCCCATCTACGGCAAGCTGGGCGATCTTATCGGCCGCAAGCGTCTCCTCATGGCGGCGCTCACGCTGTACGCCGCGGGCAAAGTGGTGTGCGGCCTGGCCGTGAACATGGAGATGCTCATCAGTGGCCGCCTCATCTCCGGCCTCGGGGGCGGCGGCCTCATCATCTTATCCCAGGCGACGCTCTCCGACGTGGTGCCGCCGCGCAAGCTCGGCACCTACATGGGCGTCATCGGCGCCGTGTTCGCCGTATCGAATGTGCTGGGGCCGCTGCTCGGCGGCTGGTTCGTCCAGGTGACGGGCTGGCGCTGGATCTTCTGGTTCACCGTGCCTGTGGCCCTACTTGCCGTGGTGGTACTCGGACTCACGTTGCCCCGCGACGCCCGCGCCCTCGGAAAGCACCCCATCGATTGGCCCGGCATGATGGCCATGACCGTGGCTGTGACCTCGCTCGTGCTCGCCATGGCTTGGGGTGGCACGCTCATTCCCTGGGGAAGCCTGCCGTTTATGGGCCTTGTCGCCCTAGCTGTGGCCGCCGCTGTGGTCTTCGTGCTGCTGGAGCGCCGCGCTGCCGAGCCTATTATTCCCATGGGGCTTTTCCGCAACCGAAACTTCGTGCTGTGCTCGGTGACGGGGCTTTTCCTGAACATCAACTTCATGGGGGCGCTCAACTACTTGCCCACCTACTTCCAAATTGTGGACGACCTCTCGCCCGAAGTGGCCGGTCTCGTGTGCACGGCCACCAGCGTGGGCATCCTCATCACCTCTACGGCCACCGGCTGGGTGGCGTCGAAGACCGGGCGCTACAAGGGGATGCTCGTGGCCATGTGCGTCGTGAGCACAGTGGGTCTGTTTCTGCTGTCGCGCATGCAGGTGCACGAGGCGTTGTGGGTGCCAGTGCTGTACCTGTTCGTGCTCGGCTTCGGCATGGGGCTCGGCATGCAGTTGCTCGTGCTCGTGGTGCAAAACGAGTTTCCCCACGCCATGGTGGGCACCGCCACGGCGGCGAACAACTTCTTCCGGCAGATCGGCGCCTCGGTGGGCACGGCGCTCGTGGGCGCGCTGTTCACCATGCGCCTTACGGCCGACGTGGCCGGCAAGCTCACCCATGTGGACAACCTGTCGCTCGCCACGCTAACGCCGCAGATTGTGGACAAGCTGCCCGCGTCAGCCCAGTCGGTTATCGCCGCCGGCTACTCCGACGCGCTGTTGCCGCTGTTCCTCTGGTTCGTGCCGCTCATGCTCGCGTGCCTCGTGATGATGCTCCTTCTGAAGCGCCACCCCCTCGCCACCACCATCAACCACGGCGGCGCGGGGAAGTAGGGGAACCTCTCGGCGACCCCATTTTGTTTGTAACCGCAAATCGACGGTTGTTATGTCAAGATCGTCGATTTGCGGTTACAAAGTGGGCAAAATCGCCTGTTTGGAACTAAATGGTGTCACGAAGCGACGCTTCTTACGGAAAAACCGCCAATTTGAGGCTAGAAAAGCGGGTGCGGGTGAGGGGGCTTACCCGCAGGCCTCGGGATCGAGGCGGTAGCCGATGCCCCAGACGGTTTCTATGATGCGGGGCTCGGTGGGATCGTCCTCGATCTTGGCCCGCAGCTTCTTGATGAACACGGTGATGGAACTGGTCTCGCCGACGAACTCCGGCCCCCACGCCGCCTCCACGAGCTGTTCGCGGGAGAGCACGGTGCCGGGACTTGCGGCCAAGGTCGCCAGGATTTTGAACTCCTTTGGGGTCAGCGGCACGTGCTCGCCGCCCAAGGTGGCGCGGTGCTGGGCCATGTCCAGGGAAAGGCGCCCCACGGTGATGGTGCCCGTGGACGGCATAGCAGCGGTTGGGCGCATGGCGGCGCGGCGCAGGTGGGCTTCGATGTGCATCATCAGCTCGCGCGGGTCGAAGGGCTTCACCATGTAGTCGTCGCCCCCGGCCGCGAATCCGACGCCCTTGTCCACGATGTCCCCTTTGGCCGATAGGAAGATGACCGGTACGGTGACGCCCCGGGCGCGCAGTTCGCGGCAAGCGGTGAAGCCGTCCATCTTCGGCATCATGACGTCCATGATGATGAGATCGGGAGCCTCGCGAGCGACGGCGTCCAGCGCATCGGCGCCGTTGTCGGCGTAAGCGAATTGCCAATCGGCGCCTTCCACCATGTCGCGTACCACCCGGGCAATGCGCGGCTCATCGTCCACGAGCAGAATCTTCGCCATCGTCGTCCTCCTTCGCGGTTGTCAGCGGCTCGGCCTTCGGCGCTGCGGGCCACCCTGCGGCTTTACGCTTCCTCGTCCTCTTCCTCAATGACGGGCACATAGGGAATGCGCACGGTGAACGTGCTGCCCTCCTTCACCCGGCTTTCCACGGTCACGGTACCGCCATGCAGCTCGGTGAGGTCGCGCACTACGGCAAGCCCCAGCCCCGTGCCCCGGTAGCGGCGATTGGCCGATTGCCCGGCCTGCTTGTACAGCTCGAAGATCTGGCCCAACTCCTCGGGCGCGATGCCCATGCCGTCGTCGGCGACGCGCATGACGATCCAGCCGGCGGGGGCATCCGCGCCATCGGGGGCATTGGTGTCCGCCTTTTCGCTCTCACTGCGGGAGTCGGTTTCCCCGTCCTCGAACCCAATCGTCAGGCGTACGAACCCGCCACGGTGAGTGTACTTGATGGCGTTGTTCACCAGGTTCTCCAGAATGCGCCGCAGCTTCTCCCAGTCGGCCATGCTCAAGGGCACATTCGGCGCTACCGTGCAGGTGAGCCGCACGTCCTTGTCGGCGGCGATGGGGGCCAGCGCCTTGCGCACGAACTGGGCCAAATCGACGAAGTCCACCGGCTCGGGCAAAAGCTCGTCCTTCTTGGCGGCGTGCTTGGAAATGACGAGGATGTTGTTCACCATGTTCAGCAAAAGGGTGGCATTCGACTCGATTTCGCCCACGGCCTCGCGGGTCTTGGGCGCTAGGCTGTCGTCCGCGTTCAGGATGCGCGCGTAGGCCAAAATGCTGGTGAGCGGCGTGCGCAGCTCGTGGCTGACGATGGCGAAGAACTCGTTCTTGTAGGCCACCTCATCACCCAGCCGATCGAGTGCTACCTTCAGCTCGCGCTTCTGGTAGTTCAGCATGTCGTTGAGCACCATGAGGTCGTCGGTCTTGGAACGCACCTGGCCCTCCAGATCGGCATAAAGCGCCTCAAGGTCGCGGGCCATGCGGTCGAACTCGCCGGTGAGCTCCGCCAGCTCGTCGCGGGGCCGCTCGCCGGGGTCGGGCACCGTGAGGGTGTAGTTGAAGTCGCCCTTGCCCACGGCGCCCGCCGCGCCTCGCAGCTCGTCGATGGGCTGCAGCACCAGCCGGCTTGTCACGAAGTACAGCCCGATGAAGGCCGCTACCATCATGAACAGCACCATGATCGCCTGCTGCATCATGCTATCTTGAATGCCGGCGGCGTAAATGCCCATGGGCTCGGTGATGGACATGGCGCCGCCCACTTGGCCCACCTGCATGCCCTCCTTGGGGTAGCCGTACTGATCCAGCTCGCCGACGGGGTCGCCGTGACATTCTAGGCACGACTCGGTCACGTACAACGGCTCCGTATAGCGGAACACCCGCGTGCCGTCGCCGGCGTCCACGACGCGCCAGAATGCCTTGCGGTCGGGGTCGGCGTTGAAGGCGGCCAGGGCCTCCTGCTCGAAGGCGTCCGGCGCGTTGGCAGCCTGACGCGGCGTGTCGTTCGTGAAGCGGATGGAGTAGTCGGTTTCTGTGGTAAACAGCATGGATATTGACTTCGCCGCCACCACGCACACGAGGTGCTTCGTACGGAAGGTGCCGTCCTCGGCACGGTTGATGACTTCCTGGTTCATATCGACGAAGTCCCACGCCGCGCGCATTTCGGCGGCGAGCACCTCGGCTTTTTCGCGTGCCTCGTTCTCGGCCTGAGCGTTTTGAAGCGATAGGTTCCATAGAATGTCAACGGCCATGAGCGCAACCATAATGACGCCGATGGAAACGGCGATCTTGAAGCGTATGCCATAGCGGAACGGGCGCCCCGGGTGATCGGTCGACATGGTGTCCCCTCCTCGTCAATCTTCATATTATGCCCGATGGAGCTGCATGCAGGAGACTTCGGTGGGGAAGGTAATTCTTTTTTAATATTTGCCCCGAAGTCTTAATGAAAAGTTCCGCTGGCCGCCATTGAAGTGACATTGAGTCAACGGCAGAATAATAGCCAGCGAGTGCGAGGGTTTCGGCCGAGGAGGGCCGCCCGATGCGACAGCAAGGCGGTAGGAGATCCGCCGAGAGCGGGGGTTCAAACGTCTTTTCGCCGCAGCTCGCGAGAAAATCCTATCTGAGGGAGGAGAGTTCTATGACGAAGAACAGCGAACGCGCCATTGACGCCAAGCTCACCCGTCGCGCCTTCGTGGGCGCTGCCGCGGCTACGGCTGCTGTGGGCCTGGCCGGATGCGCTCCGGCGGCCACCGACGAGGCGCCGGCCAAGGACGAGGGGGAGGGTCTGGCCTTCACCGGCGAGGACGAGTTCGCCGACTGCCAGCTCGTCTACGGTTGCTGCTCGCCGGAGTGCCAGCACCACCTGCTGAAGGGTTATGTGCGCGACGGCAAGCTCGTGAAGGTGGAGAGCGGCGAGGTGAACGAGAGCCCCGCTTGCGCCCGCGGCTTCGCCCGCGTGGAAATGTGCAACTCCGATAAGCGCCTGACCAAGCCTTTGAAGCTCGTGGGCGAGAAGGGCTCCGGCGACTTCGAGGAGATTACCTGGGACGAGGCGTTCGATCTCATTCAGGAGAAGCTGCAGTACGCACTGGACAATGGCGGTCCCAAGTCCATCATGTCCCAGGGCGGTTCGGGCAACTTCAGCGCCCTGACCGGTGCGTTCTCCACATTTGTCGGTTGGCTCGGCGGTGGCACGTCCACGTCCGGCAATATGTGCTGCGCCGGCATCGACTCGGGCCTGACGCCGGTTCTCGGCCAGCGCATGCAGCTGGTCCGCAACGAGATCGCCAACTCCAACTACATCATTGCCTGGGGCAACAACCCGGTCATCTCGATGACGGGCTATTTCGGCCGCTTCCAGGAGATGATGGACAATGGTGGCACCCTGTGCACCATCGATCCGTTCCTCTCCGAGACTGCCGACAAGTCCCAGGAGTGGATCCAGCCTTGGCCCGGCACCGACTCGGCTGTGGCGCTCGCCATGCTGAAGGTGGTCATCGACGAGGGTCTGACCGATGAGGAGTACATCATCGCCCACACCACGGCGCCTTGCCTCATTGACAAGAAGACTAACGCGCCGGCCTTCGCTGACCCGGCTGACGACACCACGTATCAGGTGTACGATCCGGCGACCAAGACGATTGTCGCCCACGATGCCGCTGGCGTGACGCCGCTGCTGTCCGTGGAAGGCACCGAGATCGCCAACGACTACGTGACCATCTACGATCTCATCAAGGCCGAGGCCGACAAGTGGGGCAAGGAGGCCGTCGAGGCCGAGTCCGGCTGCTCCTACGACGACATCGCTCGCATCGCCCGCGATTACGCTAACGCCGAGCATGCCATGATCATCCAGAACATGGGCGGCTACCAGCGCACCGAGAATGCTGCTTACGCTACGGCTACCCAGGTGTATCTGGCCCTGTTCTGCGGTCATATCGGCCATCGCGGCGACGGCGTGTACGACGCCTGCGGCTCCACCACCCTGGTGCCCGGCGGCTCTGCCTATGAGGCCAACCCCGATGCTGTTAAGAACGAGTCCATTCCCGTGCCGTGCTTCGGTGAGTGGATCTGCCAGGACAAGCCCACCAAGATCAACTTCATGTGGATCGCCCAGGGCAATCCCGTGGCCCAGTGGCCGAACACGAACAGCGTGAAGGAGGGCATGAAGCACATTCCGTTCGTCGTGAAGGTAGACATGTTCCTGAACGCGAGCGCCATGTACGCCGACCTGGTGCTTCCCGTGACGGCGCTGTTCGAGACTCCGAACGTCACGCATTCCGCGCGCTCGGCTGTCATCTCCATCAGCGAGGCCGGCGTGACCCCGCCGGGCGAGTGCAAGACTGACCTGGAGATTACCCGCGAAGTCGCCAAGCGCTTCGGCCTGGAGCAGTACTTCAACGAGGATCCGTCGGTGTACATCGGCCGCGTGCTCGAGCCGGCCGGCATCACCTACGAGGAGCTCGCCGAGAAGAAGGGCATCAACGCTTGGGATCTGAACCCCGATTACATCGCCTACAAGGATGGCGAGTTCCTCACTCCCACCAAGAAGGCTCACCTGTGGGTTCAGGCGTGGGTCGACGAGGGCTACCCGGCGATCGCGTGCCACCAGCGTCCTGAGGAGCATCCGCTGAACGCCGATAGCGAGCTCGCCAAGAAATACCCGCTGGCCTCGGTTCAGCGCAAGACCCGCAGCCAGGTGCACACGACGTTCAAGAACCTCGAGACCATGCTGTGCATGGACGGCCACAAGCCGAACATCTACATCAACACCGAGGACGCTGCCGATCGTGGCATCGCCGAGGGCGACGAGGTGACGGCCTTCAATGATCGCGGCGAGCATACGGGCCTCGCGCGAGTGACCGACCACCTCAAGAAGGGCGTTGTCGTGCTGGAGAACGGCTGGGAGGATACCACGGCGTCCTCGTCGAGTAATGTGACGAGCAACAAGTGGCCCACCCTCGGTACCATCCACTGCTGCAATTCCACGCTTGTTGAAGTGAAGAAGGGGGCGTAAATTATGACTCAGGGATTCTTTGTCAACTCCGCCGATTGCTACGGCTGCAAGAGCTGCCAGGTGGCTTGCGCCACCGAAAAGGTGCTGACTCCCGGCGTGTTCATTCGTCGCGTGCGCCAGATTAACGCTGCGGCACCTGGTGGCCATGCCTTCGTGTCCATGGCTTGCAATCATTGCGACGAACCGGCTTGCGTGGCCAACTGCCCCGTGGGCGCCTATCAGAAGATGGACAACGGTCTGGTGGTGCAGGATCACGATAAGTGCATCGGTTGCAAGACCTGCATCGAGGCCTGCCCCTTCCACGCGCCTTCCTACGACGAGGCGACCTCTACGACCTACAAGTGCGACGGGTGCGCCAATCGCCAGGCTCGCGGAGAGATGCCGGTCTGCGTGATGTCCTGCCCGAGCGCGAATCTCACCTTGGATGAGATGGACAAGCTGCCCGAGGGCACGGATGTCAAGGACCAGTCGGAGACCAAGCCGAACTTGAAGGTGGCGTTGGACAAGGATATCGACGCGAGTGTCTTCGCTGATATCGACGCCGCGCCGGGTCTGTTCGATGCCGGCGCCGAGCAGGCATAGCGACTGAGCTTTCGCGATATTCCGGTGGCGCCCGGCTGTGGTCGGGCGCCCTTCTCGATGGAGGTGCGCGGGGAATTCCACCCTCCCTTATTTCCCTGGGCACCTCCTCTCAACACAAGGGAGGTTGTCTTCATGTTCTACCTGGCATGGAGAAATATCACGCGCCGGCTGGGCTCTTCCGTGCTCACGGCGTTTATTGCGTTTATGGCGGTGCTCGCGCTGACCGCCTCGATGATTGTGGTGACGTCGCTGGAGGATGGGGTGCGCCTGTCTCGGGAGCGGTTGGGAGCCGACATCATGGTGCTGCCGGCCGGCGCCTCGGGCAACGCCTCGGAGGTACTGTTCTGCGCCGAGCCGGTGAACGTGTATCTGCCGGCTTCGGCCGCAGAAGCCGTGGCCGCCACCGAGGGCGTGGCCGCTTCCACGCCGCAGTTCTTCACCCAGACGGTGGATCAGAGCTGCTGCTCGGTGGTGGGGGTCACCCGCGTGGTGGGTATCGATGCGACGACGGACTTCGTGCTGGCGCCCTGGATCGTTGGCGGCGTAGAAGGCGCCGGGGGTGCTGGTGCTTCGGCTGAGGTTGACGACTTCGGCCTTGGGGATGACGGCATTCTGCTCGGCTCGGCGGCCCCGACCATCGAGGGCGGCCAGGCTTCCATTTTAGGATCGGTCTTCCACGTCGCTGGCACGCTGGCCCCCACGGGAACCAGCGTGGACGAGACGATCTTCATGGATATCGACGCGGCACGTACCATCGCGGCAGCGAGCCCTTATTTGAAAAGTGTTTGGGGCGACGCCGACCCCTTCGACGCCGTCTCCTGCCTCATGGTGAAGGCGGCCGACGGAAGTGATATCGACGCGCTGTGCCAAGCGCTCGTGGATGCGGTGCCCGGGTCGGTGGCCGTGCGCACGGCGGACATGGTTTCGGGGGCGTCATCTCAGCTCGCCGTGGTGGAGGCCATCGCCATGGCGTTTCTTGTCGTGCTCGTGGTGCTGGCGGCGCTGGCTTTGGCCGGGCGGTTCTCGGCCCTGGCGGCCAGCCGCATGCGCGAGCTGGGCCTTTTGCGCACCTTCGGCATGGGGCGCGGCCGGGTCGTGGGGTGCTTCGCCTGCGAGATCGGGCTGGTCACGCTGGTGGCGGCTGTGGTCGCGGTGGTGGTCGCCTGCTTGGTGGCCGGCTCGGTGGTCGGCACCTTCCATAGCGAATTCAACATGCCCGGGGCGGCGGTGCCTGCGAGTGCCTATGGGGCAGCTGTGGCCGTGGGGTTGCTGTTTGCCGTGGCGCTGACTGCCGTGGCGCTGGTGCAGCCGGTCGTTCAGATGCTGCGGCGCGACCCGCAGGAGACGTTGACGAGGGGGGATATGTGATGGAGCCGTTGATCGAGCTGAAGGGCGTGGTGAAGGAGTTTCGCAGCGTGCCTCCCGTGCGTCCGCTGGACGGCGTGTCGCTGGCTGTGGCACCGGGCCGCATTGTGGCGGTGACGGGCGTTTCGGGCAAGGGGAAGTCGACGCTGCTCAACGTGATGGGCGGTTTGCTGCGAGCCGACGAGGGGTCGGTGCTCTACCACGGCACCGATCTGGCGCGGGCCTCGGCCGCCGAGATCGACGCCGTGCATCGCCGTGGCATCGGCTTCGTCTTCCAAAGCCCGTACCTGTTCCCGGCGCTGACGGCGCGAGAGAATATGGTGATGGCGCTGCGGGCCGCCGGGCAGTCGGTTGACGATGCGGCCATCGAGGCCATGCTTGAGGAGGTGGGCCTGACCAATCGGGCCGACCATCTGCCCGCCGAGCTTTCGGTGGGGCAGAAGCGGCGCTTGGTGCTGGCCCGTGTTCTTTTGGCCCAGCACGATTTGTTGTTGGCCGATGAGCCCACCAACGACTTGGATGCCGACTGGTCTGACGAGGTGTTCGACCGGTTCCGTGCGTTTGTGGCCGCAGGCGACCGCTCGGTGGTCGTCGTCACGCACGACGAAGCCTACGCCCGCCAGGCGGATGAGGTGTACGTTTTGGAAGAGGGGAGGCTTGCGCGTCGCGAGGAGGTGGCCTCATGCTGACGTGTGGCCAAAATGCGCGACGCATGGGCCGTGACGATGCGAACCTTGCGGACGGTGGCTGTTCGGAATGTATGGCATGCGGCGATCGCGCGCTTACGAGAAGGGCGTTTGCCTCTCTCGCCGGGTTAGCTGCAGGATCGGTGCTGCTGGGGGTTCTGCCGGGATGCGCTGGTTCGGACGCGGGGCAGACGGCCCCTGCTGCGAATGAAAGCGAAGGCTCGAATTCCGGCGAGGGCGGCAAGGACGAGATGCCCCCAACCTCGGAAAGCGCTCCGGCAGCGCCCTCTGCGGCGCTTTCTCCGGGCTTGCTGTGCGTGGCGGAATACGCGAACAACACGCTTGCGGTTGTGGATCCCGCCACGGGTGAGATCCTGCAGCGCATCGCTGCCGGGCAGAACCCCGCCACGGCCCTGGTGGCCGACGGCTGGGTGTACGTCGGTAGTTCCGGCGGCGGCGAGGTGACGGCGGTAAACATCGCCGATCCGTCGCAGGTGACGTCGATCACCGTGGGCAAGCAGCCGCTCGGGCTATGCTATGACGGGGCGCAGGGCATTCTCTATGTGGGGGATTATTTCGCGTCTAGCATCCATCTCGTTGATACGCAGCTGAAGTCCCTGGTCAAAACGGTGAAGCTCAGCGCTTCCGGCTACCATAACCGGACCGATCCTCCCGACTGCTGCCGCATCGACCCTGGCACCGGTCGCCGTACCGTGGCGCTGGCGTTGGCTCCCGAGGGGGATTTGCTGTACTGCGCCAACTACGGCACCTTCGACGTGGCCCGCGTCGATTTGGAGGCTGCAGCGGAAATCGAAGCTTTCGATGGCGTGGTGGGCCCGCGGCAGATCCTCGTGTCTGCCGACGGAGCGCAGCTGCTTCTGGCCGGCGTGGGCGGGGAGGGCGAGCAACAGGTAAATGACCTGTACGTGCTCGATCGCGCTTCTGGCAAGCGGGTGCTGGAAATACCTGTTGGGCAGTCCGTCGCCGGGGTGGCCCAGGCGTCCGACGGCTCGGCGGTGTGGGCCATCGCCCGCGACGACGGGGAGTTGGTGGCCTTCGACGCCGATTGGAACGAGACGGGGCGGCTGCCTTTGGGCGTGGGCATCGACACTCTGGTGCTTGCTTCCGACGAGAAGACGCTGCTGGTGGGCAACAGCATCGGAGGCCAAGTGCATGTGATCGATGCGGCAACGATGGCATTGATGAATACGATTGAAGGACTGGCGAGCCCCAAGGGCATCGCCGTTATCGCTTGAAAGGAAAACTCATGAAGAACCTGTCTTTGTTGGCGCCGATTGCGGCGCTCGTCTGTGCCGCCGTGGTGTGCGGAGCCGTGCTTTTGTGGGCGCCGGTGTGCGCGGGAATGCTTGAGCTGACGAATGGGAATATGGTGCCCATGCGCTGCACTTATACGGCGAAGGTCGAACTGCTGCTTGCTCTTATTCTGGCCGTTGTGGCGGTGGTGGCGCTTGTGACGAAGCGGCCCATGACCGTGGCCCTGGTGCTGCTATCGCTCGCCATCGTGCTGCTCACCTTCGACACGCCGCTTTCCATCGGCGTCTGCAAGAGCGCCGACATGGCCTGCCAGAGCACGGCGCTGTGGCTGCGCATCGCCGGCGGCATCTCCACCGTGGCCGCCCTCGCCGGCGCCCTGCTGAACCCGTCTCGCAAACGCGTCACAGAGTAGGGCACCTTTCTCGCGAACGCATGCGAGACTGACTCCCTTCTCCGGGGAATCTGGAAAATGTGCTTATCTGGATCGCGATTTGGAAAAGGTGTCATGGTGGGTCGATGGACTTGGAAAATGTGCTTTTTCGAATTCTAGAAACACTGTATCTGACCTGGTAAAACTCGAATAATACCAGGTCAGACCCTCATCCAAAAAAGCACATTTTCCAACCTTCGCAGACAATGGGGAAATTGATCTGGCTATGTTTTCGTGCTAGTATCTATATCACTATAGCGATATAGATAGGATGGCTACTATGAGCGAAGTGCTGCGCTTGTACCATGGGTCGCCAATTCGAGTGAAGCGCCCCCTTTTTGGTGTGGGCAATCCCTACAACGACTACGGTTTGGGCTTCTATTGCACGGAGTCGTTTGAGCTTGCCTGCGAATGGGCCTGCCCGAAGGCAAAGGATGGGTTTGCGAACGCCTACGACCTTGAGCTCGCGGGCTTGCGCGTGGTAGATCTGGACGCCGAGCCTTACGGTACCATCGAATGGCTCGCGGTGCTTTTCGTCAATCGGCAATTCGACGTTCCGACGAGTCTTATGGAGGCCGCTAAGTCCTACGTGGCGGCCCGATACCCGTCGGAGTTGGGCGAAGCGGACGTGATCGTGGGCCACCGTGCTGACGATTCCTACTTTTCTTTTGCCCGGGCTTTTCTGGAGAATCGCATTAGTCTCGCACAGCTTGAGCGCGCGATGAAGCTTGGTGGGCTGGGACGTCAGGTGGTTGCGGTGAGTGAGGCAGCCTTCGGGGCGCTCAGGTTCGTAGGAGCCGAGCCCGCGTCAGCATCGCTCTGGCATGAGAAGCGTATGAGACGAGATGAGAAGGCGCGCCAGGACTTCGACCGCATCCTGCACAAGGAGCCCTTTGACCCCAACGGCGTATACATGCTCGACTTGATGAGGGAGGGGTAGGCCATGGGGGAGTATCGATACGCCGTCGTCGAGCTGCCGCCTTCGCCTTATGCTCACGATCTGCAAGAAGTGCTGGCATTCGTTTTCGATATCGGGGTGAACTTGGCCGGGTGCACGGGCGAGCAGGTGGCCCAGGCGTTCATGGCGTCAGGTTTGGCCGAGGAGTTTGAAAAGCAGAATCCGGTGTACGTGGCGGGCAAGTCGTCCTATGACTTACTGCGCATCATGGTGCCTCTGCTCCCGTGCGATGAAGTGCCCGCGCCGTCTCTTCGCTATGACCGGACGCCGGACTTCTGGGTCGGGTGGGTGCTTGCGCATTACCAGATGGTCACGGGTTGCTCCTACCGGTCCATTTTCGCGACCGCCACCTATGACGAGATTCGCTCCATGTATTGGCCGCTGCACGAGGCGCCTGAAAGCAAGTTCGTCGCCATCTTCGACGAGATGCGTGCCGAGCGCGCGAAGGCCACCAACCTGCGGACTTTGCGGGAAGCAGCCGGCCTTTCCCAGTCGCAGCTGGCAAAGGCATCAGGGGTAGGCGTGCGCTCCATCCAGCTGTACGAGCAGCGGCAGAAGGACATCAACAAGGCCCAGGGCATAGCCCTCTACCGCCTGTCCCATGCCTTGCGTTGCACCATGGAGCAACTGCTGGAGCGATAGAAGGGGCACGCGCCCTGCAGTTTATCTCGATTCTGAACGCACTGCGTTCAGAATCGTGCCTGCTTTTATCGTCCCTCGGGTTCGAAGCTTTCTACGAGGGCGATGAGTTCTTGACGCTTGTGGATGTCCAGCTTGACGTAGATGCGCTTGGAATGGGTGCGCACCGTGTTCTCGGAGACGAACAGCAGCTCGGCGATGTGGGCCACGGTGTTGCCGCGGGCGATGAGCTCGGCCACCTCCGCCTCGCGGGCCGATAGGCCGTAGAACTCGCGCACTGCCGCCATCTGCTTCGAGAAACGGTCGCGAAAGGCAGCGCCATCTCGGGTAGCTGCAGTGCTACCGGACGATGCGCTATGAGGCGCTCCCTGCGCGTGATCTCCGCTTTCGGCTTGCGTACCGATGGTATTGGCAGCGCAGAGGAGGGGATCCGCGATTGCGGCATCCTTTCCTTCGACACCTTCTTCAGAAACAGATGCTGATGCTTCCGAGGCGGCGGATGGTGTGTCGGTCATGGCGGCTGCGCTGTCGGCACGGGCGATCACGCGGCTTGCGGGCCCTTTCTTCCCGCCGCGCTGGAGGGCCAACAGCTCGATCTCGTTGATGTCGGTGTCGGCCAGCACGCGGCGGAAGCCTCCCTGGCCGATGAAGTACATGATGCCGAGAAGGTACAGTGCCGCAATCGTCACCAGGGCAAGGGGCGGCAGGCCGCCCAGGGCTCCGCCGGCCGCTGCGCCCCCGGCGCTCCCTGCGACTAGCCCTTCCAGCACCGATCCGCCGAGAAATCCCACATCGTGCAGACCGTACATGATGCCGCCGAACACGCCGTAGATGAACACCGGGTTGATGCCGCCGTCCCGAGACACCTGGGCGCACTGGATCATCATGAGCACGATGGCCACCGACCACAGCGCGTACAGCCCGGCCGCGAGCCCTTCCGCATAGCTGTCTCCCAAAAGCGGCAGCAGTAAAAAGCCG